>JBMCFH010000313.1:0-3794 GCA_048620455.1 Chloroflexota bacterium | reverse complement strand
CTAGATCAGCCGCTCGACCACCGTCGTGATCAACTCCGTCATGGACGAGGGGAATACACCCAGCCAGATGACGGCGAGCGCCAGCACAGCCAGCACCGCGGCGCTGCCTGCGGCCAGGGGCGCCGGCACTTCTTCCTCCTCACTGCTGAAGAACACGATAATTGCCACGCGCGCGTAATAGAAAAGGCTGATAACGCTGCCCACGATAAGGGCGCCCAACGCCAGCCACAGCGCCGACTGCACGCCGGTAGCCGCCAGGATAAACTTGCCCACCAGACCGGCCGAGGGCGGAATGCCCGCCAGCGAGAACATGGAGACGGCAAGGCCCAGGGCCAGCCCCGGCCGGCGCCAGAACAGGCCGCGGTAGGCTTCGATCTCCTCCGTCTCCTTCTCCACCGTGGAGAGCACGGTGATGATGCCGAAGGCCAACAGCGTGGCGGCGAAGTAGGCCACCAGGTAGAAGGCCACCGCCTGATTGACGAGGTCGCCCGTAGCCAGGATGGGCACCATCAGATAGCCCATGTGGGCAATCGACGAATAGGCCAGCATGCGCTTCAGGTTGCTTTGCAGGATGGCCAACAGATTGCCAACCAGCATCGAGAGCACGGCCACAATGGTGAAGCCGCCCAGCAACTCCGGGTGCTCGTGGAAGCCTAGCTGCGTGAAGTAGCGCAGTACCAGGGCCAGCATGCTGCCCTTCGACACCGTGGCTACAAAAGCCGTCACCGGCGCGGGCGCGCCCTGGTACACGTCCGGCGTCCACAGATGGAACGGCACGAGGGCCAGCTTGAAGCCAATGCCCACGGTGAGCAGACCCAGCCCCAACAGCAGCAACACGTTCGTGCCCTGCGTGGCGTGAGCCTCAGCCATAGCGGCAAATTCCAACGTCCCCGACCAGGCATAAAGCAGAGCCATGCCGAACAGGAGAAAGGCGGCGGAGGCTGCAGCCAGAATCAGGTACTTCAGCGCCGCCTCCACCCGATGCACCACATCATAGGAGTAGGCGATAAGCACATAGAGCGAGATGCTCAGGATCTCCAGCCCCAGAAAAAAGGAGGCGAAGTGGCTGCTGGCGACGAGCACAGAGGCGCCCAGGGCCGCCAGCAAAAGCAAAATATAGTACTCTTCCGGGTTGCGCTTCAACCCGCTGAAGTAACGGTAGGAGAGGATGAGCACCACGAGCGTCGCCGCCAACACCAGGCCCATGTAGAAGAGGGCGTACCCATCCAGCACCAGCAGCGGCGTGACCTGTCGCGGCAATTCAGTTGCAGCCAGGGGCAAGGAAAGCAACGTCAGCGCCAGACCCACCAACGCGATAACAAACGACATCAGATGGTGGCGCACAATGGCGATGCCCAACATGACCACCACGGCTGAGGTGGCCAGAATGAGGAAAGGCAATAGAGCTATAAAATCAGCGGGATAAGTCATAGGCCAGGGTATCCTTAACCACGCATCTGGCTGGCGTCGTCCACGTTGAGCGAGCGAAATTGCTCATACAGGTGCAAGAGCAGGGCCAGGCCCACCGATACCTCGGCGGCGGCCATCGTCAGAATAAGAATAAACATGATCTGGCCATCCGGCTGCCCCCAGTGGGCGCCACTCACGATAAAGGCCAGTCCGGCCGCATTGAGCATAATTTCGATAGAAAGCAACACAAAAAACAGGTTACGGCGCACCACAAGTCCGATAACGCCCAGCGCGAACAGAATACCTGCCACCGCCAGACCATGCTCTAATGGAATTGTCGCCACTGTTGCCATGCACCCTCCTTAGGGACGGCTGCGGCCCAGATGATAGGCGCCCAGCAGGCCGGCTAACAAAAGTATTGAACTCAGCTCCACCGCCAGCAGGTACGGACCAAATAACGTCAGACCCACCTCTCGTGGCCCTTGCACCGCCGTCACACCCGGCTCGCCCGGCTGTACCACCAGGACGTATATCAACTCCGCCAGGAGAATGGCGGCGAGCACGGCAGGGAGGATCCACGCCCGCGGGCGGGCCCAATCCTTCTCCGCTTCGTCCACTTCCCGTTTCAAATCCAGCATCATAACCACAAAGACGAAAAGGACGACGATGGCCCCCGCGTATACGATCACCTCCAATGCCGCCACAAATGGCGCGCCCAACACGAAAAAGATGAGCGCGACGGACAGCAGCGACAGGACCATGTATAGCAACGCATGAATCGGATTCGATCTGGTGATCACCATGACCGTGGCAAAAATAGCAATCGCCGCAGCCAGGTAAAAGACGATGTCCATGTTAACTTCCCTATCTCGTTATGGCAGCAGGCTACGCACGTCCACCGGCTCTTCTTCGTTGGGACCTGCACCTTTGGCCTTGTCTATCAACTCCAGGCCGGCGATCTCGTAAAAGTTATAACCGGGATACTTACCCTCACCGTCGATGAGCAGATCCTCTTTCTCGTACACCATATTCTGGCGATCATACTCGCCCATCTCAAAGTCCGGCGTCAGCTGAATGGCGTACGTCGGGCACGCTTCTTCACAGTAGCCGCAGTAAATACAGCGCGAGAAATTGATGCGAAAGAATTCAGGGTACCGGCGCCCATCCTCTTCCCGCTCCGTGGCCTGCAAGGCAATACAATCGACCGGGCAAGCCACGGCACACAGATAGCAGGCCACACAACGTTCCTCGCCGTCGGGATCGCGTGAAAGGATGATGCGCCCCCGGTAGCGTGGCGCCAGGTAAGGCTTTTCCTCCGGATATTGTATCGTCACCGGCGGGCGAAACGTGTGCTTTAGAACTTCCCACGCCGTCTGCGCTGCGCTCGTAATATATTCAATCATAAGTTGAGTTTCCTCGTCGCATAATAGTCATCAACCCCTTCCGCTAACCGGCGATGAGCACGACGGCGCCCGTCACCAGAAGATTGAGCAGCGAAAGGGGCAGCAGAAACTTCCAGGCATAGGCCATCAGCTGGTCGTAACGGGGTCTGGGTAGCGAAGCGCGCATCAAAATAAAGACGCCGATAAAGAAGAAAGTCTTCAGGCCAAACCAGATCACGGGAGGCAGCACCGGTCCCAACCATCCTCCGAAGAAGAGGGTCACGATCATGGCTGAAACGAGCGTAATGGCCACGTACTCTCCGGCAAAAAACAGGCCGAACTTCATACCCGAATACTCAGAGTGATAACCGGCGACCAACTCGCTTTCCGCCTCAGGCAGATCAAAAGGCAGACGATGGGTCTCCGCCAGCCCCGCGATCATAAAGATCACGAACCCCAAGAATTGCGGCACGACAAACCAGAGGCCCCGCTGCGCCTCCACGATCTCCCGCAGGTTTAGCGAGCCGGTCAGGATCACGACGCCCAACAGGCTGAGCCCCATAAACACCTCATAGCTCAGCATCTGTGCCGCCGCGCGCAGGGCGCCGAGAAGCGAGTACTTGTTGTTTGAGGACCAACCGGCCAAAATCACACTGTATACACCCAGCGACGACATCGCCAGAAAGAAGAGCAGGCCAATATTCAAGTCCACAACAGAAATGCCGGGGGCGAAAGGAACGACGGCGAACGAAAGCAGCGCCGTGATGAAGATGATCGCGGGCGCCAGGATGAACACCGGTTTGTCGGCGAATGGTGGAATCCAATCCTCTTTCGACATCAACTTGATGACGTCCGCCAGGGGTTGTAGCAGGCCAAAGGGTCCGGCACGGTTCGGCCCGTAACGATCCTGCCACACGGCCAACAGGCGACGTTCCACCCAGATGAGAATCGCAGCCGTGTTCAGAACAACCAATAGGACTCCAAAGACGGTGAGCAAAGGTG
>JBMCFH010000312.1:0-3822 GCA_048620455.1 Chloroflexota bacterium | reverse complement strand
CACGATGATAATGGCACGGGGTGCGTCCCCTTATAAGGCTAACGTCAACAATGTCCACCGTCAATGTGGCTCTTGTCCCAGCCGCGTTGACACCATTCACAAAGAGGCCCGCAATGAAGAACTCTCACTACGTTGACATTCTGGGCAAGAAAGGTGGACTCACAGCGCCCGATTCCTACGATACGGCCTGGGTGGCTCGCGTGCCACGTGCGGATGACCACACCCAGCCGGCGTGGCCTCAGGCGCTTGTTTACCTACAGGAACACCAGCTTGCCGACGGTGGATGGGGTGATCCCCATGTTTACTACGCGCATGAACGCACCATTTCAACCCTCGCCGCCATGCTCGCCCTGCTGGAGTGGGGAGAACCCGCAGACGGAGAGCGCATCGAACAGGCGGTCGCCGCTCTGCATCGCTATGCGCCCGATCTTGCCGACGAGCCTCATGAACCGATCGGGTTTGAGCTGCTGTTGCCGCGCCTTGCCGATGAAGTTGCACGCTTCAATCTGCAGCTACCGCGGCAGGCCTGGGCCGGAGTGGAGCAGATCGCCGCACAGAAAAGCGCGCTCATCGGCGCGCTGCGTGTCGAGTATGACAGGCCAAGAACGTGGTGGTTCAACATGGAGATATTGCCGGAGGAGCAGCTGGCGGCTGTGGACGAGGCAGTGCTCAATGAGTATGGCGCTATCGCTATCTCGCCGTCGGCCACGGCCGCCTACCTGCGCGCCTTGCGCCACAGCGGGCAGGATTCGCCACAGGCCGCCGCATTCCTGGACCGCGTCGTTTCCCTCAGCGATGGCGGGGCCGGCGTCTGTTATCCGATTGAGGGGTTCGAAGTGATGTGGACGTTGGACAACTACCTGCGAGCCGGCCTGTCTCCCGGCGACCCCATGTTGCAGCCAATGCTCTCCTGGCTGCGCGATTACTGGGTCTCTTCTCCCAGCGGTATGTCTCACAGCCGCGCCTTTCCCGTGGACGATGGAGACGACACGGCCGTCGCTTTCCGCGTGTTGCGCGCCGCCGGGCTGTCCATCTCCGATCGTCCGCTGTTCCGCTTCTGGAACGATGAAGAGGGACATTATTACACCTATCCGGACGAACGCACACCGTCAGTCTCTGCAGCCGTTCACGGTCTCTTTGCCTTTCGCCAGGCGAACTGGGATGCGCAACACGAGTGCATCGCGGTCGAATTGACACTGTGGCTCAGAGAGCAAATGCGCAAAGAGGGAATGCTGCACGATAAGTGGCATGTGTCGCCTTTGTACGCCACATCGCGGGTCATTGAACCGCTGCTTGGTTGGGATGATCAACTCGCAAACGACTGTATAGAGTTTGTCCTGGCGCACCAGCGTCCGGATGGTGGCTGGGGATACACCGGGAGGTCCACGCTGGAGGAGACGGCGTTGGCGGTGCTGGGATTGGTTGCTGCCCGCCGCGGAGGCCAGCTGGCAGATCCCGCGCCCCTGCGACGAGCGGCCTGTTACCTGGCGCAACACAGCCTGTCGCGTCCGGTGGAACGCCTGTGGATCGGCAAGGGACTCTACCGTCCGGTAGGTGTGGTCAACTCCCTGGTTCACGCTGCGCGGCTGGCCCTACAGATCGAGCGAATCAGGGTTCGTCCCGTCGCCGACGGCGCTACAAAACAGCGCACGTCGACCGTCAGGTGGGCGAGTTAGGTTGCGATCAGGGTCAACAGTAGGGGCCTATCCCTGCAGCAAAATCTGCTCCAGTGCCGACAGATCGCGGATTATCCCCCGCGCCACATCATGTTCCCGGCGGCGGCGATCAACCACATAGGCCGTCATGCCCAGATGACGAGCGCCGGCGACGTGCTTCTGCTTGTTGTCGAACAATAGACAGGCAGTAGGCGAAACTCCCAGGCAATCGGTGACGAATTCATAGGCCGCTGGCTCCGGTTTTGACGCGCCAATCACGGTAGCTGCTGCGGCAAAGTCGACGGCGTTAGCCAGGCCTGTAGCCTGTAATGATGCATCGATACTGGCCAGCGAAAAGTTGGAGAGCACCGCCGTGCGCAGGCCGTGCCGGCGGCACAGTTGGAGCGCCGGGAGGGCATCGTCATAGGCGTAGAGGATGCTGGTGTAGTCAAATTGGTGCAGGCGTTCCTCCGTCTCCTCATCAAGCTCCAGCTCGTCGGAGACATAGCGCCACACCCCACGCCAGAAGGCGCGCTCCTCCTCCAGATCCTGTGGAAAGCCCACACGCCGGCCGTAGGCCCGCCACAGCTCGATCAGTTGAGTCAGGGGCGCGGAAACCAGGGGGCTGAAAAACGCTTCGGCTGCCTGCAAATCAAAATCGAGCAACACACCATCGCGGTCGAAGATGACCGCCTCGTACACCATTCGTCCTACTCCTCCGATATTTTGCTCTGATAAATCTGGCGATGATTGACTTCCATCAACTTCTGCAGCGTGTACGGCGGGGACAGCGGCGGCTGTCCCTTCACCTGCAACATGGCAAAGGCAAATAACTGCCCGGGCACCACGTAAGTCAGCGGCGCAAACGGTTCCGGCAGCTGACCATAGATCGGCAGCGTGTGATCGGCCAGGGCAGTCACCGCCTCGTCATCCGCATCGCAAACGGCGATAACCGTAGCCCCCACGTCGCGCGCACCCGCCATCTGCTCCAGGGCGCGGTCGCGGCTGGCGCCGGGGGGCGTGATGAAGAAGATGGGCGTGCCCGGGCGTGTGAAAAAGAACTGCTGGTGCGCCCATTCCTCCAGTTGCTGGGGAACGCCGTTTAGATGCGGTTGCTCGAACAACTTGGCCGCTGCAAGGAGCGCCACAGCATACGCAGGACCGGCGCCCAGGGCCAGGAAGGTGTCGTGCTCACGAAGCTGTTCGGCCAGCGAGTGCGTTGCCGTCAATTGGCGCGCTGCCGTCTTGTGCATGATCGCCGGAAAACGGCGTAACTCCTCCAGCAGTGAGGCCGGGGAAACGCCCGGCAGACCGCGCAGCTCCGCCAGGCGCAGACCGAGCAGATAGAGGATAAGGACGCTGGCATAATAGGCGCCAAGGCCCAGCATTAACAGATCCACCCCCTCGATACCCAGCTCGCGCGCCATCCGCTGCGCTGCGCCGGGCTCCGACCAATCCATCGCCGCCCTCTCCAGCTGGCCCTGGGCCACGGCCTTCTCCAGGGCCGACAGCGTGGCGCGGACATTGGGCAGGCCGCCAACTATTGCCGCCTGTGCTTCTGTCGCCAGGGGGCGCTCGGCGTAGGCAGTGGCTGCCAGCGTATCTGCTCCCCGCTGCCGGGCGCGTCGCACCGCCTCCACCGTGCGCGACACGCGCCCGCTGTTAGAGACGCCGACCACCAGCGCGCCATCGTCCAGGTACGGCGCCGCGTAGCGCGAGAACTCCATCGCTTCCACGGGTTCAACCGGCAGCCCTACGTAACGCTGGTAAAAGAGGCGAACAGCCAGGGCCGCAAAGTAGGAGTCGCCACAACCAACCAGGTAGATGCGCCGCACGCGTTGCGCCAGGTCGCCTGTCACCACCGCCTTTACCTGCGACCGGACGTCGTCGATAAGCTGTAATAACGCTTCTTGCTGCTCGCCGCCTGCCAGGCTACTGGCGTCCTTCATCGTCTGCCTCCTGCATCATTGTCGCCGGCGCCTGAATCATAAGGCAGGTAACGGGAGAGGGCAAGCGGTGGAGAGAGGAACGAGATTAGAGGAAGGCCGCTGTCGTAGCGTATCTGGACATGACGTTAGCGCTATTTACCGCGCTTCCACAGGGCAGCTATACTGCTGCCTGTAGGGGAAATGGATGTAACACAAACATCAACGGTTACCGTTTCACG
>JBMCFH010000311.1:0-3835 GCA_048620455.1 Chloroflexota bacterium | reverse complement strand
TTTTCTGTAACTGTTTTTCTGCAACCTGGAATGCCCCCTGCTTTGAAGCCACCGCTGCCAGAGAACGCAGGGCCAGGGACCGTTCAGCGGGCGCCTCAAAGTGCGCCAGGAGGTCCATGCTCTCTTGCAACCGTCGCTGCGCCTGCTCGTGCTGGGCCAGGCGCAGGTGGAAGCGACTCTGCCGGATTTTGAGCCGGGCCAGGAGCAGGGTGTCCTCGCCTCCCTGGGCGCTTACTCTGGCGACGGCAGCCGTGAATACCTTCGCTCCCTCCTGGAACCAGTTTTGCATTTCGTAGAAGAGGGCCAGGGCGTGCAGGCAGCGCTCGATCTCCTCTGTCTTGCCGTTCCTGATCAGCCACTGCCACGCGCCGCGCACGTTTTCAATCTCGCGATCGATATCGCGCAGCGCCTGCTCGCGCTCGCCGGTGGTCATTGCCGGCTCGCGCTGCTGCAGAAAGCGCGCGTAGAAGGCGGCGTGGGCCGCACGGGCCGAGTCGCGATCGTCCGTCGCAGCCAGTTTATCCAGGGCGTACTGGCGCAGCAGTTCGTGCACAGCGTGGCGCTCTCCGCCGATGCGCTGCACGAGCGACTTGTCCACCAGCGCCAGGAGCACGTGCAGGGGCGCGGCGCCGGTCTGCGCCGCAGCCTCCTGTGTGAAGCCGCCGCGGAAGACGGCAAGATGACACAGGGCTTCTCGCTCTCTTTCTGTGAGCAGGCGCCACGTTTGCTCGAAGACGGTGCGCATGCTCTGGTGCCGTTGCGGCACATCGGCCGATAGGGTGGTCAAGAAGCCAGGGCCGCTCTCGATTTTCTCGGCGATCTCGCGCACCGGGAGAAGCCGTGTCCAACTGGCTGCCAGCTCCAGGGCCAGGGGCACGCCCTCTACCAGGCGGCCGATGCGGGCCACGGCTTCCCTGTCTGTGTTGTCCAGCGAGAACTCTTCTCGAACGCGCTGCGCCGCCTGGGCAAAAAGTTGAGCGGCCTCCGACGTTTCCAGGTCGGCGCGGGCGGGCGTGGGGAACCCCTCCACTTTATAGACCCACTCCGCAGCCAGATTGGTGCGCATGCGCGCCGTCAGCAGTACCGTCACGTCTGCCGCCTGTTGTAGCAGCGTCGAGAGGAAGGCGTGACCGCCCTGCACCTGTTCGAAGTTATCCAGGACGAGCAGCACTTCTTTCTCGCTGAGATAATCCAACAAGAGCGCCTTTTCACCGTCGTCTCCGCTGGCAAAGGAGAAGGCGAGGGCGTCGGCGATGGCGTTGATCATCTCCGTTTCCGTTTCTGCCGCCACCAGGGGAACGAAGTACACGCCGTCGAGGAACCAGGCCGCCTTGCGCGTTGCCACTTCCAGGGCCAGCCTCGTCTTGCCGATGCCGCCCGGTCCGACGAGGGTGACCAGGCGACAGTCGGCCTGGGCCAACATCCCGGCGACGTCGGCTGCCTCTTGCTGCCGGCCGATGAAGGGCGTAGCCGGCGTGGGCACGGTGCCCGTATGGTCACCGTCGGCGGCGCGAATGCGCTCGTAGAGCCGCCTCGTCTGCGGCGCCGGCGCCACCCCCAGTTCCGCCTCCAGAATCTGGCAGCAGCGCTCGTACTGCGCCAGGGCTGCGCTGCGCTGCCCGCTGCGCGCCAAAAGGCGCATCAACTGGCGGTGTGCTTCTTCGCGCCATGGCTCCAGCGCTGCCTGGCGGTTCGCATAACGAAGCGCCTGCTGCGCTTCGCCCCGTGCTTCGTGGAAGCGCGCCAGCACCTGCAGGGCGTCGATGGCCAGCCGGTGCAGGCGCTCGCGCGTCAGCGCCGACCAATCGTCAAAGGAAACCGCGTCGGGCAGCGAGAGACCCTGCAGGAAATCGCCCCGGTATAGCGCTATGGCCTGGCGTCGGCGCTCCATGCACTCGCCGCAGGCAGCGGGGCGGGCATGCTCGTGCGCCTCGCAGGCGGCGAGATGCGCTTCAAACTGCGTCACATCCAGTTCGACGTCGGCGTGGGGATTGAGTTGGATTGTCTTGCGGTCGGCGAGGATGAAGGGCGTCTCGGCCTCGCGGTCGCCCAGCGCCTGGCGCAGCTTGAGCAGGGCCTGGCTCAGGCTGTGGCGCGCGGCTTTGTTGGGCTGCTCAGGCCACAACAGGCTGGCCAGTGCGTCGCGACGCTGTGGCACACCGCGCTCGACGGCCAGGTATGCCAGCAGGGCGCGTACCTTGTCGTAGTCGAAACCGTCCAGTGGCTCGCCGTTCAGTTTCGCCTGGAAAGCGCCAAGGAGCAGCAGTGACAGGTGTCGTTTCATCGTTCCTCGACCTGGATAAGCTCCATCTATGCTATGCCCAGCATAAAGCGCCTGTCAAGTTTTGATAATTTCTTGATAAACCTGTCGCACGATGCCAGCGAAACGTGAGAGAGGCGAAACGCTGGAGCCGGGTTACTCTTTCCGGCGAGGCAAGCGCCCAACAGAAAGGAGTTGAATCATGCCGACGAGTGTTGCAGAAAAGACGAGTCGTAGAGAAGCAAAGGCAGTGGGCCCGGCCTGGGTGGGCCAGGTTTTGCCTATTGATGTGGACGCCGATGGGCAGGTCTACCGCGTGCAATGGTTGCCCGATCGTAACAACGATTTGTTGCGCGATGCGGGCAAACCGATGCACTTTTACTACCTGCCGGACCGGCCGCGGTTGGCGCGGGATGAGGATGGGCACTACATCTTTCACCTACAAAAGTTCTCGGGGGTGATGGATCCGACCAAGAACATCGGCGAAGACGGGTTCTCCGAACTGGCCGGTGGGGCGCTGACGTTCACGGCTACGCTGGGTATGCCCAAGGAGGTGCTGGATCAGGCCTTTGAGGGGTTGAAGAAGGCGTTGCCGCAACACGAAAGCGTGCCGCACTTTTTCCGCCCCGAGGATGAGAGCGGGCCGCCGCCGGTGCTCGGTGGCCCGGTGCGCCTGCACTCCAACAAGACGGTACTGCACCAGTTGAACCTCGAGGGACAGGAGCAGGGTGGAAACGGGGCCGGGCCGCAGCCGTGGGCCTTTGAAATCCAGGGCGCGGGCGATGGCACGCTGAACGTGCAGGGCAGCAATGCCTATACCGTCATGCTGGGCAACCGGCCGGTGCAGATGTTGCTGGCCTCGGCGGAGAGCGGCTCCAGCCAGGTCACGCTGGAAAACCACATCGGCTACGAGATCTGGACGATGGTCACGGAGATTAAGGTCAAGGGCGAGTGGGAGAGCATTTACAGGCACTACTCGCACCATATGAAGGGCAACGCCTGGTTCACCCACGCTGATTTCAAAAGGGAGACGAACAAGCTGATTCAGAACGATACGATCAGCGTCGAGGTCAACTTTGGCGCGGGTATGGTCGATGCCGGCCAACAGCAGGCGTATGAACAGGCCGCGGATGCCATTGCCCAGACGATGATGGAGCGCATTAAGAACAAAATGGGCATGGCCCAGGAGCAGGCCGATGAAGAGGCCGCCGAAGCAACGGAGACGCAGGAGAGGACGGTCGTCAAGAAGCTGGGCTGGTTTACTATCTGGCGCAGCAGCGACATGGGCATGGCCTTTAAGAGCCGCAGGGACGAGTTTCGCGGCGAATTGAATTACAACAAGACGATCAATAAGCAGGTCGTGCGCCAGGATGTGCTCTCCAGCCAGATGGAAGGGTTGTTCGACGAGACCAGCGCCAGTGAAGAGGCGCGGCAACGTTACTTCAGTGATGTCTACTTTGAGGAAGGGTTCAAGAAGATCCACGTTGTGGCTTCGGCGAACGCCAATTGGGGCAATGGCGAGGAGCAGGGCGATCCCATCCACCGCATCAAGCTACAGGTTGGGTATCCGGACAG
>JBMCFH010000310.1:0-3838 GCA_048620455.1 Chloroflexota bacterium | reverse complement strand
TCTCGGCTTCCTCGATCATAGCCAGGGCCATGCGATCTTTGTAGGAGCCGGTAGGATTGTAATACTCCAGCTTCACAAAAACATCGGCGCTGTCCGATGTAATAACCCGCCGCAACTGAACCAGGGGCGTGTTCCCGATTGTGTCGAGCGTCGAAGGTGCTGCCGGAGGGATCTGTGTACTCATTGCCGTCTCCTTTCTTCTTTCGTGGTCTGGATGCAGCCGCAGTATAGGATAGCCTGAGGATGTTAGCCACTCGGGACGAATCCTCCCGCAAGAAAGAATCCGTTGCGGCAGGGCTCGCCGTTTTGCACAGGGCGTGAGCACAGTATACTTAGGATCGGCACAATAAACTGACTGGAAGCACAGTGCATGATGGAAAAACAGCTATTACAGATAGACGGCAGCCAGGGTGAAGGCGGTGGACAGGTATTGCGCACAAGCCTGAGCCTCTCGGCGCTGACCGGGCGTCCCGTGCGACTCGTGAATATTCGCGCCGGGCGCTCCAAACCTGGCCTGCGCCCGCAACACCTGACGGCGGTGCGCGCCGTTGCCGCCATCTGCCAGGCGGAGCTGTCGGGCGCCGAGATCGACTCGCAGACGCTGACGTTCCGGCCCCGGTCGCGCCCCCGCGGCGGAGAGTACGACTTTGACGTGCAGGACGCCGCTCAGCACGGCTCGGCCGGTTCGGTGACTCTGATTGCACAGGCCGTGCTGTGGCCCTTACTCTTCGCGGCGGAACAATCACAGGTGCGGTTGCGCGGCGGTACGCACGTGCCCTTCAGCCCACCCTATCACTATCTGGAACAGGTTGCCCGTCCCGCATTCCGGCGCTTCGGCGCGACCTTCGACGTTTCCCTGCGCGAGTGGGGATGGATGCCCGCCGGATTGGGCGAGATTGAGCTGACCATTCACCCCATCAGGCAGCTACAAGGCCAGACGTTCAGTGCATTGCCTCGCGACCAGGTGCAGGGGGTGGCGGCTGTGACCAACCTGCCCTCGAACATCCCGCAGCGCATGGCGGGGCGCGCCGAAAATCTGTTGCGCGAGGCCGGTCTACGGCCCGCCGTGCGTCCAGTGCGCGAGCGTGGACCGGGCCCGGGCGCGGGCATCTTTCTGTGGATGCCACAGGCCGGTTTTGGCAGTCTGGGGCGCAAGGGGCTGCCCTCTGACAAAGTGGCCGAAGCGGCGGTTGCCGATCTACTCGCTTTCGTAGACAATGAGGCGGCTGCTGTGGACGATCACCTGGCCGACCAGTTGCTCATTCCAATGGCCCTGGCCCAGGGACACTCAACGTTCACGACACACCGTCTTTCTCCTCATACATTGACCAACGCGGCCCTGCTGCGGCGCTGGTTAGATACTCAAATTACGATCACCGGCGAGGTGGAAGGGCCGGGTGGCGCGGCTGTCGACGGCGTCGGCTTTTCGGCATCCAATCCTTCACCCCCCTGATCCTTCTCACCCGTCGCCCAGGAAACAAGACAACCACTCTATGTTCGAAGTCATTTTCTTAGGAACCTCTGCCTCCGCGCCTTCCGTCCACCGTGGTCTGACAGCGCACATTATCATGCACCGCCAGTACCGCTTCCTGCTCGATTGTGGTGAAGGCACACAACGGCAGATCCTGCGCAGCGGCGTGGGATTCAAAGGCCTGAACCGCATTCTGCTGACGCACAGCCACCTGGATCACATTCTGGGGCTGGGCGGGCTCCTATCTACGCTGGGGCGCTGGGAAGCGCTGGACGAGGTCGAGATTTACGGCGGTAAAGCCACGCTGGATCGCGTTTCCGATCTCATTTTTCGCGTGGTGTGGCGCGGCCGGCGCCCGCCGGTGCGCATCAACATGATTGCCCTGGAACCGGGCATGGTCTTGTTGGAAGATGAGAAATTTACCCTTTCCGCCTTTCCCGTAAGCCACCGCGGGCCGGACAGTTACGGATTCCTGTTTGAGGAAAAGCCACGGCGCCCATTTCTGGCCGAGAAGGCCGAAGCGCTGGGCATCCCCTTCGGGCCGGAGCGCGGGCGGCTGGTGCAGGGCCAGAGCGTGACCCTGGGCGATGGTCGTGTCGTCCACCCGCAAGAGGTTCTGGGCGATCTGATTCCGGGCACGCGCTACGTGCACGCCGGCGACACGGGGCGCACGGATGAGCTCCGGCAAATTTGCCAGGATGCGCAGGCGCTGACCATAGAAGCAACCTACATTGAGGAAGAAGCCGAGCTGGCCGACCGTTTCGGCCATCTGACGGCAGCGCAGGCCGCGCGCCTGGCGCGTGACGCTAACGTCGACACATTGCTCCTGACCCACCTCTCCCGTCGCTACTATGGGCGCGAGGTACGTGACGAGGCGCGCAGCATCTTCCCCAATACGTTCGTGGCCCGCGACCTGGATCATTTCCAGGTGGCGCGGGATGGCGTGCGCCGTCTCAAGAACCGCCGTTTTCATCAGGACGACGATGAACAATAGAGGGACTGTATGAGCGAAAAGAAAGCGAATGTTGTCATTTGCGGCGCGGGGATTGCGGGGGTCACCGCCGCCTACCATCTTGCCGTGCGCCACGGCGTGCGCGACGTGCTGCTCGTAGACGAGCGACCGCCCCTCTCGCTGACCAGCGACAAATCCACCGAGGCCTACCGTAACTGGTGGCCCGGACCCGGCGACGAGATGGTCCGTTTCATGGACCGCAGCATCGACCTCCTGGAAGAACTGGCCCATGAAACAAATAACCGTTTCTTGATGAACCGGCGTGGTTACGTCTTTCTCACCGCAGATCCGGCGCAGGCGCGCCAGATGCAGGAGACGGCGGAAACAATCGCCGGCCTGGGCGCGGGACCGCTGCGGGTGCACCCTGGCCCTACTGACTACCATCCCTCGCCCGGCGAAGGCTATGAAGGGCAGCCGCGCGGCGCGGATCTCCTCCTGGATCAGGCCTTGATCCAGGAACACTACCCGTTCATCAGCGACGACGCCGTGGCGCTCCTGCATCCACGCCGTTGTGGCTGGCTCAGCGCGCAGCAACTGGGCATGCACCTGTTGCAGGAGGCAAAAGCGCATGGCGTCACGTTCCTGACGGGGCGATTGACCGATGTCATCGTGGAACACAACCGCGTGCGCGGCGTCTGCGTCGACGGCGAGCAAATTGAGGCCGGCGCCTTTGTCAACGCTGCAGGCCCCCTGGTAGGTCAGGTGGCGCAGTTGCTGGACGTGGAGCTGCCGGTGTTCAACGAACTGCACGGTAAGATTTCTTTCGACGATTACGAGGCCGTGATACCTCGCGATGCGCCGCTCATGATCTGGAATGACCCGGTGAAATTGATGTGGTCGGAGGAGGAGCGCGCAGAGCTGGCGGCCGATGAAGAGATGCGCTGGCTGGTGGAACCGTTCCCCGCCGGGGTGCACTTCCGGCCGGAGGGCGGCGAAAACAGCGCCATTTTGCTGGCTCTGTGGACGTACGACGTGGAGATCATGGAACCGCAGTGGCCGCCGCAGTTTGAACCGTTTTACCCGGAAGTGATTCTACGCGGGCTGGCGCGTATGGTGCCGGACCTCAGCCGCTACATCGGCCGCATGCGCAACGTCTACGTGGATGGCGGCTACTATTGCAAGACGCGCGAAAACCGGCCCCTGATCACGCCCCTGCCCGTGGACGGCGCTTATCTCATCGGCGCCCTGTCCGGCTTCGGCATCATGGCTTCGCAGGCTGCGGGCGAGCTGCTGGCGGCGCACATCACCGGCGGCGAGCTGCCCGACTACGCGCCCGCCTTCCACCTCAGCCGCTACGACGACCCGCGCTATCAGGCGTTGCTGGATGGCTGGGAAAGCGGAGCGGGGCAATTGTA
>JBMCFH010000309.1:0-3839 GCA_048620455.1 Chloroflexota bacterium | reverse complement strand
AGATGGGCTCCAGGCTGATCGTTTCTGCGCCCGGCCCGACATAGATGGTCACATCATCCTCATTGTCATCCGGTTCCAGGTCTTCGTAATCGGTGGCGCCACCGTACGCCACCACGGCGCTGTTAAACAGGTCGCCGCCGCCGTCGCCCTCGGCGTTAACCGGTCGCGGATCGACTGTGATGTCGATGGTTGCTTCAGCGCCAATGGCCATGTCACCTAACGTGCAGAACACTTCGCCACTCTGATTCACCGTACAGGTTCCCTGTGAGGCGATGGCGCTGACGAAGGTGACGCGCTCCGTGTCAAGCTGGTCGCTAACGGTGACATTCGGCGCGTCCGTGAAGGAATCTGGTGAATTGGTGACCTGCAGCGTATAGACAAAGTCATCGTCAACGTGCACTCTTGACTCAGATGCAATCTTCGTAATAGAGAGATCGGCGCGAGGTTCTACAAACACGTTAACGGAGGACGAATTGTTGCCCTGCTCCGGATCTAGCTCGTCAGCGCCCACGGTGGCTGTGTTGGTGACGTTGGTAACGCCTACCGTGGGGATAGCCACAATCTCAATATTGACGGTCACATCTGCTTCCAGTGTGCCCAACAGGCAAAGGATTTCGGCGGACGTATTGGGCTGCTGTTCACACGTTCCCACGGGGGTGGAAATCGATACCAGGCCCACACCGTCGGGGAGGTCGTCGATGACGGTCACGTTGGAGGCCGGTTCGGGCCCATTGTTGGTGATTGAGAGCGTGTAGGTCATAAACTCGCGCACGCCAACTTCTACGGGCTCGACTGTTTTGACGATGCTCATATCGGCGACCGGGTCCACGAAGATGGTCGCCGTACTACTGTTGTTATTGTCAACAGGATCTGGCTCGAAGGCCTCAACCGATGCAGTGTTGCTTACTGGCCCCGCTTCTGCGGCTACCACGCTCAGGGTAATGACCATGTGCGGGCCATTGGCGGCGAACGGCCCGGGATTTGTGCAGGTCAGCGTGTGGCTGCCGTCATCGTACTCGCACTCGCCGGCGGTCGTCGTGGCGTCCACGTACTCGAGTTCATCCGGCAGCGCGTCGGTGACAACGACGTCTGTGGCCTCCGATGGCCCCAGGTTTCGCACGCGGATTTCGTAGTCAAATTCCTGTCCTACGGTCATCTGGGTGCTGGGCACGGTTTTTCTGATGTCGAGATCGGCCGACGCCGGGTCGATGATGACTGTTGAGGCGGAGGCGTCTACAGGGCCGACCTCATCGCTGGTCACCGCGGCATTATTGGTGGCCAGGCCCACTTCCACGGCCTGGACCACAAATGTGATGGTCTCGCTTGCACCGGATGCCAGTTCGCCCAGGCTGCACGTAAGGGTGCCGCCCGTTTCGGTTGAGGGTGTGGTACAGTCGTTGCCGCCACTCTCATATCCTACCTCGTCGGGAAGCACGTCCGTGAGTTCAACGTTCGTTGCCGGTCCGCCGCCGGTGTTCCTGACCTCGATCTCGTAGCTGAAGGTTTCGTCGAGTTCCACTTCACTTTCAGACGCGGACTTGGTAATCTCCAGGAACGGTGGTACGGGCGTCGCCGTGGGCGTGGGGCCGGTGGTGGGCAACGGGGGCAGGTTGGGGGCGTCGTCGCTGCCGGGGTTGGCGCCGCTGGTCAGGCTGGTCTGGCGCGTCTCCTCGTTGTTGTACACGACCTGCCCGCGCAGCTGGACCGTGCGGGCGATGGAATTAATAATCGGCGTGACAATGCCCAGGCGATAGGTGACTCGCACGAGGACCGGGTCGCCAGGCCCGCCCAGTGTGTCTGGGATCCAGTTGTCCTGGTCATCCAGGCTGAATACTTCGATTAGAAAGTAGTAGGGGTCGTTGAAGGTGGCATTGGGGTCCAGGCGCAGGCCGGAGAGTGCAGCAAGGGCCTGGTTTTTCACAGACACGAGCCGCGGATCGTCACACGGCGGATCGTCAGCCAGACAGGAGGGGTCGAATTCGCCGGTGATGGCATAGCGACCGGCATCCCGCGCGGCGTTCTGAACGGTCAGGTTGGCCTGGAAGAGGCGCGCCGATTCGATGACCACAAAAATGATCATGAGAAGAATGATCAGAATCAGCGCAAATTCAACAACCGCCTGCCCGCCCTGATTTTGCCTGCGGGGCTCCATAACCTTTCTCCCAGCGAACATGCCGTGCCCCTCTTCTATAATGCCAGTAATGTCGACGCCCGCCTGTACACGAGGCGCTGTCCAGTGCTATTGTGCGAATATCGTGTACAGTGCAATCCGTTCAATTATTGATTGCCCGACCTCGAGAAAACGTGTGAGAACGCCCCTTTCGGCCTGGAGTAGCCGATACTAAGTTCTCATTATAGGCGCCGCTGCTTTCATTCAATATTACAGTCCGCAGGCGCTGGCTATTTCTCAGGAGGGTCAGGAAAGAAGTCCTGGGACCGTTTCCCCATATACATCCGCAGGGAATCAGATTATAGTTAATCGTACAGAAGAAAACGCCCAACCCACTCGAGCAGGTTGGACGTAATGGTTTCTCCCACTTCCTTGTAAGAGCCCGGCTTCCTCCGCCGGGCTCTTACGTTTTCCCCTATTACGCTTCGTTCTCCAGACGCAGGCCGGCAGGCGGTTGCAGGCCCATGTAGCGCCCCAGGGCCACTGCCGCCCGTTCCAGCGCGTCAATGGCGGGCGGTTCCAGGGTCTGGAAAGGGTGTGCGACGAGCGTGCGGCCCTCGCCCTCTCGTTGCCAGCGCCAGGTCGCGGCGGCCTTGCCGTCCAGCAGCACCGTGGCGCGGATCATGCCCCCGCCGGGGTGTACGCGCCGGGCAAAGGCCGGGGCCACGATCAGGTCGCGGTCGCGGTATCCGAGCAGGTAGGGGTCGAAGGCGGGCAGCAGGCGCACGACCGGGCCGTCGGGGGGCGGCGCTGCCAACCATGCTCGCTGCGCGGGCAGCAGGTAGAGGGGTTCGTCGCCGGCCTCAATGGCCAGCAGCTCATCGCTCACACGCTCGAAGGCCGCCCGCGTCTCGCGCAGACCCAGGCCGGACCACGAGGCGAAGTCGCGTGGCCCAACCGGGCCGTAGGCCTGGACGTAGCGGCGTACCAGTTCCGCGTGCGCCTGCGCGTCGTCCACTTCGCCCGGCGGCGCAAGGTCGATATCGACCCACTCCTGGAGCAAGACGTAGGTATGTTCCCCGTCCGCCGTGTCCGGCCCGAAACAGATGAGGCCTTCCAACGCCGCACGCGCCACCAGGTGGGCGATGGCCTGCCCTTCCGTGGGGATGTCCCGATTTGCCAGGTGTTGGGCCAGGGCCGGACGCGTCAGCGGCCCGTGCCCGCCCAGAATGTTGCGGATGGCGGGCACGGCGCGCTCCCAGACAGCCTCGTCCAGCCCTAACTGCCGGCGGCGGCGCGAGCCCTTGCGCACGAACCTGGGGCCCAGCAGGGGCAACAGCCACGCGGCATCTTCTGTGGTCACCATGTGCAGGGTGCCGCGCATGAGCCAGGTGCGGATCAGCGAGCGCTCTTCCTCCAGCGCCGCGCGCAGGTGGTCCACGGTCACTCCCCGGGTGCGCGGCTGCGGCGCTTTCTCCGCCGCCGGCCGATCCTGGGCCTGGATGCCGCACAGATGGTGCACGAGCCGTGTCACATCTTGTGTCTCCGTGCCGGGCTGCAACCGCTGCGCCTGCAACCGCGCCCACCGCACCTGTTCCAACGTTACCGATTCCATACGCGTTCCTCCTTGCCGACAGGGCAAGCGTATCCGCAGCCGGTGTCGCCGGCAAACCCTGAACGGCGGAACACGGAGCACCACGCAGTTACCAATCTCCAATCAACCAATCTC
>JBMCFH010000308.1:0-3856 GCA_048620455.1 Chloroflexota bacterium | reverse complement strand
ATAGATTGAACACAAAGGAGGTCATTATCATGACTTTAAAACAGATGGAACAACACGTGAAGTTATTGGGCTGGTTGCACATTTTGAGCCATGCCATTTTTCTGGTGATCGGGGGCTTTGTTTTCGCCATGATGGTGGGGCTTGGTCTTTTCGCCAGCGGCGAGCCGGAGGCAGCCGGAGTGCTGTTCATGGTTGGCCTGTTTGTGGGCGGGCTGATGTTGGTGTTGGCGTTGCCCGGGCTGCTGGCGGGCTATGGCCTGCTCAAGCGCCGCTCCTGGGGACGCCTGCTGGCGCTCATTGTGGGTATCCTGAATCTTTTCAACTTCCCGCTGGGCACGGCGCTGGGCGTCTATACCCTGTGGGTCCTGCTACAGAACGAGGCGACCGATTATTTCGACGGCATGAAACCCTCCATGCAGATGTAACGACTGCCCCTCTTTCCCAGACACGACCCCCTCCCCTGCCGGCTGCAGGCGCTTCCTCCTGAGGCGCTTGCAGCAGGCCACCATTGCCTGTACATTGTAGAGTGTGTGAAAGGGACGGATGTGGCAACATCCGCCTCCTCTAACGGAATGCTTTACGAACCGCATATATCAGGAGGCAGCTATGACTTCTCGTGTCTCGTTTCTTGTACGCACGCTGATTTTTTCTGCTGCCGGGTTTGCCCTGCTGCTGGTGGGGCTGAATCAGGTAGCCGCCGTCACGGAGACAGCGGCTGTCGCCGACGGCGCCGCCCAGCCGGCGGCAGATGACGGGGGACCGGTCGTTCAGGCCACGGAGCGCATCAGCATTCCCTACGGCTTCAACGCTACCCTGCCGCTGACCGACGGCGCAAACTCCGTTGTGGCGTCCGGCGAGGGCGCCTGCGATGCAGACGAGGAGATTACCATCACCTTCACCGTGACCCAATCCTCCAGCGGCGCCAGCGTCGACGGTGTGTGGAACGGCGTGTGCACCGGCGCTCTCCAGACCTGGACTAACGCGCCCACGGCGACCCCCAGCCCCAACGCCTTCGTTCCCGGCCCGGCCGAAGCGTGCGCCTTCGCCGAAACCTTTGATGGTGAAGACCCTGATCCTACCGACACCCAGGCCTGGTGCGACCCTGTTCTTCTGGGGTCATCGCACATCTACCTGCCTATCAGCATAAAACCATAGCGCCGGCCTTGTCGCTGCCAACCCTATCCTTTATCGACAGCAGCCACTGCGGCTGCCACCGTTAGCCGCTGTCTGCCGTCCGCCGTCCGCGGTCGGCCGGAGGCGTGCCCTCCGGCGGCACCACGCGCATGGGCCACTGCCCCTGTTTCTCCTGCAGGTAGCGCCGGCGCTGCGCGGCGAACTCCCTGTCCAGGCGAGAGAGGGGAACGGCGCTGCCGTCGGGCAGGGCCACGTCGGGGTCAATGGTGCGTATCTTGGTGCTGACCACGAACGTGGGATTCTCGTCGTCCCACTCAAATTGTGTGTCGGGCCGCACGAGGGCCAGAATTTGTTGCAGTTCGGGATCCGGCGCCGCCTGCAGCTTTTGCCACAGGGCCACGTCAACGCCCCAGAAATCATTTTCGTCCAGGACCTCAATCTCCAGCGCGCGGCGAATGGCCATAGCCGTCAACTCGTAGAGGCCGACCTCGTGAAAGTTGGCCCAGCTTTCTTCGTCCGCCGCCATGAATGTATAGGCCAGCCAGCGGGCGGTGGTGACGTCGTCGGTGGCGATGCGCCCCTCATGCACCACCAGGTGCTTGAGCACCAGGCGCACGTGACTGGGCGTCGCCAGATCCAGGCCCAGGCTGTCGCGCAAAAAGTAGTCCAGGCGGTCAGCGCACAGGCGCGGCGCCGGCTGTTCTAGCAGCGGGTAGGCTCCTTCGTCCAGGAATTCGCGGAAGTCGTAGCCGTACTCCGCCAGCAAACTGGGCAGGTCCGTGCCGGCGATGTACCCTTCTTTGACCGCGTCATGATAACCCTGGCTGTCGTGCGCGTTGTAGACGTAGTCGATGACGTGGCTGAACGCGGTGTGGCTCACATCATGCAACAAGGCTGCGATCTGTTCTCGCAAGGAGCCGCCGAGGCCGCGCACCAGCAGCATGACCCCCACAGAGTGCTCGAAGCGCGTGAGCGGCGGGGTGAGGCCGATCAGGCCGCTGATGCCATGTTGCAACACGCCCTGCAACCGTTGCACGGCGTCTGATTGCACCAGGTCTACCAAAACCGGTTCCCGTAGCATGGTATTGCCGTAAATGGGATCGTGATAGTGCATCGTCATACTCATATTATCCTTGCTCTTCCGGTTATTGTCCCAAATCTGGTAGAATTATCGAAACGAGTTGGCGAATGGGGCACTATGAAACGACCTCAACTCATTCTTTTCATTGCACTTTCGTTGCTTATTGCCAGTTGTGGGCGTGGGGCCAGCAGCGGCATCTTTGCCAATCGCACGGTAGCCACGCCGCTCATCCCTTCGGGACCGGCCCAGGAGATTTCCATAGAGGACCTGCTGGAAGCGCCGGCAGCAAACGAGGGAACTTTGTTGCGGGTCACCGGCCAATACCGGCGCGCGCCGCTCATCGTCTGTGACGGCTACGTGCGCCACTCGCCGGCAACGTGGCTGCTGGCTGACGAGTCGCAGGTCATCGGCGTACGCGGCTTCGAAACCCTCGTCCATCCCCTGTTGCCCCGCGGCCTGACGATGACGGTCGAGGGCGTCTGGCACCATTGGCGCGGCCCTGTTGGCTGCGGTAAAGATGCGGCGCTGGAGGACATCTGGTATCTGCACGTGGTCAACATCGTTTCGCCCAGCCCCGTGGCGCGCGTGACGTTGACGCCCACTGCCGACGGCCTGGCCCAGGCGCCCACCGCCACGGCGCAGGCCACGGACGAGGGCGAGCCCGAGCCGGTGGGCACGCCGGTGCCGCAGCCCAGCGCCACGCCGCCGCCGACCGCCACACCGCGCACCCCCACACCGGGAGCGCCTACGCGGACGCCCACGACGGAACCGGAAGAAGAGCCGGAGGTCACGCCCACCGCCACGAGCGAGACAGAAGAAACGGCGACGGCCGAAGGCACCGAGGCGCCCACGGGGACCGCGTCGCCAACTGCCACAGCCGCGGCGGGCGGGGCCACGGCCTCACCCACCGCCACGCGCACCGTGACGGACATGGGCGTCGTGGATTACCAGGACCTGCGCGGCGATTTCATGAGCGGCGATGAGATGCATAGCTGGCAATTCGAGGTGCGCGCCGGCGACGTGATTACCATTAACGTGGCCCCCCGCCTGGAGACGGACATGCGCCTGGCGGTGCTGGATCCGGCGGGGAACCGCATCGTGGACCAGAACGACAGCGGGACAGGCGAAATCGAGCGTATTGAAGCGCTGGAGGCAGGCACCACCGGCACCTACCGCCTGCTGATCAACGAGGACCAGGGCCGCGACACCGACTACCTGATGATCCTGCTCAACAACGGCTATGATAGTTACTACGCCTTTTCCTTCGCCGGCGTCCTCACCTACGGCAGCACCCGTTCCGGCAGCCTGGGCGAGGAAATGGATCAATTCTGGTTCTTCTTCGGCAATGCGGGCGAGCGCGTGAACATCAACGTGGCCCCCACGGACAGCAGCAACCTTTTCCTGGAAGTGTACGACCCTGAGGGCAATATGGAGGTGGACACGGTAGATGAGGCCGGCGGCGGCGGCACCGAGCAGGTTCTCAACTTCCAGCTGCCCAACACCGGCCTCTTCGCCATCCGCGTGGGCGAGATGGATTACCAGCCGGCGAGCTATACGGTACTCGTGGCGCGGAATTGAGAGGCTGGAGATTGGTTGATCGGAGATTGGAGATTGGTTGACTGGAGATCAATCTCCAATCTC
>JBMCFH010000307.1:0-3858 GCA_048620455.1 Chloroflexota bacterium | reverse complement strand
AGAGTGAGGGTTACGCTATGAGCAACCGGTCGCCAATCTCTAATCTCCAATCTCCAGTTACGGTTGTTGGCGCCTGCCCCCACGACTGCCCCGACACGTGCGGGGTGATTACCGAGGTGGTCGACGGGCGCGCGGTGGATTTTTATGCGGACCCCGACCATCCTGTGACGCAGGGCTGGTTGTGCGCCAAGGTGCGGCCCTACCTGGAGCGCGTCTACCATGCGGATCGCCTTCGTTACCCCATGCAGCGCGTCCGTGGCAAAGGGGCGGGGGAGTGGCGGCGCATCAGCTGGGAGGAGGCGATTGAAACGATTTGCCGCCGCTGGTCGAGCATTATCGAAGAGCACGGCGCGGCGGCCATTTTGCCCTACAGCTACAGCGGTACGCTGGGTCTGGTGCAGATGGGCGTTTCCAGCGCCCGGCTCTGGAACCGGTTGGGCGCCAGCCGCCTGCGGCGCAGCATCTGTGACGCGGCGGCAAACCTGGCGGTGGAGGCCACGCTGGGCGCCCGCCACAGCCAGCCCTATGAGGATGTCGTGCACAGTAAGCTGGTGGTGCTCTGGGGCCACAACCCTGTCAGCACCGCGCCCCACTTCATGCCCCACCTGCGCCGCGCGCAGCGTAACGGCACGCAGCTGGTGGTCATCGACCCCCGGCGCACGCGCAGCGCCCGCGGCGCCGACTGGCACCTGGCGCCTTTGCCGGGCACCGACGGCGCGCTGGCGCTGGGCGTGGCCCACGTGTTGGTGCAGGAAGGGCTGCACGACGACGCGTGGCTGGAGGCGCACGCCGTGGGCTGGCCCCAACTGCGCCGGCGTCTGGACGATTTCCCACCGGAGCGCGTAGCGCAGATAACGGGCCTGGAGCCCGAAGATATTGTGCGCCTGGCCCGTCTCTATGCCGGCGCGCGGCCCGGCCTGTTGAAAATCGCCGACGGCCTCAACCGCAACCTGAACGGCGGGCAAAACGTGCGCGCCGTGCTCATGCTGCCCGCGCTGACGGGCCAGTATGGTCTGCGCGGCGGAGGCATCTCCTACAGCACCAGCGGTTACCTGCAGTGGGACGCTGCGGCTGTCAGCCATTGGGCCGACTGCCCGCCGCCGGCGCGTGAAGTAAATATGAACCGCCTTGGCGCGGCGCTGCTGGGTGAAGCGCAAGATCCACCGCTACAGGCCCTCTACGTCTTTGGCGCCAACCCTGCCGCCAGCTCGCCGCGCGCGGGCAAGATCGTGCGCGGTCTGCAACGCGAGGACCTCTTTACGGTCGTACACGAGCTATTTATGACGGACACGGCGCAATACGCCGACATCGTCCTGCCTGCCACTTCGCAACTGGAACAAACCGACCTGCATAAAGGGTACGGGCATACGTTTCTGACCTACAACCGGCAGGCCATCCCGCCGCTGGGAGAATCGCGCAGCAACTGGGACGTCATGCGCCTGCTGGCCCACGGTATGGGGCTGGACGAGCCCTGGCTGCAACAAGAGGTGGACGAAGTTATCGAGGAGGTCCTGTCGGCGACGGCGGCGAGCAATCCGGCGCTGGAGGGAATTACGCTGTCCCGGTTGCAGCAGGAAGGCACCGTGCGCCTGCAGCTGTCGCCTGAGCCGCCCTTTGCCGGCGGCCAATTCCCCACGCCCAGCGGCAAGGTGGAGATTTATTCGCACACGCTGGCGGATCTAGGCTACGACCCGCTGCCCGGCTGGGAAGGGCGCGTGGATGACGGCGGCGTGGGGCACGAGCCGCCTGAACGCTTTGCGCCGGACGAGGCCCTGCGGCTGGTCACCGGCGCCGCCCACCATTTCGTCAGCAGCAGCATGGCCAACCAGGATAGTCTGCTGCAGCGCGAAGGCCCGCCCTTCGTGGAAATTCACCCAGATGACGCCGCGGCGCGTGACATCGCCGACGGCGACGATGTGATCGTGGAAAATGGGCGCGGCTGGTGCCGCCTGCACGCCGTGATCACCGAGAACGTGCGCCCCGGCGTCGTCGCCTCGCCCAAAGGACGCTGGGCCCGGCACAATGACAACCGCAACGTAAACTGGACCACATCCGATGCTCTGGCCGATTTCGCCGGGCAGAGCACGTTTCATAGCAATCGGGTGTGGCTAAGGAAGGAATTGGCCGCAGATAGACGCGGATGAACGCGGATATAGAGATTGGAGAGTGGAAATTTCCGCCACGAACGGCACGAATGACACGAATTAAAACGACGAAATTGTTAGTGAAATTGGTCGAATTCGTGGCAAAATCGATCTCCAATCAACCAATCTCCAGTCTCCCTCCCCATCCGCGTTCATCTGCGTAAATCAGCGGCCGAATATACGCAACACGACGTGACTGTGATAAACTACTTGTGAAATTTAGAGCGATAAAGGCCACAGACTATGGAATTTCAAGCACCTGCGATTGACCTGCTACCTATCCTGCCTCTCGTCCTGCTCATTGGCGGCGGGCTGATTTTGATGCTGATCGAGCTACTGCTTCCCGACGATCGGGAGGAGTGGATCGGCTGGTTGAGCCTCGTCATCTACGGCGCGGCGTTCGTGCAGACCGTGGTCCTGTGGGGCGGCGAGTGGGGCGTGTTCACGCCGCAGGACGGCACCCCGATGATCCTGGTCGACAGTTTTAGTCTATTCCTCAACGGCATCTTCTTGCTGACCGGTTTCCTGTCGGTGCTTATCTCTATCAACTACCTGGACAAGGTCAATCTGCAGCGTGGTGAATTTTACTACCTGATGATGTTCTCCATCAGCGGTATGATGCTGATGGGTATGTCCAACGACCTGATTCTGGTCTTCCTGGCCCTGGAGCTCCTGTCCATTCCACTGTACGTGCTGTCCGGATTTGCCCGCCCGCGGCTGGACTCTGAAGAGTCGGCCATGAAGTATTTCCTGCTGGGCGCCTTCTCCTCCGCCTTCCTGGTGTTCGGTATTGCGCTCGTTTATGGCGCGGCCGGTTCCACGGCCCTGCCCGCAGTGCTGGAAGGGATCAGCGGCGGTGGGCTGCTCGGCGCGGCGGGCGTGGCTCTGATCCTGGTGGGGTTCGGCTTCAAGGTTGCCGCCGTTCCCTTCCACATGTGGACGCCCGACGTCTACGAAGGCGCGCCCACGGCGGTTACGGCTTTCATGTCTGTGGGCGCCAAGGTGGGTGGCTTCGCGGCCATGATGCGCGTCTTTATCGCCGCCCTGCCTGACCTGGGCGACACCTGGGTGCCGGCTGTGGCTGTTATCGCCGCCCTGACCATGATCGTGGGCAACGTGGTGGCCCTGGCCCAGCAGAACGTGAAGAGGATGCTGGCCTACTCCAGTATCGCTCACGCCGGCTATATCCTCATCGCCGTGGCGGCAGCCATGGACAGCCCCAATGCGGTGCCCGCCGGCCTCTTCTACATGGCGGCGTACCTTTTCACGAACCTGGGCGCCTTCGCCGTGGTCATCGCCGTGGAACGACGCGAGCAGGGCGGCCTGATGTTGGATGACTACAAGGGACTGGCCCGCCGCAGCCCGCTGCTGGCTCTGGCTATGGCCTACTTCATGCTCTCCCTGACCGGCATCCCGCCCACGGGCGGCTTCACCGGCAAATTCTTCCTGTTCCGCGCCGCCGTGGACGCCAACCTGCTCTGGCTGGCGCTGGTCGGCGTGGTCACCAGCGTGGTGTCAGGTTACTTCTACCTGCGCATCGTCTACCTGTCCTTCATGTTCGAAGGCGAAGGTGAGGTGGACGCCGTGCCGGCCCTTAACCTGGCAGTGGGCGTCACGGCTCTGGCTACCCTGGTCATGGGCCTGCTCCCCGGCCCCTGGTTCGAGATGGCCCAGCAGGCGGTGATCAGCGGCGCGCAGATGATAGCGGGGGGAT
>JBMCFH010000306.1:0-3874 GCA_048620455.1 Chloroflexota bacterium | reverse complement strand
TCACCGTCCGATGCGTGCAAAGTACGGTTGCAACAGCAGAAAGAGCAGCACGGGAATGGCCGTGGCCCACACGGCGGCAGCCATCAACAGCGCCCAATCGCCGCGGGTCATCTGTTGCAGCAGCTGCAGGGCCACGGGCAGCGTGTAGCCGCTCTCGTCGTTCAGGTAAAGCAGAGGGCTGATGAAGTCGCCCCAGTAGAAAATGAAGCTGAGCAGGGCCACGCCCAGCACGGTGGGCCGCGCCATGGGCAGCGCCACACGCCACCACAGCTGCAGCACGCCGCTGCCGTCAAGCCGCGCCTGATCGTAGATCGCTTCGGGGATGCGGCGGAAGGCGCGGTAGAACATGAGCACAAAGAAGGGGCTGGTGCCCATCCAGGCCGGGGCCACCAGCGCCAACACCGTGTCGTACCAGCCCAGGGCGCGGTAGATCAGAAAGCGCGTGGACCACAGCGCGATGCCCGGAGCCATGAGCACCGCCAGGGAGAGCACGACCCAGCGCCGCTGGCTGCGCTGCGGCAACCGCGCCATGCCCAGCCCGGCCCAGGAGCCGGTAAGCAGGGTCAGGGGCACGCCCAGGGCCGCCACCAGCAGGGAGTTGAGTGTGAAGCGTCCCAGGGGCAACAGGTCCCAGATGCGGGCGAAATTGTCCGTGGTCGGTTGCGCCGGCAGCAGCCGCAGCGTGGTGGGCAGGGGCGCGCCCGGGCGGTAGAAGGCGGCGCTGGTCATCCACAGCAGGGGCAGCAGGAACAGAACGGCGACCAGCACACGTAGCCCCACGCGGGCCGCGCCGGCGGGGGTCGGGCGACCGAGTCCAATCCTAGAGAACAAAGGGTTCCTCCGTCGTCCCGATGTTCCACTGGCGGGCGATAATGTAGAGGAGCACCACGATCATGCCCGTCAGCAGGTACATGGCCCACAGCGCGGCGCTGGCGGTGCCAAAAGAGAGCAGGTCGAAGCCCTGTTCGTATACAAAGAGGGGCAGCGTGTAGGTGGCGTAGTAGGGCCCGCCGTTGGTCATCAGCAGAATGGACGTGAAAGAGTCCTGGAAGATGAGAATGGCGTCGCGAAAGGCCAGCAGCAGCAAAATGGGGGCCACGAGGGGCAGCGTGATGTAGCGCAGCAGGGACCAGGGGCCCGCGCCGTCGATGCGCGCCGCGTCTTCCAGTTGCGGCGGCATATCCTGCAGCGCCGCCAGGCTGACCAGGAACCCTTCGCCTATCTGCCACAGGGACATCAGCGCCAGCCCCGACTTGGCCCAGCGAGGGTCCGCCAGCCAGCCCGGGCCCTCCAGGCCGAGCGCCGCCAGCAGCAGGTTCAGCGGGCCATAGAGCGGGTTCAGGATCCACAGCCAGGCCAGGGCGAAGGCCGCCGTGGGCACGACGCTGGGCAGATAGACGGCGGCGCGAACCCAGCCCAGGAAGCGCCCGCCCCGCTGCAACAGGCGCGCCACCAGAAACGCGCCGAACACGCGCAGGGGCACCGGCAGCAAAACCAGGGCCAGGGAGTTCTGTACGCTGAGCGCGAACAGCTCGTCGGTGAAAGCCAGGCGGAAGTTGAGCGCGCCCACCCAGCGCGGGGGGGCAAGGCCGTCGTATTGGAAGAAAGCGAGGCCGAAGGCCAGCAGCGCCGGAACCACCACCAGCAGCACGATGCCCGCGGCATAGGGCAGCAGCAGCAGGCGCAGGCGTGCGTCGTAGGAGAGGAGGGGTTGTTGCGAGCGTTTCATGGCAGGGTTGATATGATACCGCTGCCGGGGGTAGGTTGCCAGTGAAGCCTCCCGGAGGTTCCTATGTTCACCGGCGCGTCCATGCCGCAAATCAAACCTCCGGGAGGCTGGGTTATTGACGGTGGCTGGCACCCAACGCCCCCATACGTTACAGTAGGCACACACCTGCAAACGTGGAGAGTCAACCATGGGTTTTTTAAGGCGATTGTTTGGCGGCGGCGAGAAGGAGGAGGGCGGCGATCCGCAGGGGCTTTACTTTTACGTGCAGTGCGATAACTGCGGCACGCGCGTGCGGTTGCGGGCAGATAAACAGTACGATCTGAACCGCACGGACGACGGCTATACCTGGCACAAGACCGTTGTGGACAGCACCTGCTTCCGCCAGGTTCCCACCGTCGTGCATCTGGATAGCAATTACAACGTGGTCAGCGCCGAGATAGAGGGCGGGCATTATATTACGAAAGAAGAGTATGAGGCGCAGCCGGGCCCACCGCCGCCGCCCCCGGACGAAGAGGAAAGCGGCGAAGACGAGGTCGCTGCGGACGAGGCAGCGCCCGCCCGGTCCGCGCCGGCCGACACAACGCCGGCTGAAGACGAGGGGGCGTCCGGCGGGAGTGAAGCGTAAGATCGTCGGCTTCCATCAGGATGAGGTGGGAGATTGGGTAGCCGACCTCTCCTGCGGGCACACGCAGCACGTGCGCCACAAGCCGCCGCTGGTCAGCCGTCCCTGGGTGTTGAGCGTCGCCGGGCGACAGCGCTTTCTGGGGTACGAGCTGGTTTGCAAGGAGTGTCAGGAGAACGAGGGGAGCGAGAGTCGGGCCCGGGAGTGATTCCTACGTCTGGGTCAGAATGAGCAACAGGGCGGCAGCCACCAAAAAGATCACGAGCAGAAGCGCCGCCAGCTGCGGCAGGTCCAGGCGCCAGGGGGTAGCCGGTTGCTCACTCGTGCTCTGTTCCAGGTTAAAGGGCAGATCGTCGGGGGAAAGCGCCGGCGTTTCTTTCCTCTCGCGCACAGGCGCTTCGTCCTGCGGCGCGGTCTCATCCCCCCGCTCACTGCCCGGCGCAGCGGGCAGGTGGCTGCTGAGCATCTCCGCCGTCAGCTCGATGTCCTCGTTGCTGTCGATGGCTTGCGAGAGAAAGGCCACCATTGCGGGGGAGAGCGTGGCGTCCGCCGGGGAGTCCGTTTCCATGTCGGCGACGGCGTCCACTTCTGAGGACGGCTCGCCGCTGCCTGCGCCAGGCTCGTCCAGACCTGGGCCATCCTCCGCTTCTCCCTCTGCCTGCCGGTCTAATTCGCGGCGCACTTCCGGCGGAGCAAGACGGGTCACCCAGGTGGGCAGCTCCGGCTGCACCGGGGAGGCCGCCTGGGGGCCGGTGTTTTGCGTCTGGCCCTGGCGCGATCGGGCGTCGTCAATGATCGACTGCAGCGAGGAGCCGGCGGCGCGTTGGGGCAGCACCTCCACGTCGCGGGTCACCAGCAGGTAGCCGGCGAGGTGCGGGTTAAACAGAAGCCGTCCGCCGGCGCGCACGCGGTCTCCCTCCTGCAACAGCGCTTCCCGGGCCACGCGACCCGGCAGGCGGCAGGGCAGGCGGTGTCGCCCCTGCACCAGCTCAAAGAACACGACCTTCCCGTCGCGGCTGCGCTGCAGCCTGGCTACCTGACCCACGACGAAAACGAGGCCCAGGGGGAGTTCGGCCGGCACCTGCAACGCCATGCGGTTGTTGAGACGGCTGATCGATATATCCATGACGCGATCCCCTGTGCGACGGTTGCCTGTTTGCCAACGATCCCGTAAACTTTATTGTGGCGACCGTGGCCTTTCTGTCAAGGATACAAATGTCCGGGGGCGGAGGCGCATAACACAGGCTGAATGTCGACCGCGACAGAGTCCAGATGCGGGGGCTACAGCGCCGTTAAAAATGCATTGGAACGAGCCGCGCAGGTTGACGGCAGGGTGGAACCTGCTATACTAAGATGTCTGTGCCGAGGCGCGCTCTGTTGCGCCGTTGAGCCCGCTTGACCGCCCTATTTAACTCTGTTAAATTTAGGGCAGAGTCAAGATTGCCGACGTAGCTCAATTGGCAGAGCGATGCTCTTGTAAAGCATAGGTTATGGGTTCAAGTCCCATCGTCGGCTTGTCACCC
>JBMCFH010000305.1:0-3881 GCA_048620455.1 Chloroflexota bacterium | reverse complement strand
GAGCGGAGGACTCATAAGCCTTAGGTCGCTGGTTCAAATCCAGCTGGCGCCACAAACCCGGCCGAGAGGCCGGGTTTTTATTACCTACGGGTAACGCATCTTTCGGCGAGGCCGTCACGAGTCTAATAGTGCGTGGCGGCCTCGTTGCCTTTTAAGGCGTGGTTGTTCGATCACGCCTCAAAATATTAGCAAAACGCATGAGTTTCGTTAGACACTGGACAAGAACGGTCGAATAATATATGCTTATAGTGTCGTAAGTTCTGCAGTGGATGATAGTTTGCAATGTCGGCCGTCCAGATCTTCGTCTGGATGGCTTTTTTGTTGAAAACCCTATCGCTGCTGCAAGGAAGCCATAAGGAGATAGTCAATAATGGCCAATGAACAGGAAACTGGAACCGTAAAATGGTTCGACGTACGCAAAGGGTATGGGTTTATCGAGCGCGATAATGGCAGTGACATTTTCGTGCACATCAACGATATGGCCGACCCCACCGCTCGCGCCCTGGAAGATGGCGAGCGTGTGAGTTTTGTCGTGGGCCAGGGCCGTAAGGGCCCGGCTGCGCAAAACGTGAAGCGCGTCTAAGCAGCAAACGTTAATATACGTTTACGGTTGCCCAGTAGTCCTGGCTATCTGCGCGGAGGGCACGCGCTCTTCGCTGCAGTAGCCAGGCAGGGTTATCTTCCGGGCGTCCATCCTCGTGGTGGGCGCTTTTTTTTTGCCTTTTGCCGGTCTGCCTGGGCCTCAGCGCCGAGTGAATGCGGTGGTTAAAGGATCCAGAAGCGTACATAGATCAAAAAAAGCCCTCATGTTGAGGGCTCTTTGAAGAATTTCTAAGCCAGGGAAGGCGTTTTATTCATCAACGACAAGCGGCAAGAACAGGCTGGTTTGGGCCGGACCCACAACACTGCTGTTCCAGAAGCCGCCTTGTAACTCGTAGCTGCCGCTGGCAAGCGTGCCGGCGTCGGCCTGACCGATGGTGCCGCTCACGGTATACGAGCCGCTACTGCTACTACCCCCGCCGCCGTCGATAGTGAACCAGGACAGGTCATAACCGCCACCCGACTGTGCCTGTATCATTGCGCCGGAGGCCAGGAGGAACAGCAATCCTCCCACCAAGAGTATAATCAAGCGTTTTTTCATACCGTGATTCTCCTGATGAACGATGCGACGACCGGTAAATCTCTATTGATGCCTGTGATGCCTGCAATATTCGGAAACTGGCTAAGCTGATATAAGCATACCCGAATACAGTGACTGAGCCAAGTTGCAGGCGAGCGGCTACTCACCCATCGGCGCCCACACGTTCTTGACCTGCGTGGCGTGGCGCAGAAACTCCTCGCCCTCACCCTGCACAGGATCCGTCCAGTCCCGTTCCTGACCGTAGTTGACCCAGGTGCGCTTCATGTTGCTGGCGGAGCGGTACTCTACCTGAGCGCTGCCCTGCTCGTCGCCGAAGTACCACATGGCGTCCACGTCGTCATGTTCTACCAGCGTTTTGGTCAGGTGGTCGCGGTTGCCGGTGACGATGTTGACCACGCCGCCGGGCAGGTCCGACGTTTCCAGAATCTGGTAAAAGTCGGTCGCCGCCAGTGGGTAGGGCGTTGAGGGGATGATCACTGCCGTGTTGCCGCGGGCAATAGCCGGGCCCATCAGCGAGACAAAGCCCAGCAACGGGTACTCCTCGGGACAGGCGATACCTACCACACCGACGGGCTCGGTGAGCCCCACCACCAGCCCGTACAGCGTCGTTTCTTGCAACGTGCCCCCGTATTTGTCGGCGTAAGAGGCGTAACTGAAGAGGCGGCTGATGGACAGGTCCACTTCCGCCTGGGCCGACTTGCGGCTCTGGCCCGTCATCGCCCGCAGCCGCTCGGCGAACTCCTCGGCGCGAATGGACAGGTTTTCGGCGATGTAGTACAGGATTTGCGCGCGGTTGTGTGGCGTGCGGTCGGCCCAGCCTTTGGCCTTGTGCGCCGCTTCCACGGCGTCGCGGATGTCCTTGCGATTGCCGTCGCCGGCATAGTCCATCAGGTTGCCTTTGCCATCAACCACCGGGTAACTGTAATTGCCGTCCGGTCGCCGCTGTTTGCCGCCGATATACAGTTTGGCCGTGCGATCTACGGGTAGACCGTTGCCGCCGGTTGCAGCTGCGGGCCGGGGCCGTCCCGGCACGTGTTGGCCCCAGTCATCGTTTAGCTCCGGCGCTTCTTCTCGTTTGTAGGATGGTTGCCAGGCCGGTTTGGTGTATTCGTACAGGCCCTCTTTGCCCCCTTCGCGTCCGAAACCGCTTTCGCGGTAGCCGCCGAACCCGGAGGCGGCGTCGAACAGGTTCGTAGAGTTGATCCACACCGTGCCCGCCTTAATCTTGGTGGACACGTCCAGCGCCAGGTTAATGTTGTCCGACCACACGCTGGCTGCCAGCCCATATCGCGTGTTGTTGGCCAGGGCCAGCGCTTCCTCCGGCGTGCGGAAAGTCATGCCCACCAGCACCGGGCCGAAAATTTCCTCCTGGGCTACGCTGGATGCGGTAGAGACGCCGGTGAGCAGGGTGGGCGGATAGAAGCAGCCGCCCTCCGGCAGGTCGCACTCCGGCTGGTAAATGGTGGCGCCTTCCTGCACACCGCGTTGCACCCAGTAGTCGATGCGCTCCCATTGCGTCTGGTCTACCACGGCGCCGAGGTCAATGCTCTTGTCCAGCGCATCGCCGACGCGAAGCTGGTCCATGCGCTGCCGTAGCCGCTCGTAGAAGCGCTCAGCAATATTTTCCTGCACGAGCAGTCGCGAGCCCGCGCAGCAGACCTCGCCCTGGTTGAACCAGATGGCGTCCACCAACCCTTCGATGGCTGCGAACTGGTCGGCGTCTTCAAAGACGACGAAGGGTGACTTACCGCCCAGTTCCAGCGACAGCTTTACGCCACGCCCGGCGGTCGCGCGACGGATGATCTTGCCCACCTCGGTGGACCCGGTGAAGGCGAACTTGTCGAAGCCGGGGTGCGCCGTAATCAGCTTGCCCGTCTCGTCGTCGCCGGTCAGAATGTTGACCACGCCCGGCGGCAGGCCCGCCTCGGCGATGATCTCGGCAAAGAGCAGGGCCGTCAGCGGCGTGGAGGGGGCCGGTTTGAGCACCACCGTGTTGCCCATGGCCAACGCCGGGGCGATTTTCCAGGCCAGCATCAGCAGCGGGAAATTCCAGGGGATGATCTGTCCCACCACGCCCAGCGGCTCGTAGCCCGGCAGCTCGGCGCTCATCAATTGCGCCCAGCCGGCGTGGTGGTAGAAGTGGCGCGCCACCAGCGGCACGTCCAGGTCGCGGCTTTCGCGGATCGGCTTGCCGTTGTCCAGCGACTCCAGCACGGCCAGCAGGCGGTGGTGCTTCTGCACGCCGCGGGCGATGCCGTACAGATACCGCGCCCGCTCGTGGTCTGACAGCTCTCGCCAGGCGGCCTGCGCCTTGCGCGCCGCCTCCACGGCGGCATCCAGATCCTCTGCGCGCGCCACTGTCACTCGCGCCAATTCCTGACCATTGGCCGGGTTCAGCGCCGGCATCGTCTCCCGCTCCTCACCCTTCACCCACTGATTGTTAACGAATAGCCCAAAATCGTGGTCATGATCGGCCAACCACGCCTGCGCCGCATCCGGTGACTCCGGCGCCGGGCCGTATTCCATCGTGTCGAATAGTTCCGCTACGTCCATCTATCTCACTCCTCGTGGTTAAGACCGCGGACGGCAGACCGCAGACCGCGGCTTAGCCCTCCGGGCACGCGGCTTAGCCCTCCGGGCACGCTTGCTGCCAACCTGCAACCTACAACTTGCAAACCTGCGACCCCCTACGGCATCGGCATGTATTTACTCGACGCATAACGCCCGGTCACGTGGTGCG
>JBMCFH010000304.1:0-3893 GCA_048620455.1 Chloroflexota bacterium | reverse complement strand
CCATCCGAGCGTCCATCGCCGGCGACGCCACAATCGACAGTTATCTTCCTGCAATATTGCTCGCGGGTGAAACGCCTACACTTGAGCCTGAAGCGACACTGGCGCCAACAGAAACGCCGGCGTCAACAGAAACGCCCAAGCCTACCGCGACGGCCGGCGGCACATCCACTCCCACCGGCACGGCGACGACGACTCCCACAAATACAACGATCCCCACATCGACCGGTACTCCCACGGTTACGGGTACGCCGACCTCCACCAGCGCAGCAGGGGCCACCACCACAGCCACACCGTCACCGTCGTCAACACCGACCGCCTCTTTCACTCCCCCGCCATGATCCCCCTCGCCGTACCCTTCCCCAGGCGTCGACAATTAGTAATGGCCTGAGCGCTCTCCACAGTGGCTGGCCTTGTCCAACACCGCCACCGGTACCTTGCTCTCCCCTGTCCCTCTGCGATCCTGTCGCGCACCCACAGGCGCAAATGTCTGACCTGCTGTAAACTACCCTCACACCATGTTCGAGCAGAAACAGCCCCCCCTTATTGTTACCCTCGTTGCTTCCCTGGCAGTCGCGCTGGCGCTGGTCGGCGGCTGGCGCCTGTTGCGCGGCGACGGCAGCCTGCTGCGCCAGGTTTCAGTCGAAGCAGCGGAAATCAGCCCCAACGCAGACGGCCAAAACGACGTCACCCACATTAACTACGAGGTGGCGCGCAACGCCCGCGTCTCCATCTATTTTGAGGACGACGAGGGCCGGCGCTTCCACTTTCGCGAGGACCAGGCCAGGGCCGCCGGCGAGTACCGTGCCCCCTTTAGCGGCGTCGTGGAAGCTTACCAAATGCCCGGCGAGCAGGTAGAGGGCGAGATTGTGGCGCGCCTGCTACCAGACGGCGCCTACACCTGGACCGTAGAGGCAACCGGCACAGACGGCGTCTCGGAACGCCGGCAGGGACAGCTCCGAATTGTCGACGCCGACCCTGAACTACCACAGCTACAGGCGTTCAGCCTGCAGCCGAGTCGCTTCTCGCCCAACGAGGACGGCATTGGCGATGTCCTCACCGTCTCCTTTGACGTGACCAAAGAGGCCAACGTGCGCATCCTCTTGCGCGCTCCTGACGGCACAGAAGTGCGCATTCACGAAGGCGACTACGCAGGCGGAGCAGCAAGCGACGGGCCCTACTACATTGAGTACGATGCCGGCGTCCCGGACGGCTTTGCCCCGCCGCCCGATGGTCGCTATACCGTCGAAGCCGTAGTCGAAGACAGAGAAGGACAACGGGTCCGGAGGCGCCTGGAGGAGGAGCTCGTTATTGAATATGGCGGCGCTCCCCTGGCGCGCATCTACCGCGCGCCGGCGGGGAACACCGTGCGCTGGGAGGCCACCGCCGTGCCCGTGTGCGACACCTTATGGTTCAACCTCACCGTCGAAAATTACGGCACGGCGCCCATCCGCACCAGCGGCCCGCCGCCGGGCACGGTCTATGATTCCGACTGGGACTACGAGAGCCTCGGCTGGACGGCCGAAACCGGCGTCTTCCGCGTAGGCATCGGCTTCGAGAACGAGCTCGTCACCTATCCCTTCCGCTGGGCCGTGGGCGATGTGGATGATCTGCAAGAGATCGACGGTCATTACTATTTGATGCCCGGCGAACGAGCCGTGGTCAGCGGCGGCATTCGCATGACCGACGTCTTCGGCGTGCGTAACCCGCAGCCCGTGTGGGCCGGCCTCATCCATGAAGGAATCGGGGTTGGGCAAACCGAGTTCCGCGTCGATCCCGTGGCCATTCAGGTCGACGTGCCCGACGAGGCGCATATGCCCGACTGCGAGCCGCGAGACGTGCCGGCCGGTACGTCGACAGAGTAGTACGCAGAACCTTCACGCGACCCCATGCTCCTTCGCCCAGACCGCCGCTTCCACCCTGCTCCTGACCCCCAGCTTCTTCAGCAAATTGCCGACGTGAAATTCCACCGTGCGTTCGGAAAGTGCCAGCGTCTCAGCGATTTCGGCATTCGTTTGGCCGGTAACGATCAGTTCCAGCACTTGCTGCTCGCGCCGGGTCAACGGCTCGCCAACAATTGAGCCCTCGCCTTTTGTCAGCAGCGGCAACTGATCCGATACCTCCGGGCTGACCCACAGCTCCCCGTCCATAACCGCCCGTATCGCTTCCACGATGACCGCCGGCTCCTCATCTTTCAGCACGTAACCGTCGGCGCCGCTGCGAAGCATCCCCAGCACCGTGCCGCTGTCCCCGTAAGCGGTCAGCACCAGCACCCGGCAGGCCGGCAAGGAACGCTTCACTTCCTTCAGCACCCGAATCGCTCTCATGCCCGGCATATTGACGTCCAGCAACAGCACGTCCGGCTCCAGCTCCCGCGCCAGGCGCAGCGCCTCATCGCCGTCCAGCGCCTCGCCCACCACCGCCACCTCCTCGTAACAGGCCAGCTCACTGCGCAACCCCGAGCGGACGACGGGATGATCGTCCGCGATAAGAACACGCCAAGAATGTTCTAATAAATCCTGAAAATCTACGTTCATCTGTGTCCCGCCATAATTGTCTACGTCCTATCCTATGGGAGTCCTATTCCACGGGAACAATCGCCTTCAGCCTGCAACCCGCATCGGGCGCCGAACAAACCTCCATCGTGCCCCCAACCCCTTCCACCTGTTCCTCCAGGCCCACCAATCCAAAGTGCTGCTCTTGCACCAGCACGCTCAACGTCTGCGGTGGTCGAAAGCCAACGCCATCGTCCTCGACCGTAAGCGCCAGCGTCTCCTCCGCCGTCATCTCCAGGGAAACGACAACCTCGCCCAGGTTGGTCAGCGTAATGGCCATACCGCGCTCGTCAGCCGCTGGGTCAGATCCCGCAACGCCACGTCACGCCCCCCAAAAAAAAGGGTCGTCTGGACCGGCAAATTGTGCGACGGGGGGAGGCTGGTCGCGCTCAACCACTCGTAGAGAGCCGTCGTCGTGGCGGTCGATGATCAGGCGATCCGGCAGACGTTTGCGCAGCATAGAGAGCACGGCGCGCAGATTGGCCAGCGCCTGTCCCGGCTCCCGTTCGTCCCAAAAGAATTCGGCCAGAGCCCGACATGATCGTTCTCTGATCGATTGGCTTCTACAATGCTCACAATCGTGTGAGCCACGCGCTCTGCCATCATCGTTCTAGATAAGGAGACATATAGTATGACCCGCAACAAACTCACTTTCCTTTGCGCTACGGCTGTCATTCTTTTAGCCGGCGTCTTCAGCTTCATCACCGTCACGCGCAACGCGTCCGCCGACAGCCTGGCGTCCCTGGGTAACGGCTTCACCTATCAGGGCGAACTGGTAGACGAGGGCCAACCGGTAGACGCCGTCTGCGACTTCCAGTTCAGTTTATGGGATGCCCCTGACGGTGGCAGCCAGGTCGGCGCCACACAGACCAGCGAGGACGTGACCGTCGCCGGCGGTCGCTTCAACGTCCTGGTCAACGATGCCGATCAGTTCGGTAGCGACGCCTTCAACGGCGACGCTCGCTGGCTGCATATCGACGTCCGGTGTCCCACCGGCAGCGGCGACTACACCCCGCTCGACCCGCGCCAGCCCCTGACCGCCGCCCCCCATGCGCTATTCGCCTCAAACGCCGCCTCCGTTCCCTGGAGCGGCATCATGGATATCCCCGCCGGATTCGCGGACAACGTCGATAACGACACCACCTATACCGCGGGCGTTGGCCTGGAACTGAACGGTACCCAGTTCGACCTCGCCGACAGCTACAAACTTCCACAGCGCTGTTCGGCGGGACAGCTTGCTGCCTGGGATGGCCGCGACTGGATCTGCCACGATTTGTCCGGCTCCTACGCCAACGTCATCGTGGTCGCCACATCCGGCGGCGATTACGACAGCATCCAGGA
>JBMCFH010000303.1:0-3897 GCA_048620455.1 Chloroflexota bacterium | reverse complement strand
GGGCCTCCCTTTTGTCTTCCATGATCTCGACATTCTACCATAGAACTGTGAGCGATCTACAAGTTCCCGTATAATATAATATGGAGAGGAGCCAGGGCCTGTGGTCACGTACGGGCTCTTACTGTTGTTGCATCTAACAGTGTGGGCCGTTTGCAGCGCTCCCCTGTTAAAGGAGGTACCTGATGGCCACCGAAGTGACACTGGACGGAACAGTTTACCGGCGCATCAACGACACCTGGTACAACACCGACAGCTTCATCCGCGTCCCCCAAACTATCGCCCGCAAGCTAGACGTGAGATTGTTGCGCACAACGAACACCGCACCAGATCCGGAACCGCGTTCCAGGAAGAAAAAGAAGAGCAAGACCGGCAAGAACAACGTGCGCGGATTTCGCCAGGAAGACGTCCTGCCGCTCATCGCCGACCTGATTCGCAACCGTACCGCAGAAACCAACAACCCGATCACACACCACGACCTCGTCGATGCCCTGCTGGCGCATCCCAAAGGGCGGGAACTGACAGAAGCGGCTGTGGAGCGCAAGGGACATAGTGTCAGGCGCTGGGCAGCCTGGATGATCCAGGCTTTCAGCCAGCGCATGAGCGCCGGCGACTCCCCGTACCAGGACGAGTTCACACGCGAGCGCGTAGACGGCGCCTGGGCCTACAACGCCAAATAACTCAGGTCAGATCACAGGCTAAAGCAGCGACCGTATCCCCTACTCGCACAAATCCGGGCCCCCTTCGCCCCACCAACATGCCCGCGCGTTGGGCGCGCACCACTCGCGGCTCGCGTCCAATCTGCTGCAAGAAGTGAATCTGGCCCAGCGGCTGGTCCGGCTCAACCCACTCGCCGAGTTCGTAGAATGACTCATAGATGCCATCCACAAGCGCCATATGATAGTAGGCCGGATCCGGTATCTCCATGAGGCGCGGGGGCGGCAGCCCCTGATCTTCGCGCATCAGCGGCTGGCCTTCCAATACGCCTAACTGCTTCAGCACGTTGCGCGTTCCCGTCTCCACGATCTCCAGCATCCGCGGGTCAAGAGTACCGTTGCCGCCGATTTCGGCGCAAAGGAACACCTTGCCCTGGCTCTCCACCGCGTAATCCAGCAGGCCGGGCCCGCTAATCTCCTTCATCACCAGCGCCACCGGCGCCTGAAAAGCCATCATCGCCGCCCACGTCTTTTGCCGCTGCGCTTCATCATCCAGATAGTGCATGCTAATGTAGGGCATAAGGGAGAGAGAATAGCCGCCAGAGTGCAAATCGATCACTGCATCACAAAACGGCAAAATAGCGTCGTGGACGTAATGGGCCACGACTTCCGTAACCGTCCCGTCCCAACGGCCGGGGAAAACGCGGTTCATATCCTTGTTGTCCAGGGGTGAAAGACGCTGCCCCGCGTTCACGGCGGGCATATTCAGAGCCGGCAGAACGATCACCCGCCCCTGTACCTCCTCCGGCTGCAGGGCGCGAATCAGCTTGGTCAACGACACGGGCCCCTCATACTCCCCGCCGTGGTTGCCGCCCACCAGCAACACGGTGGGCCCGCTGCCATTTTTGACCACGGCGACGGGAACGAGGACAGAACCCCAGGCAGAATCATTTCTGGAAGTAGGAACGCGCAGATATGACAGCTGCTTTCCATCCTGCTCGAAATCGACGTCCGTACTCACCGGTGACCGTTCGGCCGACATAAGATAGCCTCGCTACGATGTTTTGACTTTGAGCGCTGAGGAGAATCTACTCATAAACTCACCGCACGAACAGCGCCCGTTCGAAATTGGTCAGCAACTCGCAGCCATCGTCCGTGACGCGAATCGTCTCCGAAAAGCTGATGCCCCCTTCGCCCGGTACCTGTACCCAGGGCAACACGTGGAACGTCATATTCGCCTGCAGGGGGCGCGTCTCGTTCGGTTGCATGCTCAGGATTTGACCCTCGCCCCAGTCGGGCGGGAGCCCAATGCCCACCGAGTAAGCGGAACGCGAGCCCTGTTCGCCGCCCAGCTGCGCCTTGTTGATAACCTCGCGGCTGGCGGCGTCGGCCTCGTGCGCCGGCACACCGGGCCGGATTGTCTCTACCATCGCCTGGAACGCATCCTGCACCACTTGCTCCGCCTGGCGCACGCGTGCGCTGGGCTCGCCCACAAACCCCGTGCGCATCAACGGCGCGTGGTAACGCTTCAGACAGCCCGCCAGTTCCAACATGATGATATCGCCCTCCTCGATAATACGCCCCGCCCAGGTTGCGTGGCCTATCGCCCCGCGGTAGCCGGAGGCCACGAAAGGCACGATTGAGGGCCATTCGCTGCCGGCCTTGATCATGGCATAATTCATCTCCGCCGCCACGTCGTTTTCGCTGGCGCCGGCAACCACCGCATCGATGCCCGCCCGCATCCCGGCTTCTGTGGCCCGCGCCGCCCGTCGCATCAGCGCCACCTCGTGATCCGACTTGATCAGACGACCGGCCTCCACAATCCCCGAACAATCCACAAACGTGGCCTGCGGACACAGCTCAAACAGCTTTTCTTGTTGGGCGGCGGTGAAGAACCAGCAACTCTTTTCATACCCAATACGCTTATCCTGCCAGCCGAACGCTTCCAGCGTCGCCGCCGTCTTCTCGATGGGATCTTCGTGGTCCTCATAAGGTCGGGTCTGGTCCAACCAGGTGAGCGCCTGATAGCCGCTATCCTCCAGCCGGCGCGGTACCGCGACCGGTTCTCCCTGCCGTGGAACGATCAGCGCATTGTAATAGTAGTGGCCCGGGCTCTCAAAGCCGGAGAGGTAGCAAATGTTCTCCGGCGTCGTGGTCATCACCAGATCGAGGTCCCGGTCGTCCATGCGCCGGCGCAGCTCGCGCAGGCGGCGCTGGTACTCGTCCATAGGAAAAACCAGATCGTCTCGATTGAGCATGAAATCCTCCTGAAGGTGGCGGTCCTGGCCCTTGGTGACCGGGGAGAGTTGACGTCTAGAAACGCGTGTGTTATACTTCTCAGGCACGTGTATACAGGTTGTATACAGCCTGCATTATCATACACGTTTTCGTGCCGTAAGTCAACCAGTCCCGCACCACCCACACTTATCCAGTAAGCGTACAAACGGGCAACAGCACAACGATGGCCAGAAAGAGCCAGGAACAAATCTACGAGCAGATCCGCGACCGCATCTGCCTGCTGCGTTATGCACCCGGCACGGTCCTCAGCGAGAACGCGCTGGCCTCCGAGTTTGGGGTCAGCCGTACGCCGGTGCGCGCAGCGCTGCAGCGCCTGGAGTTCGAAGGCCTGGTTTCCAGTCTGTCCGGCGTCGGTACCATCGTCGCCTCGGTCGATCTGAAATTCCTCAAGGAGGTCTACGCCTTTCGCATCAAGCTGGCCGAAATCGTGGCCGACCTGACGCGAAATCGCGTGCCGCAGAACACCATCGCGGTACTCCAGCGATTGCTGGAAGAGTGCCAACAGATGTACGGCGAATACGATCCGGAAGCCATCGCCCGCCTCTACAACGATTTCCACGACGAGATGCTCAACATCATCGGCAACGAACCACTTCGCGAAATCTATAACCAGCTCTACTACCAGACGGCGCGCGTCTGGTTGGAAATCCTGCCCGATCTGGAGTGGGAGAAAGAAGTAGAAGTGACCTGTGACGAAATTGCTGAAACAATTGCAGCTCTCGAGGCCGGCGACCTGAAGCAAGCGGCCCGCATCCGGCGCGATTACATGTCGTCATTTATTGCGCGGATGAACAGTTATCTGGCCAGCGCCGATTCACGCGTCTAGCGCTCAACCCCAATAGACGCTGCGCTGGCAATATCCGAAAAGGAGGTGGTGTGCAGGCCCGCCAATCCAAGGCTCCGTCCCGATTTGTTCGACGTCGCGAGCGACCACCTGTCGTGACCG
>JBMCFH010000302.1:0-3912 GCA_048620455.1 Chloroflexota bacterium | reverse complement strand
CGACGCGGTAGGCGCGATGGCCTTCTTCCTGCGGACGCGGATCGTCAAGGCGCAGCGGTTCGCGGAAGCAGTCGCCGAAACCGACGTCCACCAGCCAACGCTCTTCGAGGGTGACCATGAGGGTCATGTGGTCGAAGTCCGGCCCAAAGCTGTTTTCATCGTTGCTAACGGCGGCGGAGAGCATGGCCACATCAAAGCCGAGGGTGCGCAACAGGGCGGCGAAAAGGCCGTTCAACTCATAGCAGAACCCACCGCGACCGCGCCGCACAACTTTGTCGAAGAGGGCCTCATCGTCGAGAACGATCGGTTCGCCCCAATGGATGCTCAGATTTTCGAAGGGCACGGTCAGCAGGTGCGCCACCTGCAGGCGCCTGAGGGTATCCGCCGCCGGCGTCAGCGGGCCACTGTAGTTGATTCGTCGTAGATAGGTGTTGGCGTTCATTAGTAATGTTACTGACTTCGCCAGACGGCGAACGTCTGCCGTCCGCCGTCCGCGGTCCTTCGTGAGCTACTGCGTTTCGGTAACCTTCTGAATGGCGCGCGGGCTGTCAACCTGGTAGCCGCGCGTCGAGGCCAGGTGCATGGCAAAAAGCTGCCCGGGGACGATAGCCGTAATCGGCGAGAGCCACTCGGGAACGGTGTGGGGCAGGGGCAGGGGCACGCGAGCCTGGCTGAGGATGTCGTCTTCGTCGCTGATGGCGATGATTTCCGGTCCGTGTTGCGTTGCCGTTTGCGCGAACTCCTTCAACACCGGAATCATGGCGCCGCTGGGCGCCACGAGCAAGAGCGGGAAGCCGGGCTCCAGCAGGGCCAGGGGGCCGTGCAGGAAGTCGGCGCTGCTGTACGGTTCGACAACAGTGTAAGTCAGCTCTTTGAGCTTGAGCGCCAGCTCGAAGGCAGTAGCGTAATTGAAGCCGCGCCCAATGACCACGCAGTGCCGCATGTAGCGATAGCGGGGGGCGATTGCGGCGATAGCCTCGTTCATGCGCAAGGTGTCGCGCACCGCCTCCGGTATTTCGTGTAGCGACGATAGTAGTTCGCCGCTGTCGTCAAGCAGGTGGGCGCTGAGCAGGGCTACTGCAGCCAGTTGCGCGGTGTAAGTCTTGGTGGCGGCGACAGAACGTTCGACGCCGGCGTGCAGGGGGATGACCACGTCGCCCTGCCGGCCCATGTCGGAGTCAGGATTGTTGGTGATCACGCCGGTGAGCACCCCCTGGCGGCGAGCTTCGGCGAGAACGGAGACGATGTCGGGACTCTTGCCGCTCTGGCTGATGCCCAACACCAGCGCTTTGCCGAAGCGCGGCGGGCGCTGGTATACGGAAAAGAGGCTGGGGGTAGCCAGCGCTACTTGCAGGCCGTTCATGGCGCCCATCACGTACTGTGCGTAGCGTCCGGCGTTGTCGCTGGTGCCGCGCGCGGCGATGACCACGTGCGTGACGCCGTGTCCTTTGATCGCTGCCGCCAGCTCGCGGGCGGGCCCGTCGGCTTTCTGTAGAAATCGTTGTAACACGGCCGGTTGTTGGTGAATCTCACGGTACAGGTGCGTTTGCTCAATTGACGTCGGGTGTGTGGTCCTGCTGCTCATAGACTTTTTCTCCGGCCACAAAGGTGGCTTTGATCTTCAGGTCGGGTGTTAGAAGGGTGAGATCGGCGTCGTAGCCGGGCGCGATGTGCCCTTTGCGCCCACCGAGACCCAGTAAGGCGGCGGGGGTGCTGGTGATCGTTTGCAGCGCCTCGCCGGTGGAACAGTTGCTGAATTGTATCAGGTTGCGCAGCGCCTGGTCCAACGAGAGGATGCTGCCGGCAAGTGTGCCGTCGGGTAGGGTGGCGCGCTGTTCGTCCACGGCGACGGTATGATCGCCCAGGTGGTACTGTCCGGGCGACATGCCCAGCGCAGCCATGGCGTCGGTGACGAGGTTGAGCCGTCGCGGGCCCAGGAGTTGCCAGACGAGGCGCACCAGCGCCGCGTGCACGTGCACGCCGTCGGCGATGAGGCCGGCGCAGACATCCGGGGTCGCCAGCACTGCGCCCACAAGGCCGGGGCGACGGTGGTGCAGGGAGGGCATGGCGTTGAACAGGTGCGTGCTGTAGGTGACGCCGGCCTGGAAGCCGGCGAGCGCTTCCTCGTAGCTTGCCAGGGAATGCCCGGCGCTGACTACGACGCCGTTCCGCCGCAGCGTGCGCACGAGATCCAGCGCGCCGGGCAGTTCGGGGGCCAGCGTGACCAGGCGCACGCCGCTGGATGGCGCCCACTCTTTGATCAGCGCTTCATGCGGCGCGCGTAGATGTTCAGGATAGTGCGCCCCTCTTTTGGCGGGGTTGAGAAAGGGGCCTTCGACGTGCAGGCCCAGCGGCGTGGCGCCTTTGAAGCGGTCGGGCTGCCGTCTGACGATTTCCTGCGCGCGAGCCACGGTGCGCGGCGGGGAGGTAACGATGGTGGGCAGGAAGCCGGTGACGCCGTAGCGGGGCAGCTGCGCGGCGACGGGCCACAGCGTCTGCGGGTCTCGCGTGAAGTCGTGGCCGAACCCACCGTTGAGTTGCAGGTCGATGAAGCCGGGGGCCAATAGCAGCCCGCCAGCGTCCAGGACCTCGTCGTCGGGTGCGGGTAGCAGCTCATCGGCCAACCCCACCTCGGCAATCTGCGCGCCGCGAATGCGCACGGCGGCTGCCTCAAGGCGCTGCAACGGGGTGTAGATGGTGGCGTTGGTGATTAGTATTGGGTGGGACACAGATTAACACAGATTTGACAGATTCTTTTCTTCTTTTCTCTTGAAGCACATTGTTGGTCGAAATTGTCGGCTGTTTCTTGGGTAGAGTGTAGGATTAATTTGGGTGTTGTGCCATGTCGGGGTGGGTGCTGCGAGGAATGGAATCCTGGGCTACGTTCGCGCCCCTGTGAGCTCTCTAAATTTATGTAAATCAATCTGTGTTTTCTGTGTTCATCTGTGTCCCCTCTTCTTCCAACGCCGGTATGCTCACGGGCAGACGGCCGCGGCAGGGGATGTGGCCAAAGAGGGCGGCGGCGAGCGCTTCCATGGACGGGGGTTGGATGCTGTAGGTGCAGAGGTGGGTGCGCGCCTGGGGGTAGGCGGCGAGATCGTAGGGGGTGCGGGCGGCGACGGTCACCGTGGGTAGCCCCAGCGACAGCAGCTCGCGGGCCATGACGGCCTGCGCTGCTTGCAGGCTGGCGCTGAGAGTTACCAGCAGGAGCAGGTCGTAGGAGGCGAGTTGTTGCTTCAGGGCGGCGACGTCGGCCTCGGTCGGCGTCTGATCTACGATAAATTCCTTGACGTGTGGGTGGTAGGCGCGTAGGGTAGCAGCCAGCGCGGGCTGCACGTAGGATGATGTGTCGGCGGGCGTGAGGTCGGCGGGGCGCGGCATGACCAGGGCCAGGCGCGCGTCGGACGCCGGGCGCAAGGGCAGCAGGCCGTCGTCGCGCAGTAGTGTGATAGAACGCCGGGCTACCTCGCGGGCCAGGCGGCGGTGCTCGTCGCAACCGACGACGCTCAGAGGGGGTTGTTCGTGAGCGCCAAGCCACGCCTTCAGGGCCAGGACGTGGCGGGCCGACGTTTTCAGGGCATCGCCGTCCAACAGGCCGCGGGAGAGGGCCAGTTGCAGACCCTGATAGAGACGCTCCTGGATCTCTGTTTCACCTGCCAGCAGCAAGACGTCCACGCCGGCGCGCAGGGCGGCGATGGCGTCTACGATCTGTCCCGCGCCCTGGCTGATGGCGCCCATGTCCATGGCGTCACTGATCAGGACGCCGTCGAAGCCCATTTCGCGGCGCAGCAGGTTGTGCATAAGCGGGCGCTGGACCGTCGCCGGCAGGTCGGGGCGGCCCGTGAGCGCGGGCAGGGCCACGTGGGCGGACATCATGAGGCGCACGCCGGCGGCGATGGCGGCGCGGAAGGG
>JBMCFH010000301.1:0-3923 GCA_048620455.1 Chloroflexota bacterium | reverse complement strand
GCCTGGCTGCACCACCGCAGCCGGGTGCTGGGCTATTGACGGCGTCCGTCCTCAGCACATGGTCATCGCTGCAGTCGTTCCTGACATTTCTACCCTGCACGGTCGTAATGCCTCTCCGGGCCATCCTCGGCCCACCGCGCCCGCGGCGACAGAGCCTATTCCTGCGGCCGTTCCCGCGATCTTCCCGGCAAGAATAGGAGCAGCTTGGGGAGCGTAGCCCCATGACAGCCCGATAGCCTTTTTGCTACGTTGCGTGCAGTTGTAATGGACAAGCCGTAGCAAGGAGGTGATTGATGTTTGCAGAAAATGAAACGTATTCCATAGGTTGGGCTGATTGGTTTCGCTGGCTGGGGCTTACCGTGGCCGGTCTGGTGGCAGGGTTCCTCGTCTTCCTCGTCGTGGGCGTCACGGCGGGAGAGTACATGGACGAACATCTGCCGGAGTTCGTCTTTGGCGTCGTGCTCGGCGCCATCTTCGGCTCCGCGTTCGGCGTGGCTCACTGGCGCTTCCTGCGCCGTTACGTTCCACACGCCAGCTCGTGGATACCGGCGACGATCGTCGCCTTTGCGCTGGCCGCCGCGGTCGTCTTTGGTTTACTCAACCCCCAAAACGGAGATGTGTCGCTCCCCCTACGCCTTAGCCACGGGCTCGCCGTCGGACTCTCGCTCGGGCTGGGTCAATGGCTCGTGCTACGCAGCCGCGTCGCCGGACCAGCCCATCTCTGGATTCTGTTCAGCGCGGGCGCCTGGATCGCGGGCGAATTAACGGGGATTGCGCTGGAGGGGGTAGCCGAGGGACCGCTGGCGCTGATGGCGACCTTTCTCGTAGGCGCATCACTCTCAGGCCTGGGCATGGTCTGGTTGCTGAGGCAAGGCCCGGCGTACCAGGCGCAACCGGCGCACTGATTTAGTGTAAAATGTAAGATAGCCATTCTACAGCCAGTGCAACGTGCGCTGGTGGAAGCGCCACGTGAATACAGTGCAGGGTGACAGGGCAATCGGGCATGGCAAAGCGCCGGCCGGGCGACCGGATCGGTCGGCGCTGCTGCTAAAAGGCCGGCTGCGCACGCCGGCCCGGGCCGCGTGGCTGCTGATCGCCGCGTCAAGCGTCGGGCTTTTTCTCGTCGGTCTGCCCTTCCGCTACCAGCAGCTGCTGGCGACGTGTGGGGAAAGCGCCTGTGCCTCGATGCAATTATCTCCCGCTGAGGTAGCCGCGCTCGGCGAGCTGGAACTTCCCATCGCGCTCTATGCTACCTACCTCGTCATCCTCGCCACCGTGATGGCTGCTGCGTATACCACCGTCGCGCTCGTCATCTTTTGGCGACGGTCGGACGAGTGGATGGCGCTGCTGGCAGCGCTGTGGCTCGTCACGTTCGGAACGACGGATACGTACGACGCACTGGCGGCGAGCCGTCCTTTACTGGAACCGGTCATGAGCTTTCTCGACCAGCTTGGCTGGGTCGTGCTGCTGCCCCTGTTTCTGCTCACCTTCCCTAACGGGCGCTTCGTACCGCGCTGGACGCGCTGGCTGTTTCCCGGTTTCCTGGCGCTGGGGCTGATCGGCATAGCCACAGAGCGGCTTGTCCCCGGTCTCCAGGCTTACGAGATTCTGCCACAACTCCTGTGGATGAGCATGATGGTCACAGGTGTCGGTGCGCAAGTATACCGCTACCGTTGCGTTTCTGACGCCGGGCAGCGACAGCAGACGAAGTGGGTGGTGGCGGGCCTGGTGGCTGCCGTGGGCGGCATCGCCTTCCTGCTCGTCTTATTGCAATCACCTCTGCTGCCCAACCGGCCGGGTCTGCCAACCATGCTTCGTAACGTGTTGGAGATGACGCTCGTGACTGCCGTCTTTGCCGTCGTCGCGCTGACGATCGGCTATTCTATCCTGCGCTACCGGCTGTGGGACATCGACCTGATCGTCAACCGCACGCTGATCTGGGGCGTGTTGTCTGCGTTTGTCGTCGGCCTGTACGTGCTGATTGTGGGGGCCTTCGGCGCACTCTTTCAGTCGGCCGGGAGCTTTCTCTCCACCCTGCTGGCAACCGGCATCGTCGCCCTGCTCTTCCAGCCGGTACGACAACGGGTACAGCGTGGCGTCAACCGCCTGATGTACGGCGAACGCGACGATCCCTACGCCGTGCTCTCACGCCTGGGGCGACGGCTGGAGACGACGCTGTCACCGGGCTCTGTGCTATCGACGATCGTGGAGACCGTGGCCCAGACGCTGAAGCTGCCTTACGTCGCCGTCAGCGTCAAGGAAGGAGAGGCGTTCCGGATTGTGACGGCAATCGGCGCGCCGGATGGGGCGCCGCTGGTGCTGTCGCTGACCTACCAGGGCCAGGAGATCGGGCAGTTAATTTGCGGGCCTCGCAGCGGCGACCGGCCCTTCAGCGCCCGCGAACGACGGTTACTGGAGGATATTGCCCGGCAGGCCGGGGTGGCGCTGCACGCGGAACGGCTTGCCGCCGACGTGCAGCGCGCCCGCGCGCGACTGGTCATCACCCGTGAAGAAGAACGGCGGCGCATCCGGCGCGATTTGCACGACGGGCTGGGCCCGGCGCTCGCGTCGCAGACGTTGAAAATTGGGTCGGCGCGGGCCTTGCTACGCCGGGATCCTGAAGCGGCTGACGCGCTGCTACGAGAACTGGAAAGCGATAGCAAGGGCGCGCTCAAGGATATCCGCCGGCTCGTCTACAATTTGCGCCCGGCCGCGCTGGACGAGCTGGGGCTATGGCGCGCCCTACAGCAGGATGCGCCGCGGCAGGAGGGCCTGACCGTTCGCTTCGTCCTCCCTGAAACGTACTCCGAACTCTCTGCCGCGGTCGAAGTTGCGGTTTACCGCATTGTGCAGGAAGCGCTGACCAACGTCGCTCGCCACTCAGGCGCGGCAAACGCCGTGGTGCAGGTTGAAATGAACGGCGTGCTGCACCTGACCATTGCCGACGACGGGCAGGGGTTGCCGCCCGATTACCAGGCGGGCATTGGCTTCCGCTCAATGCGCGAGCGGGCTGAGGAACTCGGTGGGACCCTGGCCATCGCGTCGACAGCGGCAGACGGCACCACGATTACGGTGCAACTGCCGCTGGGGGAAGACGAGTAACCGTGGACGACATCCGTATTCTCATCGCCGACGATCACCCGCTCTACCGCGACGGGTTGCGCGCGCTGATTGACGCTGCGCCTGATTTGCAGTTGCTTGGCGAAGCGGCATCGGGAAGCGAGGCGGTAGCCCTGGCCACGGACCTGCAGCCGGACGTCATCCTCATGGACGTTAAGATGCCGGATGGTGACGGCATCGAGGCCACGCGCACGATCTTGCACACGAGCCCGCACATCGCCATTCTCATCCTGACCATGCTCGAGGACGACAATTCGGTGTTTGCGGCCATGCGCGCCGGCGCCAGAGGGTATCTCCTGAAGGGGGCCAGCCACGACGAGATGTTACGGGCCATCCGCGCCGTCGCCGGCGGGCAGGCCATCTTCAGCCCGGCCATTGCCACGCGCATGGTCGAGTTCTTCAACACGATGCATCCGGAACGCGCGCCGCACGTTTTCCCGGAGTTGACAAACCGCGAACGGGAAGTGCTGGGCCTGATTGCCCGCGGTTATAACAACGCCAGTATCGCCGGGGAGCTGGTCATCAGCCCTAAGACGGTGAGCAACCACATCAGCAACATCCTGAGCAAGCTGCAGGTGGCGGATCGGGCCGAGGCGATCGTCAAGGCGCGCGAAGCAGGCCTGTAGCGCTACCTCAGGGTTCACCGCAGACAGCGGCTGAGTATGCTGCGCTCCAGCAGCGCCTGGCGGCGCTCCATCCGACTGAAGTGCAACGGTAGGCGGAGCAAAAGGCCCCTTTGGTGCTGGGTTATTGACGGCGTCCGTAAAAAGAACGAGAATGAAGCAAGCGCAGTTCCGTTTATA
>JBMCFH010000300.1:0-3924 GCA_048620455.1 Chloroflexota bacterium | reverse complement strand
CCCATCGCCTGCCCCTCTCCGACGCCCCCCGCGCCTACGAACTGTTCAAGCATAAGCAGGACAACTGCATCAAGGTCGTGTTACAGCCGTAAGCAGCGCACGTTTGCCGCGAGTTCACCACACGCCCATAATTAAGCTGCGTCCCCTGCGCTGCGGAGAGCCAGCGCAGCGAATAGCCGTCAGCTTCGCACGCATCTCGCAGGCGAAACCGGCGGCAAAGCCAGACGAAGCTCGTCAGACTCATGCGGCATTGTGTAAACCTCAAAAGCTGCAAGGCGCAGCACCTCGCGTTCCTGTTCGCCCACAACCCTCAGGCTCTCTTCGATCTCGCGCAACACGTGACCGTCAGGCAGCCGCAGCCGCCCCCTCGACCTCTCGCGCAAAGGACACCTGCCGCCGCATCAGTTGCGCGTTAATGGCCACGATAATCGTGCTCAGGCTCATGAACAACGCGCCCACCGCCGGCGAAAGCACGATGCCCCAGGGGGCCAGGATGCCCGCCGCCAGCGGTAGGGCCACCACGTTGTAGCCCGTGGCCCAGATCAGATTCTCTACCATCTTGCGATAGCTCTGGCGACTCAGCTCCATGATGTTCACCACATCCAGCGGGTTGCTTTTAACCAGGATGATGCCCGCCGACTCCACCGCCACATCCGTGCCGCTGCCGATGGCGATGCCTACGTCGGCCCGCGTCAGCGCCGGGGCGTCGTTCACGCCATCCCCAACCATGGCCACGCGCTTGCCCTGCGACTGCAATTCCGCCACCTTCTTCTCCTTGTGTTCCGGCAGTACCTCGGCAAAGTAGGTGTCGATGCCCAACTCCTCGGCCACGGCCTTGGCCACCGCTTCCGCATCTCCCGTGAGCATGGCCACTTCCATACCCATCTCGTGCAGGCGCTCGATTGCTTCATAGCTCTCCGGCCGGATCACGTCGGCCAGGGCAAAAGCAGCCATGACCTGTGACTCTTGCCCATCCGAACCACCCTGAATAAGGGTGATCACACTCTGCCCCTTCTCGCTGGCCTCGTCCTCAAAGCGAGCAATCGCCTCCGGCAACTCCACCTCCAGCATCTCCAGCATGCGCGGACCACCGATATACATCTCCTGCCCGTTGGCCCGAGCACGCACACCACGTCCCTTGATGGCCTCGAAGTCGCGCACGTCGCCGGTCGGAATGTTCAGCTCGCGCTCTTGCGCCGAGTTGCGTATGCCGCGCGCAATTGTGTGTTCCGAATCGCCCTCAAGGGCCGCCGCCAGCGCCAGCGCCTCGTCCTCGCTATAAGCGCCGGCATCGCCGTTGGCCACGGCCACGCCCACCACGCCAAACTCACCCTTCGTCAGCGTGCCCGTTTTGTCGAAAATCACCAAGTCTAGCTCCCGCGCCTCTTCCAGCGCCAGCCGGTCGCGCACCAGCACGCCGTTCTGGGCGCCAAGCGCCGTGGTGATGGCTACCACCAACGGCACCGCCAGCCCCAGCGCATGGGGGCAGGCGATGACCAGCACAGTGGCCACGCGCGCCACGACGGCGACGTCAAAGCCCACGGCGATCACCCAGGCCACAGCGGTGATCGCCGCCACCGCCAGGGCCACGTAGAAGAGCCAGCCGGCGGCTCTGTCGGCCAGCAACTGCGTCTCGCTCTTACTTTCCTGCGCCTCGTCCACCAGGCGCATGATGCCTGCCAGCGCCGTCTCATCGCCCGTAGCCGTCACGCGCACGCGCAGGCTGCCGTCGCCGTTGATAGTGCCCGCGATAACCTCGTCGCCCGCTTCCTTGGACACCGGCTTCGACTCGCCCGTAATCATGGCCTCGTCTACATCCGATTCGCCCTCCACCACCTCGCCGTCGGCAGGCACGCTGCCCCCGGGTCGCACCAGCACCGTGTCACCTTGCTCCAGAGAGGACACCGGCACCTCTTCCGTCTCCCCCTCCGGGCCGATGCGCTCCGCACTGTCCGGCATCAATTTGGCCAGTTCGTCCAGCGCCCGGCTCGCCTGGCGCACGCTGCGCATCTCGATCCAGTGGCCCAACAGCATGATGTCGATCAGCGTCACCAGCTCCCAGAAGAACGTGTCGCTTTCGGGCAAGGCCAGCGCCGCCAGGCTGTAGACGAAGGCCACGGTGATCGCCAGGGAGATGAGCATCATCATCCCCGGTTTGCGGTTGCGCAGCTCGGGCACCGCCATCTGCAGGAAGGGCAGGCCGCCGTAAAAGAAGACGACGACGGACAAAACGGGCGTGATCCACTCGCTGCCCGGGAAAGCGGGCGCTGTGAAGCCCAGCCACTCTTGAAGGGTGGGACTGTATATCAGCACCGGGATGGAGAGCAGCAGCGACACCCAGAACTTGCGCCGGAACATTTCCTCGTGGCCCGTGTGATCGACGTGCTCGCCGTGTCCATCATGCCCGTTATGAGCCCCGTGCCCGTCATGCTGCTCATGCTCTTGCGTATCGGGCGCTGCTGTTTCGTCGGCCGGGTGGTCATGATCCACGTCGTCGCCGTGCACAGCGCGATCGTGCGCCTCGTGTTCCAGGGACTCGTCTCGCTCTTTTTCGCTCACGTTGTCCACCTTCTTCCAGATCGATTGGGATGTCACATTGTAGAAGATGTCAGATAGCCACGCATCCGCCATTTGGCCCGGATGTCGCTCTGTTCAGCCCACCGGCGCCGACACGCGGAACCTCAGGTCGCCGCTTCCTCCCGGAACACCAATCCCGGGCTCCACGGCGTGCCCAACACGGGCAACACCCAGCGGTCCAGCCCCCACCAGCCGGCTGTCTTCCAGGCCAGGATGAGGAAGATGGCGATTACCAGCAGAATCGGATTACTGCTCACGGCGCCCGACAACAGGTAATTCATATTCATAAAGGCGCCAAAGAAAGCGGCAATGCCCGTGAAGATGCCCAGAATCAGGGCAATGCCGACGAGCAGCTCGCCATAGGCAACCATATAGCCCCACAGGCCGGCATTGGGCAGAACGACGTTCTCCAGGAACCAGGCGTACCAACCCTGCACGTCGGGATTGGCCCCGCCCGTTTCCTCCAGCGCGCCCTGCACAAAGCCCGTAATTGCCGCCCCGGCATTGTCCCCCGTCCACGCCTCCTCCCCTATCTTGCCCCAGCCGGCCTCTGTCCACTGCCAGCCAGCATACAGGCGCAGCAACACCCACAACCAGGCCCAGCGCACGCTTTCGAACAGCGCTTGCGCCACGGGCGGATCTTCTAGCCGCTCTACGTACTCCAGCCGTCTTTCCTTATCCTCAACAACGCTCATCGTTCTCCTCCTGCGCAAGTGGCGCCACAGGTCCGCTCTGTCGTGCGCCGGTAGCGCATCACCGTAAAAACACAAACGGCGCTCCTGGGAGCGCCGTGCTATCCATCTTTGTTCAAATCCCATCACTATTATCCGCATCGCTGCGCCCCACGGAATGTATCGCAGGGCACAATCATTCCTCTACCGCGGATATAGTGCGGTGTTGCTGCCTCCTCTTACAATGCCTCTAACACCCGCTGCATCCGCCGGGCAACGTCCTCGGCAATAGCGTCCAGTGCGGGATTCTGCACCACGCCCAGCATAGCGTGCGGGTTCACAGCGCTGACCACGCTACCGCCTTCCTCGTCATCGTAGACGATTACGTTGCAGGGCAACAACGCGCCTAGCTCGCGCTCCGCCAGCAGCGCCTGGTGCGCCAGCGGCGGATTGCAGGCGCCCAGGATCACGTAGCGCGGGAACTCAACATCCAGCTTCTTGCGAAACGTATCCCGCACGTCGATTTCCGTCAGCACTCCAAACCCTTCCTCTTTCAGCGCCGCCGTCACCTGCTCAATCGCCTTCTCGTAAGGTGCAGACACGTGCTTGCGAAAAGTGTATTCCGTCCGTTCTAAAGCTTCAGTCATGAGTTGTTTCACTCCTTTGTTCCATTTAC
>JBMCFH010000299.1:0-3927 GCA_048620455.1 Chloroflexota bacterium | reverse complement strand
ACGCGCGAGGCCGACGGATGGGTTGGCGAGGTGACGTCCGCCTGGATTTCGTAGCCCACGAGGGTCTCCGGCAGTGTCGCCGGTGAGTGGCACCGTCATGACACGGGATTTGTAACGTAGGTAATAGGGCGCTCCGCAACGGGGCGCCCTTTTTTGCATGTCTGGCGCCGGTCTCTCGGTTATAATCGTCGGCGTATGACGCAGCAAAGCGACCGGCAACTATTGTGGCGAGCCTTCCTCTATCTGCGACCGTACAGGGGAATGGTTGTCGGGGTCTATCTTGCCATGCTCGTAATAAACGGGGTCAACCTCGTCCTGCCGCAGATCATCCGCCAGGGCATCGATCAGGGCATCTACGGCGGCAACCTACGCTACCTGGCCTGGGCCGCCAGCGCCATGTTGGGCCTCACCCTGATCAAAGGCATCTTCATTCACTACCAGGGCATGTGGACCGAGGTCTCCTCGCAGGCGGTGGCCTATGACGTGCGCAACGAGCTGCTGGCGAAGCTGGCGCGCCTCTCGTTCTCGTTCCACGATCAGTCAGAGGCGGGACAGATCCTGGCCCGCGCCATGCAGGACGTAGAACGCATCCGCTTCCTGACCGGGCGCGCCGTTCTGCGCATCGTGGAAGGCGTTGTGCTCATCGCCTTCACCGCCATCATTCTGCTGTGGATGAACCTCAACCTGGCGCTGCTCGTCATCCTAACCCTGCCCTTCCTCCTCTATCGCGCCTACGTCTTCGGCCGCCAGTTCCGCCCGCTGTCGCTGGACATCCAGAACCAGCTCGGCGTGCTCACCAACCAGCTGGAACAGAATCTGCGCGGCGCGCAAATCGTCAGGGCCTTTGCGCAAGAAGAGGCCGAGACAGAACGGTTTATCGCCGAAAATGAGCGCTGGTTTCACTTTTCGGCAGCGTCGGCCCGGGTACAGGCGGTCAACGCTCCCATGCTGGACATGATCGCCAACTTCGGCACTGTTTTCATTCTCTCCTACGGCGGTTGGCTCGTGATCCAGGAGGCCATGACGCTGGGCGAGCTGGTGGCCTTTACCACCTACCTGGTGATGCTCGTGCGCCCTATTCGCCTCATCGGGCGCATCATTCCCGTGTTGGCCATCGCCGCTTCCGCTGCCCAGCGCCTGTTTGGCATTTTGGACGCCCCTACGGACGTGGGCGACCGGCCCGGCGCGCAACCGCTGCCCCGCCTGGAGGGCCACGTGCGCTTCGAAAACGTTTCCTTCGCCTACCGGGACGAGCACGTGGTGCTGCGCGACATCAACTTCGAGGCGCAGCCGGGCCAGATTGTGGCCCTGATGGGCGCGACCGGCTCCGGCAAAACGAGCCTCGTCAATCTTGTGTCTCGCTTCTACGAACCGACGGAGGGCCGCGTGACCATCGACGGCTACGACACGCGCCGGGCCACCCTGCACTCCCTGCGCAGCCAGATCGGCCTCGTGATGCAGGACACGATTCTGTTCGCCGCCACGGTGCGCGAGAACATCGCCTTTGGACGGCCCGAAGCCAGCGACGAGGAGGTGCGGCAGGCCGCGCGCGACGCGCAGGCGCACGAATTCATCCGCACCATGCCCCAGGGGTACGACACGCGCATCGGCGAGCGCGGCGTGACCCTTTCCGGGGGACAAAAACAGCGGTTGGCCATCGCCCGCGCCCTGATTACCGACCCGCGCATTCTGATTCTGGACGACGCCACCGCCAGCGTGGACAACCGCACCGAGCGCCTGATCCAGGCCGCGCTCAGCCGCCTGATGGAAGGCCGCACCACATTCGTCATCGCCCACCGCTTGAGCACCGTGCAGCGCGCCGATCTCATTCTGTTGCTGGACAGGGGTCGCATCGTGGCCCGCGGCAGCCACCGCTCGCTGCTGGCAGCCTCGCCCCTCTACCGGCAAATTTTCGAGCTGCAAATTCAGGACCACGAGCGCAAGCAGCTGCTGGCGGCTGCGGCAATTGCAGAAGGGGGAGAAAGCGGCGAAGGCGTCGCCCCCGGAGGACGGAGCCCCGAGGACGGGGGAAGATGAGTTTTAGTTTTAGCCCCGGCATGGGCCCCCGCAGCGCCATTCGCGAATTTGGCGAGACAGCCGCCGCGGGACAACCGTTTAACCGCCGCGTCATCCGGGGCATGCTGGCCTTCGTGCGCCCCTACTGGCGGCGCATGTTGCTGGCGGGCGCGCTCATGTTCGTCGTCACCGGCCTGACCCTGCTGGCCCCTTATCTGATCAAGCTGGCCATCGACGACTATATTGTGGTGGGCGACGCGCAGGGCCTGGGCCGCATCGCCGTGTTCGTCGCCGCCTGCTACCTGGCCCTGTACGCGGCTACCGCGTGGCAGGAGTACCTGCTGGGCTGGACCTCGCAGCGGGTGCTGACCGATGTGCGCGAAGCGATGTTCCGTCACCTGCAGGCGCTGTCGCTCAGCTACCACGACCGCACCATCGTCGGCGTTACCGTCTCCCGCGTAATCAACGACGTGGCGGTGATCAACGACCTGCTGACCCAGGGCGTCATTTCGCTGGTGGGCGACCTGCTCATCCTGGTGGGCATCATCGCCATCATGCTCTCCATGAGCCCGCGCCTGGCGTTGTACACGTTTGTCGTGCTGCCCCTCATGGCCCTGGCGACGGCCCTTTTCTCGCGACACGCGCGCGACGCCTTTCGCCTGACGCGCGAGCAGGTTGCCGTGCTCATCGGCAGCCTGGCCGAGAACATCAACGGCATGCGCGTCATCCAGGCCTTTGCCCAGGAGCGGGAAATGGAGCGGCGCTTTGACCGCGTCAACGACGCCAACCGCGAGGCCAACGTGAAAGCGATCCGCCTGTCGTTCATCTTCCTGCCCACCATCGAGTTCCTGAGCGTGCTCTCCACCGCCGTCGTGCTCTACGTCGGGGGCCGTTCCGTCGCCGGCGGCGAGGTGACGCTGGGCATCATGGTGGCCTTCCTGGCTTACGTGACCCGCTTCTTCCAGCCGATCCAGGAGTTGAGCCGCATCTATACCACCATGCAGTCGGCCATGGCCGGCGGCGAGCAGGTGTTGCGGCTGCTGGATACGCCGTCCGACGTCGTCGACAGGCCCGACGCCGCGCAGATGCCGCCGATCAAGGGCCGCGTGCGCCTGGAGAACGTCTCTTTCCGCTACCGCCCCGACGGCGAAGAGGTGCTGCACGAGGTAAGCCTGACCGCAGAACCGGGCCAGACGGTGGCTCTGGTGGGACCCACCGGCGCGGGGAAAACGACCATGGCCAACCTCATCTGCCGCTTCTACGACGCCTCGGAAGGGCGGGTGACCGTCGACGGCATCGACGTGCGCGACGTGACCCAGGCCTCCTTACGCAACCAGTTCGGCCTGGTGCCGCAAGATCCGTTTCTTTTCGCGGGCACCATCGCCGACAACATCCGCTTCGGCCGCCCCCACGCGCCCCTGTCTGCCGTGCGCGAGGCGGCGCGGCTGGCCAACGCCGACGAGTTCATTATGGCCATGCCCGAGCAGTACGAGACGAAAATCCTGGAAGGCGCGGTTAACCTGTCGGTGGGTCAGCGGCAATTGCTGTGCATCGCCCGCGCCGCGCTGGTCGATCCGCGCATCATCATTCTGGACGAGGCCACCGCCAGCGTGGACACGGTCACAGAGATGCTGATCCAGCAGGCGCTGGACGACCTGTTGGCGGGGCGCACAGCCATCGTCATCGCCCATCGCCTGAGCACCATCCGCGGCGCAGACCTCATCTGCGTGGTGCAGGACGGACGCATCGTGGATCGCGGCGCGCATGAGGAGCTGATGGAACAGTCGGACCTCTATCGCGGCCTCTACCTGCGCCAGTTCCTCTCCACGGATGGGGATGGGGCGCAGAGGAAAGCAGGGCGCTAGCGCCCCTCGCCGCTCGGCGCGGAGACGACGATGCTGTTCACCACGC
>JBMCFH010000298.1:0-3950 GCA_048620455.1 Chloroflexota bacterium | reverse complement strand
CGTGCAACTGCACTTAAGTTGGCGCAAGATGCGCTTCATGTTACCATCCTCCTCTATGACAAGACCCGGCAGCCTGCGCCCAAATCACTGGAAAATTGCGCCACCCGTTCCCGCGGAGCTACGACAGCGTCTGACGCATCTGCACCCCACCCTGCTGCAGGTGCTCTACAACCGCCAGTTGAGCGACGAGGCGCACATCCAGGCCTTCCTGGAAGGGCGTTACCTGGAGTCGGAAGATCCCTTTCTGCTCCCGGATATGGAAAAGGCGGTGGCCCGTATCAAGCAGGCCATTGAAAACGAGGAACAGATCGTCGTCTACGGAGACTTTGACGCCGACGGCGTTACCGCCACCGTTCTGCTGGTGGAAGCGCTGCGTGGCCTGGGCCTCAGCCGCCGCCAGGCGCAGCCGTACATCCCCGACCGCGTTGACGAGGGGTATGGTCTGAACAGCGACGCCCTGCTCAACCTGCGCCGGAAAGGCGCGTCGTTGGTAATCAGCGTCGATTGCGGCATCCGCTCTCTGCAGGAGGTACAGGCGGCGAACGAGGTTGGGCTGGACATGATCATCACCGATCACCACAGCCTGGGGCGGGCTCTGCCGCCGGCGCAGGCCGTGATCAACCCCAAGCGACCTGATTCTGCTTATCCGGAACGAATGCTGGCAGGCGTGGGCCTCGCCTATAAACTGGCGCAGGCCTTGAAGCAGGCTATGCCCCGGCGGGCAACGTTTGAAGAAAAGCACCTTCTGGATCTGGTGGCGTTAGGCACCGTGGCCGACCTGGCGCCCCTGCGCGGAGAGAATCGGCGCCTGGTGATCGCCGGCCTGGAAGTACTGAACGAGTGCAGGCGTCCGGGGGTGGCTGCGTTGGTCAATGTGACCGGCCTGCGTCCCGGGCATATCACCGCCGAAAACATCGGCTTTGGCCTGGGCCCGCGCATCAACGCCGCCGGACGGCTGGCGCACGCTTACGACGCGGCGAAGCTGCTGGCAAGCCAACAGTTGTTGACCGCCGGTCGTTACGCCCAGAGCCTGAACGCCCTGAACCAGCAACGGCGGCGGCTGACGCGCCAGCTGAGCCAGCAGGCGGAAGAGCTGGTCAGCGACGACGCGCCGATCCTGATCGCCGCCCACCCTGATTTTGTCTCGGGCGTGGTGGGACTTGTCGCCAGCCGCCTGGCGGAAAAGCATTACCGCCCGGCTATCGTCATGGAGCAGGGCGAGCGTGAGAGCCGGGGCTCTTGTCGTTCCATCCCGGATTTCCACATCACGGAAGCGCTGGACGAAGTCGCCGATTTGCTGGAGCGTCATGGCGGGCACGCGCAGGCGGCGGGATTCACCGTGCGCAACGAGAACCTGGACCTGTTCCGCGAGCGGTTGGAGGAAGTAGCCGCCGAGCGACTGGACGGCCTGGATCTGAAACCCACGCTGGAGATCGACGCCGAGCTACCCTTGAGCGACGTGGACTGGTCGCTGTACGAACTCCTGGCTCAATTAGAGCCCACGGGCCAGGCCAACGCCACTCCCACGTTTGTCAGCCGCGGCGTGCAGGTGCTCAGCCACCGCGCCGTGGGCGACGGCTCGCATCTACAACTTAATGTGACCGATGGACGGCAGGGTCTGCGCGCCATCGCCTTCCGGCAGGGCGATTGGGCGCCCTCACTGCCCCGGCGCGTCGACATCGCTTATACGATTGGCCTCAACGAGTGGAACGGGCGGCGAAATTTACAACTGGTCGTACAGGATATTCAAGCGGTGGAGGAGAAAACGTTAACGATCGGAGAGCGGAGAGTAGAGAACAGAGATCAGAGATTGGAGATTGGAGATTAGAGGGTCGCGATTGGCCCCGATTCCAGGTTACTGATCTCCACTCTCCGATTACCAATCTCCAATTGACCCCAACACGGAGCAACCCATGAAAATACTCGTCACCGGCGCAGCAGGATTTATCGGCAGCCATCTGTCGCAGAAGCTGGCGCGGCGCGGAAGCGTCGTCGTGGGCCTGGATAATTTCAACGATTATTACGATCCGGCCAAAAAACGGGCCAATGAGCGGCGCCTCAACGAATACGACAACTTCACCATGATTGAGGCCGACATTCGCGATCGCCAGGGCCTGTTTGACATTTTCGCCCAGCAACAGTTCGATGCCGTGGCCCATCTGGCGGCGCTGGCGGGCGTGCGCAATGCGGTGGAAAACCCGGACCTTTACGTGGAGGTTGATTACAACGGCACACAAAACCTGATGGACGCAGCGCGGCAAGAAGGAGTAGGCAACTTCGTCTTTGCCTCCACCTCCTCCGTATATGGCGCGACGGAGCAGATTCCGTTCCTAGAAAGCGATCCCTGCGACCGCCCTCTGCAACCGTACGCCGCAGCCAAGCGCGCGGCAGAAATTCTGGGCTACACGTATCATTATCTCTTTGACCTTAACTTCACCGCTATCCGCTTCTTCACCGTCTATGGGCCCAACGGGCGTCCGGACATGATGGCCTATAAGCTGGCCGACAGCATCCGCGATGGGCGCGAAATCCCGCTCTATAACGGCGGCGAAATGTACCGCGACTGGACCTTCGTGGGCGACATCACCGACGGCATCGTCGCCGCGTTGGACCGCCCCCTTGGTTACGAAGTCATCAACCTGGGCCGGGGCGAGCCGGTATTGCTCAAAGAGTTTGTAGAAATCATGGAGTCGCTGGCGGGGAAGAAGGCGAATCTGGTCAGCAAGCCCAAGCCGCTGGCCGACGTCGAGCGCACGTACGCCGACATCAGCAAAGCGCGCCGCCTGCTGGATTACGACCCGCAGGTGTCGGTGCAGGAAGGCGTGGCCCGCTTCTGGGAATGGTACCAGCAGGCGGGATGATTGGTGATTAGTTTCGTCGCCTAGCCCACCGGCGCAAGCTGCTCCGGCTCCACTTGGCGCACGACGCGCTGTTCGAACTCTTCCCAGGTAGCCACGCCGATGCCCTGCTCGTCCCTGTAGAAATATAACGTGACGTGTGTGGGCCGCGGCGTGATCTCCAGCGCGGTCAGGGCCTGCAGCTGCTCGTAAAAGGACGTGATCGCCGGCACCTGGGCCATGCGGATGATGCTCTCCGCATACGGCTTGTCATCCACCCCCTCCTCGCGCACCACGTGGTACCATTCGTCCTCAAGACGGTATGACCAGGGCGTCTCCTCAATTGCCGCGCGCACCTGCTCCAGCAGGTCAGAATCGCCCTCAAGGGTCTTCGCCAACTTCGCACCGAGAGAGGAGCCGATGATCGTAATGTGCACCTCGTCTTTTGGCCAAAACGTCTTCCCTTCGAATTCCACCGGCGCGGGTTGCACCCCCACATCCACTTTGCGCAACTGCAGCAAAACGTGCCCGCTTTCCCTATCGAAGTAGGGTTCAATGCGCTTGCCGCTCATGTGTTCACCCGGCTCACTCTCTGAACAGGTCGCCGTTGAGATACTTCAGGCCCGTGTCACAGGCCACGGTGACAATTGTGTGGCCCGGCCCCAGTTCCCGCGCATAGTGCAGGGCGCCGGCAACGTTGAGCGCGCTCGAGGTGCCACAGAAGATCCCCTCCTCTCGCGCCAGGCGCAACGCCAGGCGCCGCGCCTCTGGCTCCTCAACGGCGAAGGCCTCATCGTAATCATCGCTGCCCAACAGGGGTGGTACGAAGCCAACACCGATGCCTTCTACGTGGTGCGAGCCTGTTTCGCCGCGGGTGAGCAGCGGCGCGCTCGCCGGCTCCAAAGCCACGATGCGCGTATCAGGCGCGGTTCGACGCAGTCCGCGCGCCGCGCCAACGAGCATACCTGCGGTGCCCACGGCAGCGCAAAAGACGTCAACCGAACCCGGCGCCTGCTGCGCGATCTCCTGTCCCAGGACGTCATAGCCGCGCAAGGCATCCTCGTTGTTGAACTGGTCCGTAAAGTAGACGTCATCCTGCTGGGCCAGTTCCGT
>JBMCFH010000297.1:0-3962 GCA_048620455.1 Chloroflexota bacterium | reverse complement strand
TATTGACGGCGTCCGTAAAAAGAACGAGAATGAAGCAAGCGCAGTTCCGTTTATAGCTGCCAGCACCAGACCGCACTGCTCATTCTCAGCAGTCACGGAAAGAGTGTCTCGACGAGTGGAAGGGGAACACGCGTATGAGTAGGCGGAAGCTGAAGCGGCAATTGGGTCTGGGGCAGGTGGTGATGCTGGGCACTGCCGGGGCGATTGGCGCTGAGATTTTTGTGCTAACCGGGCATGGCGTGGGCATCGCCGGCCCCGCGTTTGTGCTGGCCCTCCTGATCGGCGGCTTGTTGAGCTACAGCATCGCCCTGAATTACGGCGAGCTGGCCTCGTCCTTTCCGGTCACCGGTGGGGCGCTGACCTACGTGCGGGAAGCGTGGGGCAGGAACTTGCTCACCTATCTCGTGGGCTCGTTGGATTGCCTGTCCAGCACCTTTTACGCCGCGCTGTCGGCAGTGGGCTTCGCCTATTCCCTGCAAGTACTGCTCCCCTTCATACCCATCGTGCCCACTGCCATCGGCATCATCCTGGTATTCGTCGCCTTGAACATCCTGGGCGTCAGTAACATCGGCAATGCGCAGATAGTGCTGGGAGCTATTTTGCTGCTCATCTTAATCGCCTACGTCCTGAGCGGGCTGTTCCTCCCCGGTGGTTTTCAGTGGAACACCTTTTTATGGGAGGAGCGATTCTTTGTCCAGGACGATCCCTGGTCTAACTTTTCCTCGTTGCTGACCACCATCGCCCTGGCCTATGTGGCCTTTATCGGATTTGAGGTGATTGCGGACGACGCGGAGGAGGTCAAAGATCCTGATCGCAACATCCCCCTGGGCATCCTGATCAGCCTGACGGTATGTCTTATCATCTATCCGCTCATCGTGTTGGTCACGGCAGGAACGATTCCCTGGACTGAACTTGCGGGCTCGGAGGTGGCGCTCACGGATGCGGTTGCGCGGTTTTTGCCCGGTGTGGGCCCCGGCGCTCTTGGATTGGCGGGCGTCATCGGCACCGTCACCACCCTGAACGCGGCGATGCTGAGTGCAACCCGCGAGGCGTTTACCATGAGCCGCGATGGGATGTGGCCCCGCTTCCTCTCCCGGCTAAGCCGTTTCAGAACGCCGTATATCGCCACGCTCGTCATCGGCGGCATTATCTGTGCCATTGCTGCAATCGGACTGGTCGATTTCCTGAGTTACATCTCCAGTTCCGGTTATCTGTTTGTCCTGTTCTGGTCAAACCTGGCCCTGATACGTCTGAGGAATCGCTACCCCGATTTGCGAAGACCTTTTAAAGCGCCTCTTTTTCCGCTCACCGCCTACCTGGCCATGGGTACATGCGTGTTGATTGTCGCCTTCACGCCGCGGCCTGCGCTTGCCTTTGGCGCAGGAGTGCTAACCGCCTTAACCATCATCTACTATCTGTCGCCGCTTGCCAATCGCATCTATCTGACGCGCATTAAAGCCGCAAAGATGTCAAAGAACCGCATCCTCGTGCCCGTTGCCACGCCCGAAACGAGGGCAAGTCTGGTACGCCTGGCGGCAATTCTGGCCCAGGCCAGCGAGGATACCAGCGTTTGTGTCTTTACTGTGGTGCTCTCCGCCAATGCCCGTGTCCCAACAGCGGCAGACGCGAGGCGGCGGCCTCTTTCATCCCAGGTGGCGCTGCCGGAGCACATCGTGCGCGAAGTACACTACCGCAATGTGCCGATGTATACCAAAGTTCGCGAAGCGAGCAGTATCTCCAGCGGCATCCTTGACGAAGTCACGACGCGCCAGAACGTCAGGCTGATTTTGGCCGGCTGGCCTGGCCCGCTGGATCCCAGGTCCATGGCCGAAAACCCTGTAAAAATCCTGCTGGAAAAAGCCCGGACGAACATGCTGGTGTTGCTGGACCGCAACCTGGGCCCCATCCGCACCATCCTCGTTCCCATTGGCGGCGGGCCCCATTCTCGCCTGGCGCTGCGCGTGGCTATTGAGATCGCCGATCAGGAAGAGGCTCAAATTACGGCGCTGCATATCCTCTCTGAGACGACCGATCCGGAAGAAGTTGAGGACAAAACGCTGTATCTGCACGAGATCGTTGAAGAAGAATTAGGATTTATCCCACTGCGCCTGACAACTCGCGTGGCCCAGGCAGGGTCAGTCATCGATGGCGTTCTGCAGGAGACAAAGCGCCACGCCTACGATCTGCTGATCATGGGCGCTTCTGAAGAATGGGGGCATGGCACCAGATTGTTCGGGTCCGTGGACGATTGGATCATCGAACACGTCGAAAACTGCTCCGTATTATTGGCGCGGCGTTATGAGCCGGTGCCGCTCCATTGGTTCCGCCGGCAGTGGAAAGTGATCATGCGGGACTATGAACCGAACGGGTTACACCAATCTTGAAATGTCTCAAGCGGCCCGCCCGCACACGTTGACAGCGATCCTCGCCAGATGCTATCCTGTTGCTATAAGTCGTTAACCGACATATCCGCATCGGCCGCCGAATAGGAGTGCGGTTCATTTCATGCAGGCTGTGTACCGGCGTGCGTGTGGAGCCAAGTAAGACGTGGGGAGGCAACCATGAGGACAGCAGGCACAAAAGATATAGCAGACGGCGTTCGTCGCGACCCGGCGCCGTCGGCGCGTTGGGTCGCCAACGTCCTGGGCGTGGTGGGGCTGCTGATTCTGGGCCTCGTTCTGTATTACGCGTACACCGTCTGGCTGGTGCTCACCGACAGCGCCGGAACGTTCCACCACACCAGCACCGTGGTTGACGTCGACGGGGACGGCGACCTGGACGTCGTCATGAACCACGTGCGCAATGAAGCGGAGTTCACCGCCTTTAGCGCAATTGTTGTGTGGTCCAACCAGGACAACGGTCGCTTTGTGGCCCATAACGTGGCAGATATGCCCGGTGGAGAAGCAGGCTGGGCCTCTGGAGCCGGCGACGTCGACGGCGACGGCGATGTCGACCTCCTCATTTTCCCCGGTCACCGCCTGCGCGTCATGTTCAACCAGGGCGGCGACCAGGAAGCGCAGCCAGACGTGTTTGGACCCGGCACACGCGCATACGCGCCGGCCAGGCGCAGCCAGTTCGGGTCACTACTTACGGGTGATGTAGATGACGACGGTCATCTGGACGTGGTGATCACCGGCTGCTGTGGTCGCGTATTCGCCCTGGACGAGAACGACGACACGCCGAACTACTCCTGGCTGTGGCGCAACCGGTGGGCGGCGGGGAACCGGAGCGGACAGACGTCCGTCATCGCCGCCCTCGACGGCCTTGCCCTGCGCGACGCGGCCCTCGGCGATCTGGACGGCGACGGCGACCTGGACCTCTTCGGCGCCGTGATCGCGCCGCCACAGGGACGCAACCGCAACCCGGCCGACCGCGTCCTCTTCAACGACGGCGACGGCAACTTCGCCGATTCCGGCCAACGCCTGGGCTCCAGCGACAGCACCGCCGTGGCGCTCGGCGACGTGGACGGGGATGGGGACCTGGACGCGCTGGTGGGCAAGCGGTACGGTGCGCGCGTGTGGATCAACCAGGGCCGGGCACAGGGTGGCGCCGAAGGGAAGTTCGAGCCCGCGGCGCAGCTGATCAAATTCGACGCGGCAACCGCGACCTTCCTGTCCGATCTGGACGGCGACGGCGACCTGGACGCGCTCGTCGGGGCGCGCCGCCAGGCGACCATCTGGTGGAACGAGGGGCAGGGAACGTTTGCCAACTCCAGCCAACGCTTCCGCTACACACCGAAACACGGTCTCGCCATCGCCGATTTCGACGGCGACGGACACCCCGACGTTTTCGCCGGTCGCTACACGGATGGGTACCGGGTATGGTTTAACGGGGGCGACGGCGCGTTTAGCCAGAGACCGTAACCGGCGGACGCCAGGAGATCGCCGCGACCGCGCTCTTTTCCCGCTCTATCCCGCGCGATCAGGGCCGGCGCGCTCGATGTTGATCTGAATCAGCACGCG
>JBMCFH010000296.1:0-3980 GCA_048620455.1 Chloroflexota bacterium | reverse complement strand
AGGTTGATCAGGAATCCTCCCAGGGCAATGAGAACAAAGCCGGCAACCATCCACGTCGCGCCGGGACGCCAGGCGCGCAGCAGCGCCCGAAAGTTTTCACGCCGCGCGCGGCTCACATCCGCCTTTGATGGTTCATCACGAATGATAGCCACGTTGTCCCGAACAGCGTCTCCACCCATGGCGCCGAACGTGTCGCGAACGAACAGCCACCCACCGTAGACGATGCAACCCGTCCCCGTCAGAATCACGGGAATGCCTGCCAGATGATAAACCACGGACAACCACTCGCCCGCGCGCCACAGAGGCAACATCGTTTCGAAGACGATAGACCATAAGATAGAGCCCACAAAGAGGGCCGCCAGCCCTATCAGGATCCACCGCCCCCACTGGCCTTCAGATTTCGATGATGAGCGCGTCATTTCATTCCCTCCTATTCGCTGCTAATATAGAGGAAAGCGATCCAATTGCAAAGAAGAGGATCCGGCGAGAATGAGCGACAGCAACACCCTGCCCTGGCTCTACAGCGACACGTTCCTGCACCCTTACCGCACGCGCGCAGCCGGCGTGCGCCGGCGCAACAGCACCGGCGTTCACTACGAGCGCCATCTGCGCTATCTGGCGCAGTGGGTACAGGAGGAAGAACGCGACGGGTACGCCGAAGAATCCGCGTGGCCCCTGGATCCGGCGCAACTGACCTTCGAAAGCGTGCGCGATTACTGCGACTGGCTGGCGAACTACAAATCGTGGAGCACCGCCCGCACCTACATGGCGGGTATCATCCAATATCTGCGCCACCTGGAGACTATCGGCGCGCTCCCCGACGGCCTCTCCATCGGCCGCGTGCGCAACTATGTGCGGCAGCGGGGCCAGCACGAGAACGTGCAGGCCTCCCGACGCGTACTCTCCCAGGACGACCTGCGCATGCGCAAGGTGCCCGAGATGGTGCACTACTACGACACCCTGCCGCTGCCCGATCCGGGCGAGTCCGACTTCAACCAGCACCTCTCCTTGCTGCGCAACCGGGCCATCATGCACACCCTCTACGCCACAGGGATGCGCATCTCAGAACTGGTCTCCCTCAACATCGGCGATATCGAGCCCGGCGCCAGCTACGTGGTCATCAGCGGCAAGCGCAAGAAGCAGCGGGCCATCCACCTGCGAGAGTACGTACATGATTCCCTCGGCGCCTATCAGCAGGCTCGTGGCGCGCGCAGCGGCCCCATGTTCGTGTCCCACAGCCGTAACAGCGAAGGGCGTCGCCTGACCACCACCTCCGTGCACCGCGTCGTGAAAAAAGCGGCGCGCGCCGTGGACGCCGGGCGACTTTCCGCCCACGACATTCGCCACTTCCGCGCCACCCAACTACTGCGGCGGGGCATGCCCCTGGAGGTCGTCCAGGAGTTTCTGGGCCACGAGAACATCGCCACCACCCGCGACATTTACGCCCCCGTTCTGGGCGCCGCCGCCGTGCGCGAATGGCTGGATCGCGTCGACGACCCCGACCTGCAGGCTGCGCTGGCCCGTCACCGCGAAGAGTGGCAACAGTGGCAGGCGGCGGAGGGACCCTTGCCGTCGCTGGAGCTCGAATAACCCCTGCAACAGCAGCCCCTCATAGCCGCCGCGCCGTTTTCGTCATGGACTTTGTTAGACTAGATCCTTTATCATACATGAAATGGTCTCGGGAAGCGCTGGATGCACAACCTGTGCACAATCAACCCCCGGGAGTTATTGCCAGGCAATTATGCAGGCATACCGGAGCACCAACCGAACCGAGCAGAGCCATCGCAGCCACGGGGTTGAACAGGGCGCCGGGAGCAAAATGGGAGATTTATGAAAAAGCCATCGGCTGTCGATATTGCTCGTTTATTGCTACTGATACTCTTTGCACTGTGGTTGCTGCACTCCGCACTGGCAAACGCGTCGCGCATCCCGGACGACGATGGGACAATGCCGCCCCGAACCGATACACCGGTACCATCGCCAACGAATACGCCCACGAACACCTCAACAGCAACGAATACGCCGACCAGCACAAATACGCCGACCAGCACAAATACACCAACGAATACGCCCACGAACACCAACACGCCGACAGGCACGCCACGGCCCACTCACACGCCGCCACCGCCGAGTACCGACACCCCCACGCCGACAGCCACAGCGACAGACACACCGGGTCCCACGGCAACGCCGACCGCCACGCCACTGCCGCCGCGTGAGCGCTTCTATATGCCCATCATGTTCCGCATCGTCCACAATCGTCTGGGCGAACCCAACGACACCTGCGCGCAGGGCTATCCCATTGAACCGAACCAGACCTGGCAATTCCTGCCTGAAGACCGCAGCGATTGGTACCGCTTCCGCCTCGCCGCCGGCGCTCACCTGCGCGTGACCCTGGCAAACTTTGTGCCGCGAGAGGGACAGATCGCCCTCTACCGCGGCGAGAGCTGCGGCACAGCCGTCTTCCTCAAGAACGATGGCGGTAACAACCTCGACAGGACGCTGGATATTGGCAATCAGCCGGCCGGCCAATATTTCATATTCGTCGGGAATGACGGCCCGCTGAACGACGTTGACTACTACACCCTGTTAATCGACGCCCAGTGACGTAGACAAGAGACGGGGTCAATGACACAAGTTACCATCGCAGGCTACGAAATAGTGCGCCAGGTAGGCGGAGACGCTGCCAGCCTCCTGTACAAAGCACGGCGGCTGGTCCGCGAAGAAGGCGCCGAACACCGGGTCTTGCTGCGCATTTTCAACCGGCCCCTGTCTCCGGCCCAATATGACCAGAGCCTGCAGTGGGCCATGAAGGCTGCGGCTCCCCTGTCAAATCCGGCCGTGTTACACATCGTCGATTATGGCAGCACGGAGGACGAGAACCCGTACCTGGTCATGGAGCACGCGGTAGGTCACACTCTGGCTGCCTACTTTCGCGACTACGATCGGGCCGCGCGACCACAAGAACCACTGGCTACGCTGACCCTGCTCTACCACCTGGCTCTGATCCTGGAGGACGCGCACAGGCTGGGCATCGTGCATCGCGATCTACAACCGGACCAGATTCTCCTCACGCCAAACGGCGCCAACTCGCCGCATGAGGCGCCCGTGGCCCTCATGGGCCTGGACCTGCCCTACACTCTGGCGACGCTGGGGCACGACGAGGGCGCGTCACAAACTCGCTATCTCTCGCCGGAGCAGAAGCAGGGCGAAGCGCTGGACGGGCGCAGCAACATCTACTCTCTGAGCATGCTGCTCTACGATCTGCTCGGCGGAGAGGCGGCGCGCGCGGCCTCCTTGGAGGCACTGCCGCCCCTGGATACGCTGGCCCCGCACCTTTCCCCTGCCACACAGCAACTCGTACACAGGGGGCTACAGTCTGAACTGTGGAAACGCTACCACAGCTACAGCCACTTTATGGAAGCGCTGCAGGAAGCAATCGTCGCCGAAGGCGGCGCCGTCGAAGCGCTACCGCTGCCGCCAGGCGAGGCCGACAAGACCGAGGCGGCGCCAGCAGCTCCACCCGCCATCCAGCCGGCGCTCAGGGTAGCCCTGGCCCAGATAGGATTGCTTGTGCTCTTGCTCGCGGGAAGTTTTCTGCTCTTGCGCAATGGCAGCGCGCAAGAGACCGGCGGCGCATCCCCAATGGCCGCCACGCCAACCGGCCTATTTACCGGCATCCAGTGGACCGCTACCCCCTCGCCGACAGCCACACCATCCGCTACCCTGGCTGCGACGGCGGTTGCCACAACCACCGCCGCGCCCGATGTACCTCCTACAGTTGCAGCCACCCCTTCTCCGTCCGCCACGCCCACTGAAGCAACGGCAACGATGACACCATCACCCTCGCCCACCGTGGCGCCGACCACGACGGACACACCGGTTCCGCCGCCGCCCCCCACCGCAACGCCCGTACCGCCCACGGCGACGTCAGAGCCGCCCCCACCGCCAACCGCCACATCAGAGCCGCCACCGCCGCC
>JBMCFH010000295.1:0-3994 GCA_048620455.1 Chloroflexota bacterium | reverse complement strand
ATGACACCTTCGGGGTGACACGGGTTGGGGGCTGCTTATCTGCCGTCCTCGGTCTGCCGTCTGCGGTCGGCCTCAGGCAGGGTCTTCGGCCAGAAGGTCCAGCAGGCGTTTGGCCTGGGGGGACTCGAGCGATGGGCCTTCGTCGCAGCCGGGGGGCTTGCGGGGCACGATGACGTGGAAGCGGCTGCCGGGGAGGCGCTCTTCGTCTTCGCCTTCCGACTCGACCCAGATGCGACCGCCGTGCGCTTCGATGACGCCTTTGGCGATGTGCAGGCCCAGGCCGGGGCCCGCGCCTTTGAACTTGGTGGCGCCGGTGGAGTGCAGTTCGGGGTCGCCGATGCGGAAGAACTTCTCAAAGATCAGTTCGTGAAACTGGGGGTCGATGCCGATGCCGGTGTCGGCGATGATCACTTCGATGTAATCTTCTTCCTGCTCGGCGCTGGGGGCGCGCTCGGCGGAGATAGAGACCAGGCCGTAATCGGGCGTGTATTTCACCGCGTTGCCGATCAGGTTGTGAAACGCCTGCACCAGTCGTTTAAAGTCGGCCTGAATGGGCGGCAGATCGCCCAGGCCGTGCAGCTCCAGGTTCAGGCCGCGCTGGCGAATGGCGGGGCTGAGCGGCTCGATGGCAAGTTGCACGACGACCTCCAGCCTCGTGCGCATGAAGGTCAGTTCCATGCCGCTGACCTCCAACTGGCTGGCGTCGAGCATGGCTGTGAGCAGGCCTTCCAGGCGCGACGAGGCGCGAGTGATGTGGCCCACGATCTCGCGCGTTTCCTTTTGCGACAGGCTGGCCTCTTCATTCATCGCCTGCAGGATGTCGGCGTACCCTTTGACCTGGGTGAGCGGGGTGCGCAGTTCGTGGGAAGCGATGGTGATGAAGTCGGATTTGATGCGGTCCAGAATTTCCAGCCGCTCGTTCTGCCGCCGCAGGTCGCTGTTCAGGAAGCGGATGCGGTCGTTTTGCTCGTTCAGCTCGCTGTACAGCCGCGCGTTTTGCAGGGCGATGACGGTTTGTTCCGCCAGCACCTGCACCAGCTCCAGTTCGTTGGGGCGATAGGCCAGGCCGGACAGTTTGGGGCCGAGGGCGATGAGGCCCGCCAGCTCGCCGCCGTTGTGGATGGGCACAAACAGTTCCATGTTCTGCGCGCCCAGCCACTCCCGTTCAGCTGCCTGCAGTTCCTGGTAGAGGGGATTGAAATCCACGTCGTACTGCAGCAGCGGGCGGCGCTGGCTGTTGAGGGCCTCGATGAACTGGCTGTCGCCGGCAAAGACGATACGGGAATAGCCGCGGTGGTTTCCGGAGGGGATCGCCTCCACCTGGTACCCGTTTTGCACCTCGCTGACCAGCATCAGCGCGCCGTGCGTGGTCTGCAACAGATCCCCGATTTCGCCGATAATCACCTGCGCCAGTTGTTCAATGTCCAGGGTGCGCGAAATGGCCTGGCTGTAGCTGCGCACCACCTGGCTGGTCTGGAATTCCTGTCCCAGCAGGTAGCGGTAGACGACCCGTTCCACGAAGCTGCGGAAGGGCTGGTATAGCAGGAAACCGCCGGCGATGACCAGGAGGGAGGCCAGATAGACCTGGCTCAGCGGCAGGTCAAGCTGGTCGCTGAGCCACAGGGTGAGCGTGAGCACGATGGAGGCGGGCACGGCGGAGGCCAACACGATGAGGATGAAGGCCAGGGTTTTGCGCAGGTGGGCGCGCACGTCGAACAGCCGGTGGGAGACGATGGCCCGCGCCAGCCCGAGCACGCCGGCGAAGCGCAGCAGATAGCCTGCCGCGACGATCCAGGTCGCCGTGGAAAAGGTCAGCAGCTCGCCGCTGAGCGTGGCGAAGGCGAAGACGGCCCAATGGAGCAGGCGGTTGGCGTGCCAGGGCAGGCGCGTCTGCTGGTAGTCGCGCCAGGTCCACAGCAACAGGCCGCCGTTGAAGCAGAGCCAGGTGGTAACGCTGAGCAGGCCGCCCAGCGTGCTACGGTAGCGAACGCCGTCGCCCAGGGCCACGACGGCGTGGGGCGCTACTGCCTCCAGCCCTGCGGCGACGAGCACGGCGACCGTGCCCAGATAAAGCCAGCGGCGCTCGTGGGGCCAACCGATGTAAACGGCGGTGGTCGTTCCCAGCAGGATGGCGTTGGCTGCCAGAAGGTGGAGGGTCAGGTTGGGCAGCGGTTGCCCCTGGGGCAGGGCAAAGAGAGCCACGGACCATACTATCGAGGCGCCCAGAAATCCCAGATACCAGCGCGTTTGCTGGCTGCGCTGGCTGAAGCGCGCCAGCAGGCTGACCAGCAGAACCGTGTAGCCGGCGGCAAATATGAGCGGCAGGTACCAGTTGAGCAGTTGAAAATTCATGAACCTGTGGTTGTGCTCTCTTTCTCCAGAATCGGGTGCTTAAACAAGTGTCGTGGTAGCATGGTGCTATGCCCAATAGCACTATTGTACTGGTCGCCAGGGGCGCGAGCAATGGGCGGGCTCGCGGGTTAGGCGTCTATTTATATTTGGTGCATGGTTGAGAAGAACGGCCCGTTCCGGGCCATGGAGAACGGCCCGGGGACGGGGCCCATTCCGGGCGAGGGAGAACGGCCCGAAGACGGGGGCCCGAGGACGGGCTGGGGAGAACTGTCCCCGCCCCAATCTCCAATCAACCAATATACCAATACACCATTACACCCACATTGACGCAGAGAGTCAAACCTGCATTAATATATATAGGCGCCCGGGGTCACGTAAAATTGGAGCAAACTTAGCAATCAGGAGGTAGTAGATGCGCATGCAAGACGTGCTGGCGGTCATTCTCGGTGGGGGCGTGGGCTCGCGTCTCTATCCGTTGACCAAGGAGAGAGCCAAGCCAGCCGTTCCCCTGGCGGGGAAATATCGACTTATCGACATTCCCATGAGTAACTGTTTTCACGCGGGCATCGACAAAGTGGCCATTCTGACCCAATTCAAGTCGGTCTCCCTGCATCGCCACATTCACCGCACCTATAACCGGGACATTTTCACCCCTGGCTGGGTGCAGATTCTGGCGGCGGAGCAGACCCACGGCAGCGGCGAGTGGTATCAGGGCACGGCGGACGCCATTCGCAAACAGGTGGTTGAGATCCGGGAAGCCAACAGCGAGGTGACGCTGATCCTTGCCGGCGACCACCTGTATCGCATGGATTACCGCGATTTTGTGCAGCAGCACGTGGACAGCGGCGCAGACGTGACCATTGCCGTGCAGCCGGTGAGCCGCCAGGCGGCGTCCGCGCTGGGCATTCTGAGGATGGATGACACGGGCGAAATTACGGAGTTCACAGAGAAGCCGCAAACGGACGAGGCGCTGGCGGGCTTTGAGAGCGGCAGCGACCCTGAGAAGCCGTACATGGCCTCCATGGGCATCTACCTCTTTAATACGGAAACGTTGCTGCAGATGCTGGATGAGCTTCCGGGCACCGATTTTGGCCGCCACATCATTCCCGGCGTCATCGACAGCCACACGGTGATGGGATTCGTGTTTGACGGATACTGGGAGGATATCGGAACGATCCATCGCTTCTATGAGGTGAACCTGGACATGGCAAGCCCGCTGCCCAAGTTCAACCTCTACGACCCCAAGCGGCCGATCTACACGCGCCCGCGCTTCCTGCCCGGATCCAAGGTGGAGGGCGGCAGCCTGCACAACGTGTTGTTGGCCGACGGCGGGCGCATCCAGGAGGCCACCCTGCGCAATTCGGTCATTGGGCTGCGCAGTATTATCGGCCATGGCGTTTCCATTCAACGCACGATCATCATGGGCGCTGACTACTACGAATCGCACGAGGATCGTGAAGAGAACCGCCGCCTGGGCCGGCCTGACATTGGCATCGGTCCCAATTCTTTCATCGAGGGGGCCATTATCGACAAGAACGCGCGCATCGGGCGCGGGGTTATCATCCGCCACCGGCCGGAACGGGAGGACGAGGACGGCGAAAACTGGGTCTCGCGGGACGGGATTGTGATCATTCCCAAGAAC
>JBMCFH010000294.1:0-4002 GCA_048620455.1 Chloroflexota bacterium | reverse complement strand
CTGCGCCTTGACGATCCGCGTCCGCAGGAAGAAGGCCATCGCGCCTACCGCGTCGCGTCCAACGGCGACTACCGGGTGCTGCAGCAGCGCGAGGGCAGCGCCTCGTGGCAAGCCCAATATCGCTTCACTCTCACCCCCTACGAATACGCCGACTTCCACGACATGTGCCGCTATCACCAGACTTCGCCGCAGTCGCACTTCACACAGCGCCGCGTCTGCTCCCGCGCCACCCCCCAGGGCCGCATCACGCTCAGCGAACGGCGGCTGATTGTGACCGAAAACGGCGCGCGCCACGAACAGGAGCTGCCCGACGAAGCCGCAGTCGCCGCCGCATTGCAGGAGCATTTCGGCATCCGCCCGCTTACCGCTCGCTGACGTAACAACCCTGTAACGAACGGCAGCGGCAGGTAAGGCCATGCTCCAGGATGCCCTTCATACGCTGGGCGTCGGCGATCAGCTTTTCCAATTCGCGCAGCTTCTTCTCGGCCAGTTCCTGACACAGGCTGGACGGTTCCGTCGACGAGCGGAAACTGTCCAGCAGAGACTTGATTTCCTCCAGCGTAAATCCCAATTCCTGGGCCATTTTAACTGTTCCCAGCAGCTCCAGTACCTCCGGTCCATAGACGCGCTGCCCGCTTTTGCGCTCCGCCTCCGGCAGCACACCCTCCCGCTCGTAATAGCGGATGGTCGTCGCCGCTACGCCGGCCCGCTGCGCTACGTCTCCTATTCTCATCTTGTCCATCAATAGTTCCTCGCGCCTAAGATAGTCAAGTGCGCAAAGATGAGCACACGATAAATTACTCTTTACTTAGAGTCAACTATAAGTGCTACAGTACCATCGAGCAATAAATAGAGCAGAAGCAAAGGAGGCACGCCCTGTGAACGATTTAAACCTTTCCCTGCAACAAAAGAAGGTTGCGGTGAGTATCGAATACTGCGTGCCCTGTGACTATAGCGAGCAGGCGCTGCAGGTAACTCAGGAACTGATCCAGAACGAGCAGCATCGCCTCAAGCGACTGGTGTTGGTAATGGGTAGCAAGGGCGTTTTCAAAGTCAAAGTGGGGGGCGAAGTCATCTTCTCCAAACGGGCGCAACAACGCTATCCCCAACCCGGCGAGATAGTGGCCCGCTTCCAGGAGGCCGTGGAGGCAGACCCGGCGCGAGAGGCGGAACCACAAGGCCACAGTCAAAGCACCGACCCTGTCTCAAACTGAACGCGTGACCCACTATGACCTGCCGGATACGGACATCTTTACCGGCCTCGGCGACGATGAACTGACAGATCTGGGCGGACAGAGCAGTTTGTTCACGTGCGCATCGGGCAGCCTTCTCTATGCCCCCGGCGAGCCCGGTGAGGCACTTTTTCTACTGGGAAAGGGCCGGGTACAACTGTACCGGTTGTCGCCGGGCGGCAGGAAGTTAGTGGTAGCCAGGTTACGGGCGGGCGCCTTCTTTGGCGCCACTACTCTGATAGCGCAGGAAACGTACCAATCCTACGCCGAGACAGTCGACCCCTGCACTCTATATCGGCTAAACCGCGCCGGCACAGAGCGCTTACTAAGCAACAGGCCAGAAATCGCGCTGCGCATCATGGCCGGACTGGCAGAGAGAGTCCGATATCTGGAACGGCAACTGGAAGGGATGGCTTTCCAGGATATGGCCGCGCGGCTGGCCCGCCTGCTCCTGGAACTGGCCGCCGAACAGGACGATTGTGCGGTGCGCGGCTATAGCCACCAGGATCTGGCTGACGTACTGGGTACCTATCGAGAAACGATCAGCGATACGCTCAACCGGTTTCGAGCCGACGGGCTTGTGCGCACTAGTTGGAAACAGATAGTCCTTGAGGATCGCAAGCGCCTGGCACAAGTAGCCGAAGCATAAGACATGATGAATTTGAAAAGCCTGATAAGAACGGAGGTCACGAGTTTCGTAGTCAAAATCGACGACATCACCACCGGCCGCGAGAAATATACCCCCTATCTATTCTCAGCGCCGCACCAACCGGGTACAAATGACGATCGAGTCGTTAGATGAAAGTCACGCTATACCCCACATCAACGCTCAGAACCGGCCCACCAGGGCCAAAGGAAAATTTTCTATGATCCATCAAGACGTTCAGGATATTCTCCAGAACTGGGAAGAAGAAAAACGCAATGTGGCCCAAGAAATCGTCGACAAATACGGAGAGCCAGACGAAATGACCCCCTCCATCCTCATCTGGCACGACAACGGCCCCTGGCACGCCACCGTCGTCACTCGTAACGCCACCCGCCACACGTTCCCCATGCCCCACACCGACCTCGTCGAACAGTTCGTCCACTACCGCGTGCCACCCGACAAGGTAAGCGACCTGGCTGCCTACGACGGCAGCGTCATGGTCCGCCGCACCGAGGGTCTCATCTCCGCCCGCTGCCACGACGAACCCGCCAACTTCCTCGCCCTTAACCTGGCCCACGACATTATCAGCGGCAAGAAGAGCGTCGAAGAAGCCAGAGAGGCCTACGTACAGGCCCTCAAGGACTTCCGCGCCAAACGGCCTACCCCCTACATGGAAGGCCTCCAATTCCAACCCCAGCCTGACGCTCCCGATCCCGGGCGCCAGATGATCAGCAAAGAAGAACTCGAAGCCGCCAAGCAACAAGCCTAGGACGCCCCAGCCCCAGGCAACGGAGCCGGCGCCAGCCGCGCCGGCTCCCTACCTCCACCGCACTCCCATCCGATGGGCTTGCCTGGGTACCAGGTCACGCTACCAACGAAAGGAAAACTCGTCATGGTAAAACAAATCGACCGTGACGCAGTTCGTGCATTCGTTGCGGAAGGAGCACAGCTCGTCGAAGTGCTGCCGCAAGCCGAATATCAAGATGGCACCTGCCGGGGGCGATTCACCTCCCCCTGAAACAACTGAATGTCGAGACCGCTTCCGTTTTGGAGCGGACACCCAGTCATTGTCTACTGTCACGATGGGCAGTGAGACCTGAGCCCCCTAGCCGCGGCGCGGCTTGAAAACCTGGGCTATACCAGAGTGTACGATTATGTGGTCGGCAAAATGGACTGGGCGGCGATGGGCTGGCCGACGGAGGGGAAAGCGGCAGAGTGTCCTCACGCCGGCGATGTCGCCCGCAAGGGAATGCCCACCTGCCGCCTCGACGAACGCGTGGGTAATGTCCGCGCGCGAGCGGAAGAGGCCGGGTGGAACATGTGCCTGGTCGTCAACGAGGCTGGCGTTCTACTCGGCCGCCTGCGGGAGCGCGTTCTGGACGGGGATCCGGAGGCGATAGTCGAAGCGGTAATGGAGGAAGGAACCACGACCATTCGGCCCAACGCGGAGCTAGAGGAAATTATCGGGCGCATGCAGAAGAGAAAGGTAGGCACCATCGCCGTCACCAGAGCGGATGGAACGCTCATCGGCATTCTCTATCGGCAGGACGGCGAGGAGAGGTTAGCCGAGTGACAATGGAGACGAGTGCCATACAATAGGAGAAAAACGCGATGCGCGATGACAAACGTAGTCGGAACGTCGCTGAGACGCTCGCCGCCGCTGAGGTGCCCGTGTCAGAGATAGAACTGACCGAGAATCGCCCACCCTGGCACAAAATCCGCGGCGGGGTCCTGCTCGGGGTGGGCTGCGTAACCAGCCCCTGTTGCACGCCCCTCCTCGTGCCGGCTGCGCTGGCGCTGTTCGCCGGAACGCCTTTTGCCGCCTTTCTGGCACAATACATTGGTTGGGTCTACGCGGCGCTGACCCTGATATCGCTACTGAGCCTGTTCTTCGCCGTGCGCGCGCTGTGGTCAAAACGGGCTGTGTAACCTGGCATCTGGGTAGCGCGCCGATCCACGTGCCTTATAATTGCTCGCACACCTGTCCCGCGACGCGTGCCATCGTGCCCCGAGCCGCGGCCCTTGTCCCAGGGTATATAGAGCGGTGGTAGCTGCGACGCGCCTTTTTCATTTCCACTTCCATCGAGATCTCTATCTGAGGACCAACACATGGCTGATTATATA
>JBMCFH010000293.1:0-4019 GCA_048620455.1 Chloroflexota bacterium | reverse complement strand
GAGGAGTAGTGACTCTACGGCTGTGACAGCCAGGTGAGCATCTGCGGACAGACGTTGCAGGGGGTGGCGTTTGCGCGTAAAAAACCATCGTATGAAATCAATTCGACTGATCGTATTCCTCATACTCGCGAGCGGGCTGCTGGGCCTGCACGTCACCGCGAGCCTGGCCCAGGATGGCGAGGGAACGGCGGCGGCGCAGGAAGGCGACGAAACACCTGACCCTACGTCTACGCCTGAACCGGGCACCCCGGCGCCCGATGAGACCGCCGTGCCGCAAGTTCACGTGGTGCAGGAAGGGGAAAATTTGACCAGCATCGCCACCCTTTACGACGTCAGCGTGCAGGAGCTGATGGTGGTGAACGGACTGGACGAGGACGACGTCATCCGTCCCGGGCAGCGGTTGACAATTCCGGGCGCGGAAGGAGCGGCGGCGGCGACGTACACCGTACAGGCGGGCGACACGCTGGCCTCGATTGCCGCCATGTTCAACACCAGCGCGGCCGAAATCGCCGAGGCCAATCGCCTGGTCTCTCCCGGCGCCCTCTACGCCGGGCAGACGCTCTCAGTGGTGAGCAACACGGGCAGCGCCGATCCTCGCCCGCTGACAGGGACGCTGCATTACGTGCAGCCGGGCGACACGTTGCTGGCGGTCGCCGCGCAACACGGACTGGCGCCGCAGACCATCGCCGATCTGAACGAATTGCCCCCGCCCGCGCGGCTGTATCCGGGCATGCGCCTGCGCCTGCCGCACGAGGACGAGTTTCAGTTCTTGCCCGGCGCCTGGCAGACGATCCGGCTGCGCACGGCGCCCGTGCGCCAGGGACAGACGGTGAGCATCTACGTGGAGAACGACAGGCCGGGCACGCCGCAGGGTGAATTTGCGGGGCAGCAGCTACAGTTCGCGCCGTACGACGAGGGCTACGTGGCGTTGGCCGGCGTGGACGCCTTCACCGAACCCGGACGCTACCAGTTGCAGCTGGCGGGCGCGGGTGACGAGGAGTGGTGGCCCTTCACCCAGGCTGTGCAGATTCTCAGCAGCAACTTTCCCACGCAGACTGTAAACGTGCCCGAAGAGCTGTCGCCGTTGCTGGATCCGGACGTCCGCGCCGAAGAAGACGCCTTTCTGAGCACCATCTACGGGGAGTTTACACCGCAGCCGCAGTGGGACGGGCTGTTCCAGACGCCGGTAACCGACACGGTGGTCACGGCCCCATACGGCGGTATCCGCTCCTATAATGGCGGTCCTTTCGACATCTTCCACACAGGCGTGGATTACGCGGGCACCACGGGCACGCCGATTCTGGCCCCGGCCCCCGGTCAGGTGGTCTATACGGGCACGCTGGAACTGCGCGGGCAAACGGTGATCATCGACCACGGCCTGGGCGTGCACTCCGGCTACTACCATCTCTCAGAAATCGAGGTACAGGTGGGCGACACGGTGGACACGGGCCAGATTATCGGACGCGGCGGCTCCACCGGGCTCTCCACCGGCCCACATCTGCACTGGGAGTTGCGCGTTTTGGATGTGCCTGTGGATGGTGCGCAGTGGACGGAAGAACCGTTTCCGTAATTGGCAACTCTGTCTGCACACTGGTATAATTTCATGCTGCATTACTATCTGATGGATGCGCGCTGCATCCCAACCTTCCTCACGAATAGGAGCTTAACGTTGTGATCCAATCCCAAACTCAGACCCAGGCATACTGGGTGTCGCAATTCGACCTCACTGAGTCGGATATCGAGCAACTCTACAACCATTTTCTGGAAATCGAACGCCCCCAGACCGCCGAGCAACTGGCGCTGGTTGCCATCGAACACCGCGTTGCGCAAGAGAAGAACGAAATCAAACAGAGATTGGCCGGACGCGCCGTCTACCAGCCTGAAGCCAGCTATGATGAAGGGGACGAACTGGTCTTTCCCGCACTAAACTTCGCCTATGGCACGGTCACCTCCGTGCGTCCGGGCAGCAACCCTGAGGCCGGTCAATTCACGGTCATCCAGGTTGAGATTGACGGGAAAAAGCGGGAGTTCGCCTCTGAGCTGGAGACAGAACACGTCCTGAACCAGGCCAACGGCTCCATCTTCGAAGTGCTGGAGATGAGTAGCGCCGAGGATCTGAACGAGCAGTATGGGGACGTGGTGGCAGAGAAGATTGAAGCGGCGCTGCAGGAGCGCGAAGACGCCGTGCGCCTCGGCGAGCACTGGTTCCTCAAAGGCCTGCTGACAGAAGTAAACGTGGGCCACCTGAACCTGGCCGAGGCGGTTCTGGAAGTAAACGAGGGCGGCCCGCTGTCTCCGGAAGACATCTTGCCCCACCTGGAACTGGGCGACGACGCCCCGCAGGAGACGCAGATTTTCTCGCTGAACTACGCCTTGCTCCAGGACAACCGCTTTGACGAGGTCGCTCCCCGGGGCAGCGTGGGCTGGTATCTGCAACGGCTGGAGCCCAAGCAGGTGCGCGAAGTGCCCGAGCGGTTGCTCTACGAACCGATTCCTTATGACGACAGCGCCCTGACGCACGAGTTGAAACTACTGATCCGCGAGCTGGACGACGAGTGGTCTGATCTGGAACCGATTACGCGCCGGCAGCCGGCGGTGCTTAGCCTGACCTATCCGCATCGCTGGGCCGGCACCCTGCCGCTGAGCGCGCGCACGCGCCCGCTCTTCCCCGCCAGCCGCTCCGAGCGGCAGCGCATTGTGTTCGTGGACGAGCAGAGCGGGGACGAAATCGTGGGCTGGGTTGTGCAGACGCACCGTTACGTCTACGGGCTGGAAGAGTGGTATCGAGAGCACGAAATTCCCATCGGCGGCTTTATCAGCCTGCGCCCCGGCGAAGAACCCGGCGTCGTCCTCCTGGACTACGACCGCCGGCGCGGTCAACGGGAATGGGTGCGCCTGGCCACGGTTGAGGACAATCGCATTCAGTTTGAGCTAGAGCGGCGCACGATATCGTGCGGCTATGATGATCAGCTGATCGTAGGCACGGATTACGTCGCCGCCGTGGACGCCGCCTGGCGGCGCGCGGAATCGCACGATCGTTCCGTGGACTCTTTGCTGCGCGAGCTGTTCCCCGAGCTGGCGGGCCTTAACCCGCAGCGCACGGTTCACGCCAAGACCCTGTACAGCGCCATCAACATGCTGCGGCGCATGCCGCCGGAACCGGTGTTCGCCGAACTGGTCGGCAATCCCGTCTTTGTGCCCATGGGCGATCACTACTGGCAATACGATTCATCTAAAGGTTAAATCACTACAGATCGTCGCGCCGAGCCCGTTGCCGGCTCATGCGTCGATATAATTAGGAACAAAGGAGAAACGTTGACGAAGCGTCCACGCCCGAAAGTCAAAGCGCCGGCGTTGAAACGCGCCACCGAGGATACTCGTTTCTATATCGACTATGATTGGTGGGAACGTTCCGAGCTGGATCTAAAAACCTACCTCTATTCGCGCCTGAACATCGACGAGGACCTGCAGCTAGACGCCGGCATGGAGCAGGTGGATCTGATCGACGCGCAAACCGGCGAAGTGCGCCAGGTAGACGGCTTCCAGTACGTGCTGCAGGCCTATTTCAACAAACTTCCCCAGGACTTTACCGCGCGTAGCTCGCTGGTCGATGCTGTGTTTTGTGTACTATTGGCCAACGCCAACCAGCCCATGAGCGCGCGCGAGATCGCCGACCGGCTGGAGCGGCCCAGCAGCGTGGTGTTGCGCACCCTGAGCGGCCCGCGCGTCTATCAGGGCATCCGGCCCATCCTCCAGGACGACAACGGCGACAATTGAGGCCCTGAAAGTAGCAGGACCCTGTGAACCACGCGGCGTTGGGAGACGGCGGCGCGGTCCATTTGTTTCGCCGGCTGCCGCCGGCCGAGCGACAGTAAGCGTTGTATCGACAACAACCTCTTACAGTTGACGGGGGGCAACCGAAAGTCTAGAATTATGTGTAGCATGCCCCAGTAGCTCAACGGATAGAGCAACGGACTTCTAATCCGTAGGTTGGGGGTTCGAGTCCCTCCTGGGGTATC
>JBMCFH010000292.1:0-4053 GCA_048620455.1 Chloroflexota bacterium | reverse complement strand
ATTTTGCCGCCGCCCGCTACATCACCGGCTCTAACAGGTGTACCAGGTCAAATTCATCGACCAGTTGCCAGACCCAGTCGATGACGCGTTCCTCTGTGCGATCGCTCTCGTTGTCTTCGTCCAGGGCCAGCCCCATGAACTGCCCGTCTTCGACGCCGCGCGAGTAGCTGAACTGGTACCCTTCGCTGGAGGTGAAGCCCACCAGTTCCGCGCCCTGTTCTCTAAACTTGCGTCCCAGGATGCCGATGGCGTCGCAGAAGTTTTCGGGGTAGCCATACTGGTCGCCAAGCCCGTAGATGGCGATCTTTTTGCCGCTGAGATCCAGATCTTCCAGAGACAGGAATACGTCGTCCCAATCATCCTGTAGCTGGCCCACGTTCCAGGTAGGGCAGCCAACGATGAGGTAATCGTAGAGTAGCATGGTCTCGATCGGTTCGGCGCTGATGTCGTGGGCCGTGATTAGATGGGGGGCCACCATCTCGAACTCTTTCTGAATGATACCGGCGACTACTTCGGTAAAGCCGGTGTTGGTTCCGTAAAATAAACCAATCGGTGTCATCGTACTTCTCCCTCGAATGAGGTTAATTCGTCGTTTGTAGTAGTAGCGTAAGGTCAGGATCGCGCTTTGCACATGATCTGGATCAAGTCAGGGCAGGAAGTGAGGATTCCTGGCGGTCGCCGTGGGCTGCCGCGGGGCGGCAGAACGCGCCTGTTGCCCGGGCGGCGCTTACAGACGTTCGGCTTCCAGGCAGATCATCTCGGCGGTCAGGTGAGGGAGCAGGGCATTGGCCGTGGGGCGCACGAGGTTCTCGAAGGCGCGCCGGGAGAGGGGGGACCAGGAAAGGCCATACTGGCGGCGCAGGGCGGCGGGGAGCGTGGCGCGGGCCAGGTAGGCGGTCAGGGGGCGCAGAGGAGCAGGGACGGGGCCCAGAATGAGCCGGGCAATCTCTCTGGCATCGTCGCCAACGCCCACCTCACCCGTGGCGATCATTTCGTCTATGTACCGGTGGAGGTCGTCGACCGTGCGCGACATGTTGTTTCGCAACCCCAATAGGGCACCGCGACGGCGGAAGGTGTCCAGGACGACCTGCTTCTCCGCCCTTTCGAGGTCGCCGAAAAAGAGGGTGTGACCGCGCAGAGCGCCGTAGATCAGCGTAGCCCAGACCCACTTGCCCAGCTGCGGGTCGCGGGCGTCATAGGTGGCGCCTTTCACGGGCCGGTGGGTGCGGTTAATTTGCGCCGCCGCCTCTCGCGCCTGGGCTTCGCTGCCGGTAAAAAGCTTCATGCTCAGATCGTAGGTGCGCCACAGACGCCGCATCGGTTGGCTATCGTACGAACTGTGTTCGCGCACGGCGCGGGCCACGCTGGGATGCGCCACTTGCATGAGCAGGCTGGTCTGACCCATCAGCAGAAAGAGCAGAGTCTCGCGATGGGGCCGTCGCGAGCGAGCGCGCTGATTCAAGAACGATTCTACCAATGGCAACGTATCACCTCGCGCCTTTTGTGTCTTGTGGTTCTTTGACGACGACCACTTTGCCCGTTGCCAGCGTCTTGAATTCCCAGAAGCCGCGCTGCTCTTGAGCGACCTGTGCTGCCTGTAACTGACCCTGGTAGACGACGTGGCAGTTGCAGCCCAGTTCCTGGATCGTTTCGCAGAGGCGTTGGCTGTGACCGTCCCCGCCGAAACTGGGGCGATCCAGGAGAATGACGTTGCTCTCCAGGCCCAGCTGCTCCAGGTCCAGCAGGGTGGGCAGCCAGGCGGTATCCACGCTGGGCGTAATAACGATGACGGCGCTTCCGCTTTGCGCCACGCGCCTCAGGTCGTGGAGGGCGAGGGTGAGGGAGGTGTCGCCGTCGGCGGTGACCAGTGCCAGGGCGCGCAGCAGGCGCCACGCCTGTCCTTCGCCCAGACCCGGGGGGATGACGTGTGGGGTCTGACCATAGGCTGCCAGGCCCACGGCGCGATTTTCGTGCAGGGCGCGGGCCACCAGGGAAGCGGCGAGCAGCACGGCGTGTTCTTCCGTGCCCTGAAGGTCGTCGCCAAGCTGCGCAGCGGCGTCCAGGTCCAGCAGTAGCCATACGTCGCCGGCGGCGTCCAGGTCGAACTGGCGCACGAAGAGGCTGTCTTGTCGCGCAGAGGTCGGCCAATGGATCCAGCGGTAGGGATCCTGAGGTCTGTAATCGCGCACGCTGGCGGCGTTTATCGTTGCCTGCCAGCTTTGGCGCCGCGCCCGGCTGCGCCCGCTGCTCTCCCCGGCGGGCAGGGGAATGGGCAGCTCGCTGTGAATGGGCGGGTGGATGATAATCTCGTCCGACTGCGGATAGCGAATGGTGACGGTGAAAATGCCGAAGGGATCCGCGCTGTGCAGACGCCAGGGACCCAGGCGGTATTGCCCGCGGCGGCGGCAGATCGCTTCCTGTCGCCAGCGCTGTTCATCGGTGGCGCCCACGCTGCGCACCACGCCGGGCCGGTAGCCGGGCACGTTTGACTCGTCGGCGACTTCAACCCAGAAGGCGGGCAACACGCTGTGGTTCGCCAGCACAAACTCTTCAGAGAGCCGGTCGCCGACGGAGACCCAGCCGAAGCGCAGGCGGCGCTGACCGTGCAGGCCGCGCGCCAGATGACGCGCCCAGATGTAGGCCACGGCGAACATGCCGCCCAGGCCTACCAGAAGCGTGCTCCAGATGCGGTCCGGCAACAGGAGCGCGGCGACGCCGGCTGCGGCAAGCCACAATAGTGGCAGCCGGGAACGTAATCGGAAGGAGCGCTGCGTTTCCATTGTGTGCATTGTGACACAGAGGCAGCGATTTTTGAAGGGGGTGGGGCTGTTTCTTATCTTGTTCTGCGGCCCACAGGCAGGCAGTTCACGCGGTATCGTCCCCGGCGGGACCGGCGGCGAGATCCACGTGGAGCATCTGTTGCACGCGGCGGTTAAGCAGGGGATCGGGCTCCTGGTGCTCCAGGTAGAACGCCTGGTAGAAGGCTTTGAGAATGGCTGCCAGGGGCGTCGCCAGTAAGGCGCCGACGATGCCGAAGGCGGCGGCGAGGGTCAGGATGGCGAAGAGGATCAGAACGGGGTGGATGTCCATGGTCTGCTTTTGCACGCGCGGCAACACTAGGTTGCCGATGACCTGATCCAGGGCGATGTAGAAAATGATGACCCACACCGCTTTGAGGGGATCCACGGAGAGCGCAACCAGGGTGGGCGGCAGGGCCATCAGGTAGAGACCCAGGCGCGGCACCAGCTCGGCAAAAAAGGCCAGCGCGGCCCACAGCAGGGCGCCGGGCACGTTGAGCAGCGAGAGGGCAATAGCCACGGCGACAGCTTCCAGGGCGCCGGCAATGACGTTGGCCCGGATCCAGCCCACGATCATCTCAGAGGCATTGACAAAGGCGCGCACCCCGTCCTCGCGACGCGCAGGCGGCAGGAGCTGCTGGTAAGTCCGGAGCAGGGGCAGCGGATAGGCGACCATGTACAGGACGGTACTGGTGAGAAAGATGATCAGGGCCACCCATCCCAGCAGGGAGAACGAGTAGCGGCCCAGCGGGCGCAGAACGAGGCTGACGAAGGAGAGGCCGGCGTCTGAAACAACGCCGGTTTCCAGCCCTAAGGTCTCCTCCAGACCCGGATATTGTGAAACGAGGCCCAGAAACCAGTCGCGCACGTTGTCGGCGTAGGACGGCAGATCGCGAATCAGCGTGGCAGCGTCGGCGGCGATGCGCGGCACCAGGAGCCAGGCCAGCAGGGCCAGGATGGCGATGATCGCACCGAAGACGAGGAACACGGCGATCAGCCGGGGCAGCCCTTTCTTTTCCAGCCAGGTCACGGGGCTATTGACGACGACGGCCATGCTGCTGGCAAAAAGGAATAGCAGCAGCATTTCTCGGATTTCGAAGAGAAACCAGAGCAGACCCAGTATAGCAGCCACGAGAAGGACTGTGTTGCGCAGGGCGTGGTATAGATCTCTGCTTCTTTCGCTCATAGCGGCTCCTTACCTGCACGGCCGGCGGAAATGGACGATAGGCTAACTGCTGGCCCCTATTGTAGCACG
>JBMCFH010000291.1:0-4055 GCA_048620455.1 Chloroflexota bacterium | reverse complement strand
CCGGGAGGGACTATGTCTATTTCTCTGCTCGTGGCCCCCGGCGGCGCGGGTAAAACAGAATACGCCCTACAATTGGTACGTCAGGCGACGACCGGCCTGCAACATATCGCGCGCGTCTGTGTCGCCAACCGGCAACAGGCAATAAGCTGGCACGGGCGGCTCGTACAGGGGCCCGGCGCAACCGGTTTGGGTGGGTGCTTTGGCGTTGAAGTGATGACCTTCGACGATCTGTACGTTACCTGCCTCGATTCAGCCGGAAAAACCTTTACGCGCATTGACGAAACTGTTGAGTATAGGCTTATTCGCGCGGTGATTGGCCAGCTCGACCTGGCACACTATGACGCTCTACGAAAACGTCCAGGCTTCATTCAAGAGTTACAACGCCTGCTCAGCGAATTTAAGTCCACCCGGTTGACGCCCCAACAACTAAACGACGCCGTTACTGTGCTGGGTAGCGAAGCGCGTCTGGCTGAGCTGGTTCAGATCTACGAGCACTACGATGCACTGCTCGAAGAACAGCAGTGGGCCGACTACCGTGGCCTGGGATGGATGGCGGTGACGGCGCTGCAAGACGACTCCGTCGGCCAGATGCGCCGGTGGCCCCTCTTGGTGGTCGACGGCTTCGACAGCTTCACCCAGACACAGATAGCGCTATTGCAACAGCTGGGGCAGCGAGTCGACCAACTGATCATCACACTCACCGGCGAGCCCCACGCGGAGTCCCCTCGCCGCGCACACCGTCGCTTCCACCGCACAAGGCGCGAACTGGAGCAACGGCTCAACGTTCGCGCGCAACCGTTACCGCAGAAAGCAGAATCGGTTCCCGCTGGCGCGCTGGCCCACTTACGGCGAAATCTCTTTGAAACAGCGGCAACCGAGCACCCAGATGACGGGGCGGTGCACTTAGTAGAAGCGCCAAATCCGGCCGTTGAAGTGCGTGAAGCGCTGCGCTGGCTGAAGCAGCGCATCGTGCATGACGGCGCGCGACCGCACGAACTGGCGCTGTTGGCCCGCGACTTACAACCATACACGCCCTTCATCGAACAGACTGCCGCTGAATTCCAAATGCCTGTCTACATCCTGGAGGGGCTGCCTCTGGCCCAAAATCCATGTGTCTCCGCGCTCCTCACCCTGCTGCGACTCATGCTCCCCGCGGGCAACGGCGACAGCCAGCAGCAGCCAGAAGCGTGGCAACCGGCCCTGCCACGGCGCAGTGTCATCGGCGCGCTGCGCTCGCCATACTTCGATTGGCGCGGCGCGCTCAACTTCACGCCCACAGACGTCGCCCGCCTGGACGCCCTGGCGCGGCAGTGGCGCGTCGTCGGCGGGCGCAAGCAATGGGTGGAAGCGCTCTCGGCCGCAGCCGCGCTGCCAGAAGTCACCACGCCTGACCCAGAATCTGGTGAAAGCGTGACGTCAGCGCCGCAGGGTGAAACGGCGCGCCGGCTGCAGCAGAAGTTCGAGCGCTTTCTGCAACGGCTGCGCCCACCTGCCGGTAAGCGCTCCTGGCGCGAGCACGTCGTCTGGCTAGAAGCGATACTGGGGACAGAAGAGGAGACGTTGCCCTCAGCCGCCTCCGGCCCGGAATTCTCGCTAAACATCGTGGCCCGGGCGCGGGCCGGTGACAGGTCCGATGACGACGGTAGGTTGGGAACCGCCGCGCGTGATATCGCAGCACTTCGCATGCTGAAGAACATCCTGCGCAGTCTGCTGTGGGCTGAAGAGAGCGGACTCTTAAAGCGGTCGCTGACCTACGCGGAGTTTGTCGAGGAACTGGCAGGGGCCGTGGATGCAACGCGCTACCAGCCGCAACCCGCGAGCGAAGCGATCCTCGTTGCGCCGCTCCATCAGGCCCGGGGCGTGCCCTTTCGCGCCGTAGCTCTCCTGGGTCTGGCGGAAGGCGCATTTCCCGCCACGCTTACAGAGGATCCGTTCCTACGCGAAAATGACCGCCGGCGGCTGCGCGAGGAACACAGCTTCCCGCTGGAATCGAGCGTGGCAAGCGAGGAGGCAGAGTACTTCTATGAAGCGATCATCCGGCCCTGGCAAAAATTGCTGCTAACCCGCCCCCGCCTGGCCGAGGGTGGCGCTACCTGGGAACCATCGCCCTTCTGGGAGGAAGTGAAGCGACTTCTGGCGCTGCAGCCACAACGCGTCGAGACAGAAGAAGCGCCGCGACCACAGACGGCGGCGTCAACGGCCGAACTTTTGGAGAGCCTTTGCCTGACCGAACACCAGGGAGCGCTCCGCTGGTGCGACGACCGTTGGCCGCAACGATGGAGGCAGGTGCAACGGGCCGGACGTCTCTTTCGCAACCGTTACGATGCACAGGAAACGGCGCACGACGGTTCGCTACACGAACTTTCACCGGAACTCCAGAGCTCTTTCGGCCCTGCATCTGTCTGGAGCGCCACCCGCCTGGAACGCTATCTCACCTGCCCCTTCTACTTCTTCATCGGCGACGTCTTGCACAAAGAGGCCCGCGCCGAGCCGGAAGTCGGACTGGACGCCCGGCAACTGGGCAGCATCTACCACCGGCTTCTCGAGCAGGTCTTCCAGAACACGCCGCCGCACAGGCGCAACGATCCCCACTCGTTGGACGCTGCCCTGGATGAAGTGGCGCCGCCTTTGCTGGACCGCGCGCCACATCGTGAAGGCTTCCGCGCCACCGCCTGGTGGAAACAGACACGCCAGGAAATTATCGCCAACGTGCGCCGCAGTCTACACGAAATGGCGCAACAAATGGACGACGCTTCTACGCAATTTCAGCCCACTCACTTCGAGTTGAGATTCTTTGGGCCGCGAGCACTCGCCGTTGAGGGTGACAATGACGACCGTTTCCGCCTGCACGGTGTGATCGACCGCGTGGACATCGACGATCAGGGCCAGGTGCGCATTATCGATTACAAGACAGCCGGCCCTTACCGCTATGGCGCCGGCGCCCTGCGCCAGGGGCGTAAGATCCAGTTGCCGCTCTATGCTCTGGCTGCTGAGAAAGCCTTACAGCTGGGTCGTGTGGTGGATGGATTCTACTGGCACGTCCAGCACGCCGAGAGAAGTAGCCTGCGACTGGGCGACCTCGGTCCGGAGGAAGCCATACAACTGGCCCGCGACCACGCCTGGCGCGCGGTGCGCGGGGTGCGGGCCGGTGACTTTAGACCGCAGCCGCCTTCAGAAGGGTGCCCGACGTACTGCCCGGCTGCCGCCTTTTGCTGGCATTACTCGCCGCCGAGGAGTTGGTAAACGATGGTTCACCCTATCGTCGAGCAGCTTCAGCCTAGCGAAGAGCAACGACCGCCGATCACAGAGCGGGGGTGTGACGTCGTGGTCACCGCCGGCGCCGGCGCCGGGAAGACGTTAACGCTGGTTGCTCGCTATCTCTCACTCCTCGCAGACGGCTTTGAGCCACAACAGATAGTCGCCATCACCTTCACACGCAAGGCCGCCCGCGAAATGCGCAACCGGGTGCGCAAGGTTATTGCCGCCTACTTGCAACAGGAAGCGCCGGACACAGACGAGCGCGCCATATGGGAAAACCGCTATGCACAGCTCGACGCGGCGCGTATCGGCACCATTCACAGCCTGTGCACCACTATCTTGCGCGCCCATCCCGCGGAAGCAAACGTCGATCCTCGTTTCAGCGTGCTGGAAGAAGCTGACGCCGTACTCTTCAAACAGCAATCCGTCGAAGAAGCCCTGGCCTGGGGAGCGGATAGCGAGGAACACGCTTTTCTCTTCTCCACATTTGGTGAGCGTCGGCTGCGTAACCTACTGGACCATCTCATGGCAAGCCCGCTGGAAGCAGCGCGCCTGTATGATGCGCTGCCGTCTGAGCTGTCAACCCACTGGCAACGGTGGTTGGAAAGCCAGCAGGCAGCCTCCCTGCAGCGACTGCGCGAGAGCGCTGCCTGGCAATCGGCCGTGCGCTGTCTGCGCAACAACGAAGCGACCGACCCGCACGATCTCATGGAACTCCAGCGCTGCCTTGCCCTCGAAGCAATCGACGGCGCGAGAGTGTCAGAGGCGTGGACAGAGCAGCGGGCAGCCCTGGCACA
>JBMCFH010000290.1:0-4086 GCA_048620455.1 Chloroflexota bacterium | reverse complement strand
GGCAAAAGTGATCCGTTTCATCGCTCAATCATATTGATAGATATCGATATCTGCATTCATTATAGGTGCAGATTCACGTTTGTCAAGCAGTTTCGAACGAAAGCCCCTGTTTGACGTAAAAATCGCCCATCGGTAGAATCCGCCCATTGCAATGGATCACTCGCCGACGTCAAATTCATGGGAATAGCGGCTGCCACCGTAGCGGGCGACGGTCCTGAAAGGTAAGTGACGATACGATGCGCATTGTTGTCGATGCTATGGGCAGTGACGCCCATCCACAACCTGACGTGGCCGGCGCCGTAGACGCCGCGCGCGAGTTCGGAGAAGAGATCATCCTGGTCGGCGACGAGTCGCAGATTCGCGCCGAGTTATCCAGGCAGGACACCAAAGGGTTGAGCCTCAGCGTGGTTCACGCCAGCCAGACGATCGGCATGACGGACAAGCCCAGCGAGGCGTCCCGCCGGAAGAAAGACTCCTCGATGCACGTGGGCCTGAACCTGGTGAAAGAGGGCGACGCGGATGCCTTTGTCTCCGCAGGCAACACCGGCGGTGTGCTGGCTGTGGCTATGTTGCACACCTTACGTCGCATTCGCGGCATCAAACGGCCGGCGCTGGGCGTCATGTTCCCCATCGCCGGCCGTCCCATGCTCATCGACAACGGCGCCAACGCCGACGCCCGCCCCGAACATCTGCTGCAGTTCGCACAGATGGGCAGCCTGTACGTGGAGCGCGTGCGCGGCGTCAATCGTCCCCGCGTGGCGCTCATTTCCAACGGGGAGGAAGAGGGTAAAGGAAACCAACTGATCAAGGAAACGATCCCCCTCCTTGCCGGCAGCGGGCTCCATTACGTGGGGAACGTGGAGCCCAAAGAGTTTGTGCAGGGCGAGGCTGACGTCGGCGTCACCGACGGCTTCACCGGAAACATTATCCTCAAGACGGCCGAGGCCATTGCCGCTTACATGTCGGGCCTGATCCGCGAAGAGATAAAATCGAACCCGCTTACCGCCGTTGGTGGACTGCTGGCCCGGCCCGCCTTCGACCGCGTGCGACAACGTCTGAACCCGGATGAGGTAGGAGGTGCGCCACTTTTGGGCGTGAACGGTGTTGTAATAGTTGCACATGGCCGGTCTAACGCCTATGCCATCAAACAGGCGGTGGGCCAGGCCCGGCAGGCTGTCCAGCAGGAAGTTGTTGACGCCATCCGCCACGGCGTAGGCGGCAACTGAGCCCTCCGCCGCTTTTTTGACACGGGAGCCGGCGCTTTCTGCAAGCGACGTACAGCCACGCCGGCTGTAATGAATATATGGAAGAGTGAGGCAAGTCGAATCTTATGGTTCAATATGTCGATAAACGCGGCCGACCCCGCATCGTCATTACGGGTATGGGAGCTATGAGTCCCCTGGGACACACTGCCGCAGAAAGCTGGGAAAGCGCCGTCGCCGGTCGCTCCGGTGTGGGCCCCATCACACAATTTGACGCCAGCGAGTTTCCCTGCCGCATCGCAGGCGAAGTAAAGGATTTTAATCCCCGCGACTATATGGATTTCAAAGAGGCCCGGCGCATGTCACGCGCGTCACAGCTGGCTGTTGCCGCCGCCTCCATGGCCCTGAGCGATAGCAAGCTGCCGCAAACGGTGCCCGATCCAGAACGAACCGGGGTCGTCATCGGCACCGGCATGGGCGGCCTGGACCAGGCCGACGAGCAGTTGCAGGTGCTGCGCACAAAGGGCCTATCACGCGTCAGCCCCTTTTCGCTCACTGCTTCATTGCCCAACATGCCCAGCCACCACGTCAGCGTCATGGCTTCCACGATGGGTCCCATCAGCACCGTTATCGCCGCCTGCGCCACCGGCACCCAGGCATTGGGCGAGGCGGCGGAGTTCATCCGTCGCGGCGCGGCGGACAGGATACTGGCGGGCGGCGTGGAAGGATTGGTTCACGAAGCGGCGCTCGCCGGTTTCTCGGCGATGCGCGCGCTGTCCACCGGCTTTAACGACTGCCCGGAACGAGCATCGCGGCCATTTGACAGCGACCGCGACGGTTTTGTGCTCAGCGAAGGCGCCGGGGTGGTGGTTCTGGAGCGGCTGGACAAGGCGCTGGCGCGCGGCGCACCGATCTACGCTGAAGTCCTGGGCCATGCGTCATCCTCTGACGCCTATCATGTGGCGGCGCCGGATCCAGAGGGAGACGGCGCGGTGCGCGCCATGCGCTGGGCCATCGAAGATGCAGACATTGAGCTAACAGAACTGGATTATATTAACGCTCACGGCTCTTCGACGCCGATCAACGATCGCGTAGAGACGTTGGCCATAAAGCGCCTCTTTGGCGAAGCAGCCTACGAGATCCCGGTCAGCAGCACCAAATCGGTCATGGGGCACGCCATGGGCGGCACCGGCGCGCTGGAAGCGATCTTCTGCGCTTACGCTTTGCACACAGGCGTCCTGCCGCCTACCATCAACTATGAGACACCGGACCCAGATTGTGACCTTGACTACGTGCCCAACCAGGCACGCGAAACAGATATTCAGGTGGCTATGAGCAACTCTTTCGGCCTGGGCGGACAGAATGCCTGTCTGGTCCTGGGCAAATATGACAACAACGTGGGCCGGGCGGACGAAGCATGAAGGTATTTCGCGACGAAGCCCGCATTGCCCGCATGAAAAGCTTCAGTAAATATGCAAGTCTCGTCGGCTTTCTTATCCTGGTCGGTGGCCTTGTGCTGGGGTTCGTAGACCCCGAGCGTTATCTGTTTCTACAGGTCCTGGCGCTGCCGCTGGGCTGGCTGCTTTCCCAGGTCGGCCTCTATCTGGCGCACCGCTACCTGCGCAGCCCGCGCCCCGACGAAGTGCTGGATGACGCCTTACGCACGGTGGCGCGTCGCGGGCGTATGTACCACTATCTCCTGCCCGCGCCCCACGTCTTGTTGATGCCTGCCGGCCCCATTGTGTTTATCGCCAAATTCCAGCCCGGCGATGTCAGCGTGGAAGGCGATCGCTGGAAGCAGCGCGGTGTCAGTTTCCTACGCAAGCTCTTCAGCCAGGAATCGCTGGGTAATCCCACGCGCGAGGCAGAGAACGCCGTGAAATCTTTGGCGGCTTACATCAACAAGGAAGCGCCAGAGGTGGAAGAGGTGCCCATTGGCGCCATCATCGTCTTCACCGCCAAGAACAGCGGCGAGCTAGACCTGGATGATTCCAACATCCCCGCCATGCATTTCACCAAGCTGCGCGGTTACTTCAAGCAAAAAGCGAACAGGGAGCCTCTACCCCAAGATGAGTATCAGGCCCTGCGCGCCGCCTTCGACCGCAAGGCGCAACATCTCACTGACGGGGACAACGGCTAGGGGATCCTTATGGCCGAACTAATGCCCGGCCTGTACTGGATTGAAGATCGTGTGGCAAACGCTTATCTGTATGCCACGGGTGAGGAACTGACCCTTATTGACAGCGGTAGGCCGGGCCAGGCGTCAGCTATCCTGGATTACGTGCGCAGCATCGGCCGTTCTCCCGCGGACCTCACGCGCATCGTGATTACGCACGCCGACTGGGACCACGCGGGAAGCGTAGCTGCGCTACAAAAAGCGACCGGCGCTCAGGTCTATGCCGGTCCAGAGACGGGGCAGTGGCTACAACGGGGAACCTCGCCGCGCCACCTGCCTCGCCCGCTGCACGTTCTCCTGAAGCTCTTCGCCCGCTACAGAAAAGTACCTGCTACAACCATTAGAACCGTTAAGGATGGTCAACGGCTGCCGGGCCCAGGCAATCTCAGGGCCGTGTCTACGCCGGGGCATACGCCCGATCACTTCGCCTTTTTCGATCCCTCAAACGGCATCCTCTTTGCCGGCGACGCGCTACAAACGAGGCGGGGAACGCTGGGCCTCGGTGCGCGGCTGATCACCGGCGACGTAGCGTCGGCGCGCCGTTCGGCGCGGCAACTGCTGGAGCTGACGCCCGCCATTTTTGCCTGTGGTCACGGCCCGCCACTCACAGGGCACAGCGTGGGAGACGTCATGCATCTCCTGCGCCAGCTTGAGAGCGGCGCCGTCCCCTGAGCGCCCGCCCACCTCTCCCCGTAAATCCGGAAGAGG
>JBMCFH010000289.1:0-4099 GCA_048620455.1 Chloroflexota bacterium | reverse complement strand
CGCCAGGTCGTTCGACAGCTACTCGACCACCTTTTCCACCACGCGCCCGCCGGCCTTTTCCTTCAGGATCAGCTTGGTGCGCCCGTCGGGCATTTTTTCCTGCTTGATCAGGAAGTGGTCCTTGTCGTACTCCGTCATGCCCACGCCCGCCTCGCTTTCCTCAGAGCCGCGCCAGTCCACCAGCTCCACCGCTTCCCAGCGCTTGCTCTCCATGGAACGGTAAGCGGCGTCCATGATGGCGTTGACCACGTAGCCGTCGTAGAACGTCTCCATCGGTTCCCGCTCTTCGTCCAGCGCGTTCAACATATCGGCCATCATGTCCCGGTAGCCGAGCGCGCCCACCTCGTCGCCTACGGGGAACAGCCAGCCCGTCTCGCTCTCCGACTTCTCCGACACGTAGCCGCCGGGCCCCACAGAGGTGAAGAAGTCGAACCCCGTGCGCAGCCAGTGGTTGAGCCAGATCGTACCTTCCGTCCCTGAAATCTCATCGCGCAAATCCATGCCGCCGCGGAACGTCCAGCTCACCTCGAACTGGCCGATGGCACCGTTGGCGTAACGCACCAGGCCCACGGCGCTGTCCTCCGCTTCGATGGGATGCACCTGCGTGTCCGCCCAGCACATCACCTCCACCGGGCGCACCTCTTTCCCGATGAACGAGCGGCCGATCTCGATACAGTGGCACCCCATGTCGATAATAGCGCCGCCGCCCGATATTTCTTTGTCCCAGAACCAGTCGCTGTGCGGGCCCGGGTGCGTCTCTCGCGAGCGCGCCCACAGCACCTTGCCCAGCGCGCCGTTGCGCACCGACTCCAGCGCCTTCAACGTCTTCGGTGTGTAAACCAGGTCTTCCAGGTAGCCGTGAAAGACGCCCGCTTCCTCCACGGCGTCCAACATCTCTTTGGCTTCCGCCGCGCTGCGCCCTAACGGCTTCGTACACAGCACCGCCTTGCCCGCCTGGGCGGCCTTGATCGCGGCTTCCGCGTGCTGGTTGTTGGGCAGTCCGATGACCACCACGTCCGTGTCCGGATGGTTGATCGCTTCGTCCAGGTCCGTCGTCCACTCTGGCGCGCCCCACTCCTCGGCGAACGCTCGCGCCCGCTCCGCGCGGCGCGAATAAACCACGTGCACGCGATCGCGGCTGCGCGCTCCGTGCAGCGTCATCGTGTAAAAAAGACCGATCAGGCCTGTGCCCAGCATCGTTACTTTGTGCATGATGTTCTCCTCTTCCAGCGTGATGCGCCGGCAAGTTGTTCTATCGTTATGTTATCTACCGGCATTATATCAAACGGCCCCGGCCCGTCATGCCACTTGACAGCCCCTTTTACGCTGCCTAGACTACGGAAAACCGACTCGTGTCACACTCCCCGCCGTTCGTGGAAGAGGAACAGGCCACCATGACAGAAACGACCCCATCGCCACAACCGACCATGTCCCTCATCGGCGCCGGTAGCGCCGACCCGGCAGCCCGGCGCATCTTCTCCAGCTGGGCGCCAATCCTGAACCTGGGCGAGGCCCAGCTCGTCGCCGTCGATCTTCCTCCGGACGCCCCGGACGAAACATATCGCGACCTGGTGACCCGGCTGAAAGAGGAGGCGCATGCTCAAGGCGCTCTCGTCGCCGCCCACGGGCGGGAGCTGCTGCACGCTGCCGGGCGCCTCTTCGACGACCTGACCAGCGAGGCCGGCCTCTGCGATAGAATCTCCTGCCTCTATAAGTATGAAGGACACCTGCTGGGCCATGCCATCGAGCCCGAGGTCTCTGCGCAGGTGATGGCGCGCTTGCTCGGTCATGGCTACTGGCGGCGCCACCGCGCCGACCTGCTCTGCCTGGGCGCCGGCAGCGCGGCAATTGCCCTGCTCATACACTTCGCCACGCGCGCCATGATTGACGACCGGCCCCGCCAGTTGCTGCTGGTGGACCGCGACCTGGCCCGCCTGCAGCACGTAGAGCGCATGCTGCGCCGCCTGTCCACGGCGGAAATGGCCGTGCAACTTATCCACAACACGGACGCGGCAGCCAACGATCGCCTGTTGGCCGACCTGCCCGCCCGCTCCCTGGTCGTCAACGCCACAGACGCGGGCCGCTCGCCCCTCGGCGGCGGCGCTCCCTTTCCCCAACACGGCGTGGTCTGGGATCTGAACTACGACGGAGATCTGGAGTTCCTGCAACACGCCCGCTCCCAGATTGCGGAGCGCGATCTACAGCTGGCCGACGGCTGGGACTACTTCCTCACACGCTGGGCCACAGCCCTCGGCTACATCTTCAGCCTGACCATCGACGACGCTGCCTACGACCGCCTCGCTGCCGCCGCCCGCCCTCTGCGCTGATCCCGCTGCAAATCCGGCGAAAAGCATTGACACGCACATCCCGTTGTGCTATCGTGTCAATGACTTTTGTCATCTTTTGAAATAAGTTACCCGTCTTCTGAAATAAGCGGCGGGATTTCTGAAGCAAGGGATACTGGAGCTGACAATCGAGGATTGTGTCTGATGCCTCGTGCCAATGGATCACAACCGCCTTTGACCACCACACCTTTCCAGCTGAGCAGCGCCGAAGCTGCCGTTATCAGCGCCATCCGCACCGACGGTCCGCTGTCGCGCACCGATCTGGCGCGACGCCTGAGCACCTCGCGCGCCAGCATGACGTCCATCGTCAACCGCCTGCGCGACACTGAAATCTTGATCGAGGTAGGTCAGGGCAAATCGGCCGGGGGCCGGCCTCCCGCCTTGCTGGGCATCAACGGCCGGCTGGGCTACGTCGCCGGGATAGACATCGGCGCCACCAGCCTCGACATTGCGCTGGCCAATTTCCGCGGCGTGATTCTGGAACGTCACGCCGAAGAAGCCGACGTGCGCGTGGGCGCCGAACCGCTCCTGGGTCGCGCCTGCCAGATTATCAATGATATGCTGGCGCGCCAGGATGCCTCCGCCGAGTGGCTGGTCGCCGCCGGCATCGGCGTGCCCGGCCCCGTGGAGTTCTCGCGCGGCGTGCTCATCGCCCCACCCCTGATGCCCACCTGGGAAGGCTATCCCATTAAAGCCTTCGTGCGCTCCCACTTTCCCCGAGCCACCGTCGTCGTGGACAACGACGTCAACATCATGGCCCTGGGCGAGCGGGAGGCCGGAGGTGGTCAGGGCATTGACAACTTTCTCTTTATCAAAATAGGCACAGGCATTGGCTGCGGCATCATCTGTAAAGGCGAAGTCTACCGCGGCAGCGACGGCTGCGCCGGCGACGTAGGTCACATCTGCGTCGACTACAACGGCCCCGTCTGCCACTGCGGCAACCAGGGCTGCCTGGAGATCATGGCTGCCGGACCGGCCATCGCCGCCCGCGGCCTGCAGCTGGCCCAGAGCGGCGAGAGCCCGTTCCTGGCGCGCCGCTTGCAAGAGAACGACGGCGCGCTCACCGCGGTGGACGTGGGCGACGCCGTCGCCGCCGGCGACCGCCACGCCAGCCAGATCGTCCGCGAGAGCGGGCGGCGTATCGGCGGCGTGCTTGCCGGTCTGGTCAACTTCTACAACCCGCGCGCCATTCTCATCGGCGGCGGCGTAGCCAACATCGGCCACCTGCTGCTCTCGTCCATCCGGCAGGCCACCCTGCGCCGCGCCAATCCCCTGTCCACCCGAGACTTACGCATCGAGTACGCCAGCCTGGGCACCGACAGCGGTGTCGTCGGCGCCATGACCCTGGCCCTTGAACATGTCTTCGTTGTAGATGGCTGATTACGGCCCAAAGGAGGTATTCTATTCCCACTGAGAGATCGGTTTGCGCCACGCCGCAGCGCGGCAACAACAATTCAGCACAACTCAAGTAGGTTTTAATTCTGTAAAGTTAAATGGAGGAGACACATGAATAAGAAAACGTTAGCCTTACTCCTGCTCCTGATCCTGGCCCTGGGCCTCGTGGCCTGTGGCGGTGGAGCGGAGGAAGACACCCCGGAAGCGGAGGAGCCGACGACCGAGGCGGAAGTCGAAGAACCAGAAGTCGACGAGGAAGAGCAAGAAGACGCTGAAGAGCCTGCGGCAGAAGAGGCCTTCACCATCGGCGTCTCCAACGGCTTCGTGGGCAGCGAATGGCGCACCCAGATGATCCAGAA
>JBMCFH010000288.1:0-4139 GCA_048620455.1 Chloroflexota bacterium | reverse complement strand
TTCTTTGCTCACCGTCACTCCAGCGCCAGAACCGTCAGGCCGCTGGGGACGGCGGTCTGCAGCTCCGTCTCGTTATAGCGCACCGTCAGGCTGACGGGCACCGTGGTGCGTACTTCAATCTCCCGCCGGTCGCCGAGTAAGTCCAGCAGGCCATCTTCGCCCAGCGGCAGCCCGCGTACGCCCCAGCGGCGGTCGGCGGCGCCGCGCTGATCGCCGGCGTCCGGCGCGTCGTCCGGCAGCCGCCGGTCCCACACCACGTTGCGCAAGGGCCAGTCCACGCTGATGCCGATCACATCTTCCAGCAGCACGGAGATGGCGCTGAGGCCGGTGGGTCCCACAAAATGGGGGCGGGCCTGCTCGCCGGGGGCCGCCGTTTCCGGCCGGTAATACTCCCAGAAGGTGTCGGTGTGTTCGAACACCTGGCCCACGTTCTCCAGGTGGTTCATGGCGATCTGGTGCGCCAGGGCGGCCTGGCCCACACGCCGCAGCCCCTTGAGCACCATGTAGTTCGTCGCCGCCCACACGCCCCCGAGCCAGCCATCGGCGGCCTCGGCGTCGTAGGACTCGCTGTCCGCGGGCAGGGAGGGAATGCGGTGAGGCCGGTTGAAGCTTTCTGCTTCGCGCAGCGGTCGCAAGAAGTCGATGAGCCGTGCTTCCGGCACGAACTCCTTATCCAGCAGCGCCCAGTATGCGCCGATGGTGCGCTCGCGGCTGAAATTGCCCGCGGGATCCACGTCCTGGTAAAAGCGGGCGTCCTCGTTCCACAGACGGGCGTTCACTTCCCGCTGCAGGAAAGCGCGCTCTTCATTCAACTCGCCGGCAAGGTCACCCTCGTCCAGCATCTGCGCCATTTGCGCCAGCGACCAGCAATTCAGCGAGGCCTGCAGGTTGGCGTCGATCCAGGTCCAGTGCGCGTGGTGCAACCGCCCGCCGGGCGCCCGCGGCTGGCTTTCCATGCCGCTACTCACGCCGGTGGCCCAGTAGAGGCCGTTGGGCCAGGTGCGGTGGCGGCGAAACCAGTGGTGCAGCGCCAGCAGGGGCCAGAAAACGCGGGCCAGCCGCTCCTCGTCGCGGCTGTGGCGAAAGGCGCGCCATTCGGACCAGCCCAGCACGTTGGGGCCCGCCCCGTTGGGGTCAAAGGGTGTGTAGAGGTCCGCGCCCGTCTGGCCATCGATAGCGCGGCAGATGAAGCCGTCGTCGTGCTGTCTGGCGTAGAAGTTATCCAGCGTCCCCAGGAAGTCAAAGGCGCGGCGTCCGTACAGGCCGAAGTGGGTCATGAACGCGCTGTTCCACATATACATGGTGTCGTCGACGCCGTCGTGCAGGTAATCGGACACCAGCCCACTGTCGCCGGGGGGACGGCGCAGATGTTGCCAGGCCAGCTCCCAGCCGCGCCAGTACATTTCGACCCAGGCGGGATATTGGGGCAGCATCGGTTCAGGCAGCCGCTGGCGCGCTTCCTGAAACGAAGGGATCTCCTTTCTCTGGTAGCGCTGCGAGCGATAGGGGTTGCGGTCTACAAAGGGAGCCGGTGGATGTGAGAAGGGGGCTGGAGACATGAGGGGTTATGGTGTGACCCAGAGCTCGGCGGTTCCGCTCAAGCCCAGGCCGTTCTGACTGAGGCTGGACACGCGCAGATTATAGCGCACGTGTACGTTGTCCCGCAGTTGGCCCAGCCACAGCAGCGAATCGTCGCGCGCGAAAAAGGGATAACTGGCCGTGCCCGACAGCTCCGCCAGGTCGTTCTGAACGCCCTGGAATATGAGCGTGGTTCCAGGCACGCGGTGATCCTCGGGCACGAAGTAGTTGATGGGCATGCCGGCGAAGTGGATAGACGCATCCGGCGTCTGCGTGGGGGGAATCTCTACCGGGGCGGGGTTGAGCACCGCCAGGTTGACCTCGCCCTCGGCGTGCAAACCGCCGGTGAAGTCGCTGCGCAGCCGCAGGCGATAGTCGGCGAAGACGCCTGGCGCGACAATGCCGCGCCAGGTGACAGAATCGCCCACCTGACGGTAGGCTTGAAGGCCGTCAATCGACAACTCGTGAACGTCGCCGACCGATTGCACGTAGCGCACGTTTGTGCCCGGTATCATAGCGCCGGCCTGCAAGGCAACGTCGTAGGGCGCAGTAAAGAGGATCGTGTCGCCCTCCGGTGTGGGCTCGGGAGGGGGAGTGGGTTCGCTGTTGAAGCTTGGTACGGCGCAGGCCATGCTGCTGAGCCATAGTATCACCAACATCAGCACAGGCCGTCGCAACAGATATGGCATAGCAGACCCTTGCGTCCTGTTGAACCGTCCGTCAGATGATTCTGGCGGTCGATGCGTATCATAACCGAAATCGCGCCGCCGTGCATGAGCGCAGTCTGAACGAAGGGCGCCGACGGTCCGCGGCATTCTACCATGTTCGCCTGCTTCACGGTAAAATGCCTGACATTGCGCAAGACAGGAAAGGAGTAACTTGAATGAAGTATGTCACCGTGCTGATCTCCCTTATTGCCTTGTTTGTACTGGTCGGGTGTGGCGCCGCCGAGCCTGAACCGGCGACACCGACCGTGGAAGCGACGGCGACGGCCCCGCCGGCGGAGCCCACCGAGGCGCCCCCCGAGCCCACGCCGGAACCGGAGGCGTACCCGTCGGCGCCGGAGGCCACCGAGGCGCCGGACGAGTATCCGGCGGCGGAGACGCCGGCCCTACCCACGGGCTATCCGCCGGAGATGATGGTATGGATGGAGCAACCGTGGGGCACCCAGTGTGAAGATCCCGAGACGTACGAGTACGGCGATATTCGCGAGGCGGTGACCGCGCTGGAAGAGGCGGGCATCGAGGTGCAGACGTCCGAGGCTGTGGAACTGGCCGTGTGCCAGGCCTGTGACTGCCCCACGTCGGAGCATTTCCGCGTGCAGATCAGCGCGCAGGATATAGAGCAGGCCCAGGAGTTGGGCTGGACGCGCCAGCAGTAGAGATGATGATACGTTTTCTGACAGCGGGCGAATCGCATGGCCCGGAACTGACCGCGATCCTGGAGGGGTTGCCCGCAGGGCTGCCCGTGGACCTTGACGAGATAAACCGCCACATGGCGCGCCGGCAGAAGGGGTATGGCTCCGGCGGGCGTATGCGCATCGAGAAGGATGCGATCCAGATCACGGCGGGGGTGATGGACGGTCACACCACCGGCGGCCCCATCGGCATCCGCCTGCCCAACCTGGATTACGCCAAATGGCGCGAGCGCGACATTGAGCCCCTGACCGTGCCCCGGCCGGGCCACGCGGACCTCACCGGGGCCATCAAATATGGCTACCGCGAGCTGCGCCTGTCGTTGGAGCGCGCCTCGGCGCGAGAGACGGCGGCGCGGGTCGCCGTGGGCGCGTTCTGTCGCCAGTTGCTGCAGGCCTTTGACATTGAAATCGGCAGTTACGTCGTCAGCATCGGCGACGTCACGGCCGACCTGCCCCCAGAAATGGAATACCGGCAGCGCTTTGCAGCGGCGGAGGCCAACGATATTCGCTGCCCGCTGCCGGAGGCGGAGGAGGCCATGCGCCAGCTCATCTGGGACACGATGCAGGCCAAAGATACCCTGGGCGGCGTCTTTGAGGTGGTGGCCCTGGGCGCGCCGCCGGGGCTGGGCAGCCACGTGCATTGGGACCGGCGGCTCGATTCGCGGCTGATGCACGCCGTGGGTTCGATCCACGCCATCAAGGGGGTGGAAGTGGGGCCCGCGTTCGACAACGCCGCGCGCCCCGGTTCCCAGGTACACGACGAGATCTTCCTCGACGAGGACGGGCAACGCCTGGTGCGCCGCAGCAACAACGCCGGCGGTTTTGAAGGCGGCATCACCACCGGCGAGCCAATTGTGGTGCGCGCGGCGATGAAACCGATCTCCACCGTGCTCAACCCCCGCCGCTCTGTGGACCTTGCCAGCGGCGAGCCTACGGAAACAGTGTATGAGCGCTCCGACTTCTGCGCCGTGCCCCGCGCCGCGGTGGTCGGCGAGGCCATGATGGCCATTACGCTGGCGGATGCCCTGCTGCAGAAGTTGGGCGGCGACAGTGTGGAGGAGATGCGGCCTCGCTTCGAAGCGCTGCGCCAGGCGCGGCTGGAGGACCTGATAATGGACGATGAGCCGTGGCGCTTTGGCTACGA
>JBMCFH010000287.1:0-4170 GCA_048620455.1 Chloroflexota bacterium | reverse complement strand
TTGTTCTCTCCCACTCTAATTTGCCCGCCCTTTCGAGATCTGTCCAGATCTCAACTTCACGCTGAGATCTGGACAGATCTCCGACTACCAGAAATCATCAGGGAGGAAAGCGGCGATTTGGTCAGGGAGTTGACCGTGTTCATCGAGGTGTTGCTGCAGGAGGGAGCGCATGGCCAGGAAGTCCAGGAGCCGGCGCAGCCCACGGGTTAGAACGATTTTGCCAGGCTTGGCGCCTTTCTTGGGAATCCAGCCGCCGGCACGAGCGAGCAACTGCACTGCTTCCCACTCCAGAGTGACGCCCCAGCTGAAGAGAAAGCCGGCGGCGACAGCGGCCATGGCCACCAGGAAGCGGACGCCGTCCAGGCTCAGCACCTGCACCTCCTCCCAGCCCAGGCTCTGCTTGATGAACTTAAAGGCGTCCTCCACCGCCCAGCGCATACGGTACATCTGAAAGACGCGTCGGGCCTCCTCCTCTGAGGTGATAGGATGGTCCGTCATCAGCCAGAGGCGGTTGCTGGTGCCAATAATCTGCGCGCGCAGCAACCACACCTGTTTGGTCTGTGGCTCCTGGTCTTGCTCGCGTCCCACCAGATAAGTCACCTTCATCGGTCCGGCATAGAGCAGCACCGTTACCTTCTGCTTCTTGGCGCGGCGCTGATGGCCCAGGCGTACGCGCATCTCTGTCTCTACTCGTGCCACTTCCGGCAGACGAAAGCCATAGCGCTCGACCTTCGTCTGGCGCCAGCGACCGGCCTTGTCCGGCGCTCGTATCACACGGTCTAGCTGCTTCAGGCGGCAGACCAGTTGTTGTTCCTGAGCCCAGATGGTGCCCCATAGCGCCTGGTCGTCAAAGGCGCGGTCCAGCAGCCAGGTGACCTGCGGCGCTTCCTCCTCTTGCGCCAGAGCCGCGCCTACGCGGGTCACCGCCTTCCGGTACTCGTGCGGTTCGCTCTTGAAGCCCTCCTCATGACTGCTGAAGAGCCGGTGGTAGAGAAGCCCTCTCGCGCCCGGCGTGATGCCCAGCGCGTTCAACACGCGGTAGCCGGGCACCAGCCGCCCCTCCAGGTCGCGTACTTCCATTAGCGCTTCCATCTCCGCCGCATGCGGCTTGCGTAGGTCACTCGTATCTAACGCGACCCACACTTCCTCCGCTCCCGCCAGCTGCTCCACAGCGGCCTCTTGCAGTGCCTGGCTCAGTCGCTCCTCTGTCAACTCCGACCGTTTGCCCGTCTCGCCTGCCACCAGTCGCCGCACCTGTTTATAAGCCCCCGTCTGCCCTTCGAAGCGAGGGGGAAAAAGACGCTATCTGGTTCATACATAAGCTGCCGGTGGCTACGATCCCCTCCACGATGCCTTGCGCCGTGTGCCCTGTACGCGCATCGCCGATGAGCGGGTCCAGCACCTCCAGATAATCGCTTAAATCATTGCTCTCCGTTTCTTCCATTGGCACCCTCCGTGCTCTTTCCTTGTTCTCTCCCACTCTAATTTGCCCGCCCTTTCGAGATCTGTCCAGATCTCAATCAGCGACATTGCCTCGCCCCGCAGTATATGCTATCATCATTATATATGTATAACCTGGAGGTTTTCCGGTGAAGCGCACAACCATTATGGCAGAAGAAGAACTGCTCTATAAGATTGAGCAGATCGCGCGCGAAAGTGGCCGCTCCAAAGCCGACGTCATTCGCGAGGCCCTGGCCGACTACGTGACCCGGGTAGAAGAGGAATCGCCGCCTGAGCATCCGCTCCTGGGGCTAATTGGCGTGGCCGGTGAAGATGCCGTGGCCATGGATCTCTCTGGCGGCAGGGATGAGGAACTGCTGTGGGCAGGACGAGATGAAGCCTCTTGAACGTCATCGCTGACACAAGCTTTCTCGTCTCTCTGGCCAATCCGCTTGAAAAGCAGCATGAGTCCTGTGTTCGGGTCGCCCACAGCCTGGGACAGGAGATGGCCATCCCCGTGACCGTGCTGCCCGAGGCCACCTATTTGATTGCACGGTATATCAGCCATCGCGCCATGCGACGCTTCGTCAATCAGCTCCGCGATCCCCAATGGCAAATTGAGAGCTTGTCATCGTCCGATCTGCATCGTGCCTACCAGATTTTGGAACAATACGACGATGCCGCGCTCGATTTTACAGACGCTACCATTGTGGCCATTGCTGAGCGGTTGAACATTGGAATTGTGCTGACGCTCGATCAGCGGGATTTCCGTATGATCCGCCCCAAACACGCCGACTACTTCACGATTTTGCCTTAAATATTGAGTGCCGACCTGAGAATAGGTTCGGGAGGCAACGATTATGACACCATACATAAGAGACGCAGCGGCGGAAGCTGCGGGCGTGACGCCCACGTCGGTGCGTGTATCGCTCCGCCCGGCACTCAGCTACCAGAGCAACCGTCTCTACGACGCTTACGCCGGAAACCGGCACCTGATCGTCAAAGAGTTCCTGAAGCCGGAGGAGTATGACGAAGCACCGTTGCGCGAATTTGAGGGGTTGCGGTTGGTAGCGCGGCTGGACGTAGCACCTCGGCCTCTACTACGGAGGTCACATGGCGCGCACTCCCGCCCACTTGTCGTCTACGATTTTATGTCCGGTGAGATGTGGGACCGCCGCCGGCCGTCGCCAGATGAGTTGAAGCATTTGGCGTCGGTGTGGCTGATGATAAACAACGTGACTGCCGAAAAGCTATGGAACTCGCGGGGCTCCGAGACTCCGCTTTCAGTAAAAATGGAGCGCTTCGGCGAGATATTCGGCCAGTATGCTGGGTGGGCGCAGGCGGCCTTTCCTGCCGGTTTACGTGCGGCCGAGATGTGTCTCACGCTACTGAAACAACGGGCTTCCGAAATTGGCGAACTGGCGGAGGGAAGTCCGTCGCTTTGTTTCTGCCGCGCCGATGCCCGCTTCGCCAACGTCATTGCCCGGCCGGACGGGCGCCTGGGCCTGGTTGACTGGGAAGATTGCGGTCTGCGCGATGCGGCGCAGGATCTGGCGGATATCGTCACGGCGCCTAATCAGGAAGATTTGCTGGAATGGGAGGAGTGGCAGCCGTTCCTGCAACCTTATCTGGCTGGCCACACAGCTCAGGATCCGGGGCTGCCCCGGCGGATGCACCTCTACCTGGCGCTATATCCGCTCGCCTGGTTGGGCTGGCTGTTAAGTGCCGGCGTGACCCGGGCCAAGGGTGGCGAACTTGAACAATGGATGATTCACGAGATGGCGCCGAATGAGAAGCTGCGTCGCTATCTGGCACGGGCAACCGCCTGGCCGAACCCTGACTTTGGTAACGAGCTGGAAACGCTGGTAGATGTGGAGTTTTTTCCAGAGGCATGAGGTATCGTCATTGAGAGAAGGGAAGGAAGCTGATATCCCCGGCTGTGATATCATGTCAGAGCAGGTAGCAATGGCAGTGCGCGAGGCTCAGACGGAAGACGCGGGCGCAATGCCCGCATTCTACACAGCGTGGATTAGTTGTGGGCCGCAGAATTGCCGCTCGAACAACTGTAGGCGTCCGCGGAGCGCTTCCTCTAAGCGGTTGCCGACGTGCCGTCCTCTACTGTGCTGATTGCAGAACGGGAGAACGTTGCTGTAGGCTACGTCGCTTTCCAACTGTACCCTGCGGTCCGGACGGCACTGGACTGCGTCTTCAAGAACGCCGCCTCGGCCAGCAGAGCGGACGTGCTGGCGCTGACCAAGTCCGCCGCCCAGGAGTATGCCACGCACGGGATTCGTGTGAACGCGCTCGTCCCCGGCGCTTTTCGCACGCCGATGCTGGAGGGAGTGATGCGGCAGGCAGCCGGCGATGATGACGAGGCGCTGGCACAAGTGGAAGCCCGCTACCAGGAACTCGCTCCCTTTGGGCGCATCGGTAAGCCGCAAGAAGCCGCGGCAGCGGTGCTCTGGCTCTGTTCCGACGCCGCGGCCTATGTGACCGGTCATTCCCTGATTGTCGATGGTGGCGCAACGGCCTACGCTCGCTAGCGAGAACAAACAGGTGCGACAGGGATAAAGAACAGTCAGGCCCGGCCGCCACGCTCACATCGGTAAAGGATTTATCGCGCTGAATCGTGACGAACAGTGGACCGTGCACAAGGTGCTGGAGTTACCCTTGCACGCCCCCCAATCCACACTACTATTAACCCTATGTCCCTCCAAGATACACGCGTCT
>JBMCFH010000286.1:0-4171 GCA_048620455.1 Chloroflexota bacterium | reverse complement strand
GTGAACGTCGCGCTGCCATTGCGCTTGGCGATGCCGCTCTGGCTGACCGTGCACACGCCGGCGCTGCCCGTGGTGCAGCTGGCTGAGCCGCTGGCGCCGCCGCTCCAGTTGCCGTCTACGGTGGCGTTGGCCACGGGGGTGCCGCTGCCGTCCAGGATGGTCACGGTCACGTACGCGGTCCAGGTTGATCCCTCGTTGCTGCTGGCGCCGTCCAGGTCGGCCACGTGCATCGTGGAACTGCTGCTCGGCGTGGCTGTTGGCGTGGGCGTGGGCGTGTTCTCCGGTGTCGCCGTCGGCGTCGGGGTGTTTTCTGGCGTCGCCGTTGGCGTGGGCGTATTCTCCGGCGTGGCCGTTGGCGTTGGTGTGTTCTCCGGTGTCGGGGTGTTCTCCGGCGTCGCTGTTGGCGTCGGTTCGCTGCCGCCCGAGAAGTCGTAGCCTACGAGCAAGAAGTCATGGTCTGAGGAGCGATACATCGACGTGTCGCTCTGGTGGGAGGCGGGCCAATCGGCGTTGAGGTGGCGCGGGGAAACAGTGCGCGCCAGGGCGTTGATGCTGTCCGAGACCAGCATGTGGTCCAGCGTCTGGGCCACCGCGTTGTAGACGTAGCTGTAACGTTGGATGGTGCCCTGTCCGCTGCTGGGCGGGCCTGCCAGGTCGCCCCACACGTTGGTCAGCACGCCGTGCGTGTCGTCCAGGACGTCCAGCGGATCGGAATGATAGTAATCGTTCAGGTCGCCCATGACGATGACGTAGGCGTTGGGATCGGCAGCCAGCAGGTTATCCACAAGGTTGTCCACATGTTGCGCCTGTTCCACGCGCCGGTCGGTGCAATCGGGCTCGGAGCAAGAGGCGCTGCCCAGCTTCGACTTGAAGTGGTTGTTGATCACGTGCACCGTGCGGTTGCTGCCGCCCAGCGTGATCTGCGCTTCCAGGTGCATCGGGGGACGATTGAACAGATAGTAGGGCGTGCTGCCGCTGCAGGTGACGTCCGGCGGGTGGTCGCTGTTCTCGTAATCGATGCCCCAGTTGGTGGCGGAGCAACCCTGGCGGTCGTCGACGGCTAACGCCGTGACGCGGTCGGCCCGGGTCAGGAAGCCCACTTCGATGCTGCGATCGTCCGGCCCGGCCAACGCGTGGACGTCGTAGGTCACGCCGCAGAGGGCGTTCACTTCGTCCGCCAGGCGCTGCAAGACGACGTCGTTTTCGACTTCCTGCAGACCAACGATCAGCGGCAGGTTCAGCCCACTGCTGTTGCAGATCGCCGCCGCCTGCTTCGCTGCTTTGAGATCGTACTCTGATTGCGTGAGCACCGGGTCGCTCTTCTCCGGATCGTCGTCGGTGTCGAAGAAGTTCAGCGCGTTGAGGCTGGCTATCGTCAGCACGTCGTCGTCGGCCGCCGGGGCGGGGTTATCGACCGGATCGTAGGAGCTGTCGTCGCCGGAACTGGCACTGACACAATACGTGTCGTCGTCCTGCTGCACCTTGTACATATTGAAGTTGTAGGTAAGCGGGCCGTAGATGCTCGCGCCATTGGCCGGATCGTACTGCACGGTGTCAAAGGTCTTGATGTAGCCGAAGCCATCCTCTCCGCAATTGGCGGCGGCGACGCCGTCCCCGTCTACCACAATCGTGTGTCCGGTCGCGCCGTCGTCGCGGTGCAGACGGTCCTGATCGGCGCCGCGTACGATGGCGAACTCATTGTAAGGGTCGCTGGGCGAGATGACGGTGCCGTCGGTGGTTACTTGCATCAACATGCCCTCGTGGGCTTCGTTGTAGGCGAGCGCGCTGGCGTTGTCGCTGGGCGGGTCATACTCTTCCACCGGCGGCAGGCCATATCCCGATTGCAGCGTCTGCACCTGGCAACCACCGCGGCACTCCAGTTCGGTCAGCGTAAGGTCCCAGATGAAAGAAGAAGGTCCCTGGTACTCCACGACGCTCCCGCCGTTTATCTCCACCAGGTCGCCGACCTCGATGTTCTTGGCGTTAGAGCTGGTGTACACGAACAGGCCGTCAGACGTGGTATCGTCGCAGTCGCTTTCGTGGGCCTGAACGTAGAAGCCCCACGGTTCATAGGGGCCGCCGGTGCCGTTCTGGAAGTCGGCGGTGACGATGCCCCGCACGTTGTTGACCGATTGGCCCTCATAGGGCGAGGTATGTCCGTTGCCCTGTATTTCCCAGATAGCCAGGTAAGAGTCGGTCTTGCCGCATCCGGGTTCGGCGGTGGCTGTGGGCGTCGGTGTGTCGCCCGGTGTGGGCGTCGCCGTCGGATCGCCGCCGCTGCCGTCGAGCACCACATTGCCCGGATCGGGCGCGCTCTGGTCGATCCAGTCGTCGGCGCTATCGGTGTCTACGTTGGCCGGGTTGCGTTCCAACGAGTGATCCTGGGCCACGTCCGGCGCGGCCGGATCGAAGGCGAAGGTAGAACCACCCCAGGAAACGGCATCCACGATGTTGTCGCTGCCATCCAGCAGCAACACCTCATCACTGGTATTGGCCAGTTGCACGCTGCCGCTGGCCCAGTTGGCGTAATGGATCATGTCCGGCACGCTGCCATCAGAGTCGTTGATCTCATAGTCGGGGTTGAAGCCGTATGCGCCGGAAAAGGCGCTGGCCCGGTTGGCGACCACGACGACCTGACCTGGCGCGATGCTGGCGCCGCTGGGGAACTGGCGCATGCCCTCCGTGCCGCCTGATGTTTCTTCGTCGCCGATCTTGTAGTTGCTCAGGTCAATCGTCGTGCTACCCAGATTGTAGATTTCAATCCATTCGCCGTCAGGTTCGGGACCTGACGGATCATAAAGGACCTCGCTGATCACAATGGTCGAGGAAGCCGCCCGCGCCGGCAGCCCCGCCAGGGCCAGCACAAAGAGGCCTATCAACCACAGCAACCATACTCTGTTTGAAGGTGTCTTGTTCTCGGTCACGGTTCCCTCCTCTCGTTTCCCGTGCAGGGGATGTATAGACACAAAGGAGGAATGCGAAAGGTTCCCGCATTCCTCCTATTACTCACTGGTGAAGGTGACGCTGCCCACACTCTTGCGAATGCCGCTCTTGCTCACGCTGCAGGCGCCGATGCTGCCCGTGGTGTAACTGACCAGGTGGGTACCGGCCGGGCCACGCCCGACACGGGGCCCGGCCCCCACGCCGCCTGGGACGTGAGACGGGCGCCGCTGTCGGGCGCGGAAGCGGCTACAGCCTGCTGGCGCGCCGCGTTCTCCGGCGCCAGGCGCAGAGAGCGACCCAGCAACCAGACACCGGCGGCGAGCAGCATGCCGATCACCGCCAACCGGCCAATACGGGAAGAAAACATGGGCTGTCCCTCCTATAGCCAAGAAGATTTTTTTCCGAGCCAGGCTAGCCGATACTACCCTGGCGGGCCCGATATGCTATTGGCTACCGTGTTGTGTTGCAGCCTGAATTGCGACTGGGAGCTGCAACGGTAACCATATAATGCATCGACGGTTTACATCACTGACACGACTGCATAATACTGGTGTGAGGGGAGTGTGTCAAGCATAGTTCAGGCTGCTACCCGAACCGTACCGTTTGACAAGCAGGTGCAGTTGATTATGCTACAGTCTGGCTGAAACGAAGGCCAGTAATGACGAGACGAAAGGATTGATCTGATGACACACGCCGAACAGACAGTTGACCGTAATCGATGCTACCTACTGCTTCTACTCTTTCTATCTTCTTTCCTCCTACTTGGTCTGGCGGGATGTAGCGGCAGTAATGCGCCCGACACGGCCTCATCCACCGTCACCGCAAGACAGGCGATAATAGCCACTCGCGGTGTTGAGGTGATGCCCTTTGACCTGGAACAGACCACCCACATCTTCGAGAAGCTGGAGGACGGTGGTTTACAGCAGGTGATTGCCGACGATCCGGCTGATGAGGAGCAGATCCGGCTGATTCGGACCCATCTGGCGGAAGAGGCAGAGCGTTTCCAGCAGGGAGATTTCCACGACCCGGCGATGATTCACGGTGAGGATATGGACGGATTACATGAGCTGATGTTGGGCGCGGAGCGCATTACGATTGCCTACAGCGAGTTGGCCAACGGCGCGCAGATCCTCTATACGACAGAGGATGCCGAGTTGGTTGCGGCGATCCATGCCTGGTTCGATGCGCAGGTGTCTGATCACGGCAGCCATGCCGTGGACCATCCCTA
>JBMCFH010000285.1:0-4174 GCA_048620455.1 Chloroflexota bacterium | reverse complement strand
CCAATCTCTAATCCCCACCCACCACCGCACTCGGACACAAATCCGCCAGCGTACACCGCCCGCACAGCGGCTTGCGCGCGTCACAGATGCGGCGTCCGTGGAAGATGAGCAGGTGCGAGATTTCGATCCACAGCTCCCGCGGCAGCAGAGCCATGAGGTCCTTTTCCACCTTGTCCGCCGTCCTGGCCTTGCTGAGGCCCAGGCGCTGCGAGAGGCGCTTGACGTGCGTGTCCACGACCACGCCCTCGGCGATGCCGTAGATCTCGCCCAGCACCACGTTGGCCGTTTTGCGCGCCACGCCCGTCAGTTGCAGCAGGTCGTCCAGGTCATCGGGCACCTCGCCGCCGTGCTCCTGCAACAGGCGCTGGCACGACTCCTGGATGTAGCGCGCCTTCTGGCGGTAGAAGCCGGTGGAGCGGATGGCCTCCTCCAGCGCCGCGCGGTCCGCGGCAGCGAAGGCGGCTGCATCGGGGAACTGCTCGAAGAGCGCCGGCGTGACCTTGTTCACGCGCACGTCGGTGCACTGCGCGGAGAGAATAGTGGCGATCAACAACTGGAGCGGCGTCTCGTAATTGAGCGCGCAATGGGCGTCGGGGTGCGCCCGGCGCAAGCGGCGCACGATCTCCGGATAGCGTTCCGTAGCAGGCGCGTCAGGGGTTAGCGGGCGTTCCGTCTGTTCTATTTCGGTCATAGATGATAATATTGCTCTGAAAATTAACCAGGCTGGCAGGCGGGCCGGGCGCTTTCCGCGCCGGCGTCCTGACAGCCGGTCGTTTGTGGGACCAGGGCCCCTGGGAATCCTACCTGAGCCGCCTACACCATGCAACCGGGGGACCGACGGCCGACGGTGCCGGCGACACGCCACCACCGCGCGCATCCCAATTACCTGGAGGAGAATATGTCGCTTATGCTTACGATGTGGTCGCTTACGCTAAAACGTAGTTCTCACATTCTGCTACTCCTGACGTTGGCTCTCGTTCTGGGAGCCTGTTCCTTGCTCGACCAGCAGCAAGAGGGCGGAGAGACACCGGTGGCGGAAGCCACCGAACCCCCGGCCGATAGCGGCGAGGTCACCGCCGAAGCCGATGTCGAGGATGTGGAAATCCTGGTGCTGGAATCCTTCCCGGTGCAGGTGAACGTCATCGCCATGGGCACCTTGCCCGATGGCTGCACCACGCTAAACGAACCCACACCGCGCCAGGAAGGCAATACGTTCGTGATTAACCTGACGACCACGCGGCTGGAAGATGAAGTGTGCACGCAGGCCGTGGTGCCCTTCGACAAGATCGTATCCCTGGACGTAGAAGGGCTGGCTGCGGGCACATACCGGGTGGCGGTGAACGGCGTCACCGATACCTTCACGCTGGACGTGGACAACGTAGCCCAGGAGGAACCCGATACGGAGGGCGATGAGGCCCAACCGACCGCCGAGGCCGGTAGCGCCGAGGCCGGCAGCATCAGCGGGCGCGTGTGGCACGATTTGTGCGCCGTTTCCGGCGGCGAAGGAGGCCAGGAAGCGGTTCCTTCTGATGGCTGTGTGGCCGTAGACGATGGCTACCAGGCCGACGGCACCATGGACGCGGACGAGCCGGGCATTGAGGGCATCACTGTTACCCTGGGCGAAGGCGCCTGCCCCGCCGACGGTCTGGATAGCACGACGACAGACGCCGACGGCGCGTTTACCTTCGCCGACCTGGAACCCGGCTCCTACTGCGTGACCGTGGACGCGCTGGCGGACGAAAACGCGACCGTCCTGGTGCCCGGCGACTGGACGTCGCCGGAGCCGGAAGAGGATACGGAAGTCGTAGCCAGCACCGTAGAGATCGCCGACGGCGCGGGCAGCGGGGACGTTAACTTTGGCTGGGATTACGAGTTCCTGCCGGAGCCGGACGAGGGCCAGACGGCGTCCAAGGATTGCACCGACGCCGCGACGTTCCAGGCTGACGTCACCGTCCAGGACGACGAAGTCCTGCCCGCCACCTTCGTCTTTACCAAGACGTGGCAGCTACAGAATTCGGGTACCTGCACCTGGGACGAAAATTACGAACTGGTCCACGCCTATGGCGACACGCTGAGCGCGCCGGAAGTGATTCCGTTGCAGGCAACAGTAGCGCCCACGGAAACCGTGGAGCTCTCGGCGCCCATGATCGCGCCACAACTAAACGGCACGTATCGCAGTGAGTGGCTATTGCGAAACGAGCTGGGCGAAACGTTCGGCATTCCCGGCCCCTTCTGGACGCAGATCGTAGTCAACGACTCCGACCCTGATGCAGGCAGCTACGTGACCGGCGTGGTCTGGGAAGACAGCTGTGAGGCGGGCGAGGACGAGGAAACGGCGCCGGAAGGATGTGTGGCTCGCGCTGAAGGGGGATTTGTCGGCGACGGAGAATATGACGTGGGCGAAGCGCGCATCGAAGGGGTCACCGTGGCCCTCGCCGAGGGCGCCTGCCCCGCCGACACCGTGCTGACCACGACGACCACCGACGCCGAGGGGCGCTTTGCCTTCGAGGAGCTGGAAGCAGGGAGTTACTGCGTCTTCGTCGACGCCGCGTCAGCGGAGAACGAGGCGTTGCTCATGCCCGGCGTCTGGACCTGGCCTGAGATCAGCGAGGAACCGGTGGGCTATGACATCAACGTCGTCGACGGCGACACCATCACCGACACTTACTTCGGCTGGGATTTCCAGTTTGAGTAGGCGCTGCGGACGATAAGAGGGACGAGACATCCGATTCTGAGGAGACATCCGATTTTTCCAAAAAATCGGATGTCTTTCTCTCCCTCACCGCCCAGTCACCTCCTCCAGCCGCCGCGCCTGGCGCGACCAGGCGAACTCCTGGCGAATAAGCGCCCGCGCCGCGTCGGCGAGCCGGCGCCGCAAAGCCTCATCTTGCAGCAGGCGCACCACGTCACGGCTCACGCCGTCGACGTCTCCGCTCTGGCGCAAGAGGCCCGTTTGCTCCTGCCGCACGTACTCCGGCACCTGCCCCACCGCTTCGCCCACCACCGGCACCCCCAGGGCCAGCATATCGGCCAGTTTCACCGGGCACTTGGTGCGGTTGAGCAGCGTATCATCCATCAGGTAGAGGCCCACGTCGGCAGAGGCCAGCGTCGCAGGCAGGCGCGCTTCCGGCAGCCAGCCGATGTCCACAATCGCCTCCTGCAGCCCGGCGGCGCGCAATTGGTGGCCCAGCGCCGCGGCGTCCTCCTCGAACAGGCCGGCGCCCACAGACAGGATCGCCAGGTCGGGCAGCGCGTCGCGCACCTGGGCCATAACGGCTACCAGCCGCTCGTTGCTAAACTCGAAGAGCCGGCTGTATAGCAGCAGCACGGGACGCTGCGCCAGGCCCAGGTCGGCGCGCGTTTCGCGAGCCCCCTGCGGCGGGCCGGCGACCGCGCCGTCAATGCCGGGCCCGTTGGGCAGATACAGCACGCGCTCGTGGGGCACGCCGTGGGCCCAGGCCAGGCTCTGCAGGGTGCGGCTGGCGACGGTCAGCGTGTGGCAGTGGCGCATGCCGTAGCGCTCCTGCCAGGCGAAAAAGCGTTTCTGCAGTGGGGAGTACGGTTCGTGCTCGTTCCAGCCGCCCCACCCTTCCCAGTCGTCGCTGTCCACCAGCAGGCGCAGCCGCCGCCGGTGGAATTGCCACAGCCACCAGGCGGCGAGCCCGCTGTAGGCCTTGGGCTTGAAGCAGTGCACGACGTGCGGCTCGAAGGCCAGCGCCTCGCGCACCAATCGCCAGGTGATGCCCACCGTCCCCCCACCCAGCGCCACGTAGCGCACGGAAACGCCCTCTTCCTGCCAGTCGGTGTTCGCCTCCTGCGGCGTGTGCCACGGCGGCATGAGCATCTTCACCTGGTGCCCGCGCTGCACCAGCTCCCGGGCCAGCCGAAACGCCCGCGAGCGCATCGTTTTCTTGGGATGAAAGCCGAAGGGGCCGATCATGGCAATGCGCATGGGGTGTTTGTATCACGGATGGGGGAGATGGGGTAGGAGAGTGGAGATTGGTTGATTGGAGATTGGTTGATTGGAGATTCGGGGACTGGCGATCAATCTCCAATCTCTAATCTCTAATCTCCAATCTCCATCCCCGCAACTCTTCCGCCCCACTCACGTATAGCCTGATAGATTGAACACAAAGGAGGTCATTATCATGACTTTAAAACAGATGGAACAACA
>JBMCFH010000284.1:0-4183 GCA_048620455.1 Chloroflexota bacterium | reverse complement strand
TGGCTGACTTTGGCCACGACAAGATATAGCTCGCCGGCGCCCAGGGCTTCGGCGCAGAGGCGGTCAAAGGTGTCCAGGTCGCGTGCGGTGTAGGCGTGTTCAATGCCCGCACCGCGGGCAATTCCGGCCAGGTCTACGATACCTTTGGCCGTGTGCGTGGGCGGCCCGCCGATAGATTGGTAGCATTCGTTGTCCCAGACGACGACGAGGAGGTTGGGTGGTTGTTCGTTGGCCAGGGTAGCCAGGATGCCCAGGTTGAAGAGCAGCCCGCCGTCGGTGTCCAGGGACACGATCTGGCGGTGGGGCAGGCCGGCAGCCAGTCCGAAGGCCTGGGGCGTGACGCAGCCCAGTTGTTGCTGGAAGAGGCTGGCTTCGCGCATGTGCGGCGCGGCGTTGTACCATTCGTCCACGGAGCCGCCGAGGGAGAGGATGACCAGTTCGTCTGTTAAGCGGGCGGCTAATTTTCTCATGCAGTCGATGCGGTGCATGGGGGATTCCTTTTCGTGTAGCAAGCAAAGACAAAGTAGTAAGCAAAGTCAAAAGACATCCGATTTTTTTAAAAAATCGGATGTCTCCTCGGTGCCGCCTAGAACTCAGTACACTCGCCGGCGAGGACGACGGCGTAGTGCTGTGTACCGGCGTAGGCCTGGGTGAATGCTTTTTGCACGGTGGAGCCGATGTCGTCGATGCGGCGCACGATGGTGTAGGGGATGCGCAGCGCCTTGAGCATCGGTTCCATGGTGATGCCGTGGGGCACGGCCCACCAGTTGGGCTCGCCGACGTCGCCGCGGTAGCTCATGATCATGACCACCGGAATGCGGGCGCCTAGACCGAGGCGGGCCAGGGGTTCGGCGGCGGCGCGTATGCCTGAATTTTCCATGACCAGTGCCGCGCGCTTGCCGGAGAGGTAGACGCCGGCGCAAATGGCGGCGCCTTCGCCTTCGTTGGTGACGGGGATGGTGCGGATGTCCTCGGCGTCCATCAGCGCCACGTATAGCTCTTTCATCAGGGATTCGGGCAGGAAGCAGGCGATGCTGACGCCGGCCTGTCGTAGACTGCTCATGGTCGCTTCGACTGCTCTCTGGCTCATGCTCATGGGGTCGTTCCTTTCTATTCTTGGGTAACTGAGGAACACAGGGGAGTTTAGGAGATTCGAGATTGGAGATTCGAGATGGAGATTGGTTGATTGGAGATCTGTCTCCGTGGTTCTCTCTATGGTTTCTCCGCGGATCTCCGTGTCACTTAGTTGTCTGGTACTGTCTCAGCAGCCGCCGCGCTTCGTCTACAGCCTCCTGAGCCACAGACGTGCGCTCTACGTCCCAATCCAGGGGCGCGGTGGCGTCCAGGCCTAGCTTGGCCGACATACCATCCACGGCCGAGGGATCCAGGCGGTTGCAAAGCACTTTGGGCACCACAAACATATCGGTGTCGGCCTGGAAACGGGTGGCGATGGCCCACAGCACCTCTTCTTCGTTAAAGACGTCGATGTCCTCGTCTACCGCGACGGCGAACTTGATGTAGTTGTCCAGGCCCAGGAGCGCCATCAGGGCGTGGCGCGCCTGGCCCTCTGCCGTCTTTTGCAGCGAGAGGTAGGCGTGGAAGTGTGTGCCCGACCGGGGGTAGTTGAGGGCGCGCACCTGGGGCACGATTTCTTTGAGGCGGTGAAAGACGTGCGCTTCTTTGGCCGAGCGACCGAGCAGCAGGTGCTCGGCGGAATAGCCGGGAATAACGTCCAGGTAAATGGGGTTGCGGCGACGGGTGAGGGCTTTGACGACGAACACGTTGCGCGTGGAGCGCGAGGTGGAGTAACCGGTGTACTCGCCATACGGGCCCTCGTCCTCATGCGTATTGGCCAGAATTTCGCCTTCCAGCACGATTTCGGCGCTGGCGGGCACTTCGACGTCAATCGTCTGGCATTTTACCAGCTGCACAGGTCGGCCCAGCAGGCCGCCGGCGATGTCATACTCGTCGACTTCCATGGCTGCTTTGGCGGCGGCGGCAAGGTGTACGGCGGGCGGCGCGCCCAGCACCACGGCCACTTCCAGATTTTGGCCCAGCTCTTCACAGCGCAGCAGGTGCTGCCAGATGTGCCCGCGGGAGTGCAGGCTGGCGCCGAAGCGGTTGGGTCCTTTCATCTGCAGGCGCTGGTAGCTGAGGTTGCGCACGCCGCTGTCCGGATCTTTGCAGACGAGAATGCCTGAGCCGATATAGCGCCCGGCGTCCTGGTCGAAGTGGCGGCTGATGGGCAGATCGGCGACGTCGAAGTCACCCTCGTGGAATACCAGTTCCTGCACCGGCCCGCCGCCTACGACCTCGGGCGGTTGTCGCCGGGCCTCGGCGCGCAGCCAGGCGTCGTTGAAGCCGCTGGCGCTTTCGGCGCCGGCGATGCGCGCGATGCGATCGCGGCTGGCGAAGAGGTTGGCCACAACGGGCATGTCGAAGCCAACGGGATTTTCGATGTAGATCACGGGGAACTGCTGCCGCTCTTCAAGTTCCAGCACCAGCGCCGTGGGCACGTAATCCAGCGCTATGGGCTCTGTGATGCGCACTATTTCACTATCGGGGAGGTCGTCCAGAAATTGTCGGAACGTGCTCATCTTACCTCCGCTCGTGTAATTTGCGCCTGACGTCTCCAATGGTTTCCAGGAAGATCTCCAGGCCAATGTCGGCCAATCGCGGCGAGCAGTTTGCCTGGGCGATGTTCTGTTTGGCTGCCAGGTCGCGCCAGTGGTCGGCCAGCTGGTGCGGTCCGTTGACGGCCCCCTTGCCGGCGTCGATGCCTGCATAATAGACGTTGCTCACACCAGAGTTGATGATACGGATCATGCACATTTCGCACGGTTCCAGCGAGGAGTAGAGCGAGTATCCTTTTAAGGTGTGCGCGCCCTTGATTTGTTCTTCAAAGGCGGTCAGCAATACCATTTCTGCATGATAGTCGCTGCGGAAGTAGGGGTAAAACATGCGGTTGCGGTCGCGGTGGGCGACCTCGCCGTGCGGATCGACCAGGAGGGCGCCGACGCCGGCGTTGCCTTCCAGTCCGGCGGTTACCGCTTCCTGAAGGGTGATGAGGACGTAAGGGTCATCGGGGTAATCGCCGCCGGCCTCAAAGGCCTTGATTTCTTCCTGCAGTGCGAGCAGTTTTTCCTGATTCATAAGTCCTCTGTTGGGTTGCTGTGGTGATGGGCGGGCGTGGTTTGGGTCCCACGCCCGCCCCGGGTGAACAGTGTGTCAGTGGTTACTCGAGGGGCGGCAGCCCGGTGTCAATGGTGCCGTCGATGATACCCTCAATGGCCTCTTCGCCTGCCTGGCGTACTTCGTCGGGCAGCGGATAGTCGGGGTTGAAGGCGATGTAGATGCCGTCGTTCTCCAGAGACAGCACAATTACTTCGCCGCCCAACTGACCTTCCTGCACCTGCTCGATGGCCTGGCGTAAGGCAACGCCATAGTTGAAGACCTGGCTGGCGTAGGTGCTTTCCGGAGCGAAAGGAGCGAAGTCGGCGTCGTTGCCGAAGAAGGCCACACCGGCCTGCTCGGCAGCGCCGGCTACGCCAACGCCCATCTCTGTCTGTCCGGCGATCACAGTGGCGCCGGCCTCGATCATGGTGTCGGCGGACTGGGTAGCCAGTGAGACGTCACTGAAGGAGCCCGTAAAGGTCTCCAGCGCGCGCACATCGGAGTTGGCCGCTTCTGCGCCGGCGGCCCAGCCGTCGGTGGAGCGGGCGATGGAGCCCACGTCGATGGGTCCCACAAAGCCGATGGTGTCGCTCATCATGGCAGCCATGAGGCCACCCACGTAGGCGCCCTGGTCGGCGTTTACAGAGAAGGCGTAAACGTTGTCCAGACCGAATGTTTCAGGATCGGTGCCCCAGATGAAGCTTACCTCGGGGAACTCCGGCGCGATTTCCTCCACCGAGCTACCAAAGGCAGAGCTGGCGGCGATCACCACATCGTAATCCTGGCTGGCGTAGTCGCGGATGGCGGCGGAGGCGTCGTCAACGACAAACATGCTTTCGGACAGGGCGAATTCGAAGGACTCCTCACCCCACTCCTCTTGCATCTCTTCCAGGGCGTCGATGACGCCGTGGCTGATACCGTAGTCGTTGGCCTGTCCCGGCAGGACAGCAGCGACGCGGAACGGTCCATCACTGCCGGACTCGGTGTCCGCTTCGTCATCTGCTTCGTC
>JBMCFH010000283.1:0-4190 GCA_048620455.1 Chloroflexota bacterium | reverse complement strand
ACGCTCGCCATTTGGCGCATATCTCGGCAATGAGGGCTTCGACGTAGGCCGCGCCTTTCTGGCGGTAGATGCGGTGCGTTGCCATGTAAAAGGGGTTGGTGAACAGCGTCATCAATCGCTTTTCGTTCCAGCCCAGCAGAATGAACTCTTCCACCAGGGCCTCGGCCATCGCTTCGGTCTGGCCCGGTCGGCCGGGCATGACCATGCCCACCAACTCGTAAGGGTCCTCTTCGTGGGCGGGCAGGGGCACGCCGTCGTCCGCCTGCGGTTGGTGCATGGGTAAGGGGATGCTATCCACTGTTGTTTTCTCCTGTGTCGTCGTCTTTGCCGGGGACGATGATTATCTCCCCGGCCATATACCGTTCCATGAAACTGCTCTCGTGACCGGGGGTGAAGCCGGAGTTGACCGGTTCCCACTTGCCCACGCCGTCCAGGCCGCCGTCTTCGGCCTTCTCTACTTTCACCAGTGTTTCCTTGGGTACCGTATTCAGCGCGTGGTTGTCGGCCTCGCCGCCGAACATGAAGCCGGTGAACACCTTTTGCTTGTGGAACAGCGTGTCCGTCTGGTGCATGGGCATGGACCAGTCGCGGGTGATTGATTGCTGCGAGCCGTAGCGCAGGTTGGCCTGATAACCGGTCCCTTCCGATTTGGCCAGCCCGTCCGGGCGCGTTTCGTGGGCGCGCACCGATTTTTCCGTGGCCATGTACGGCCCGTGCTTGAGCATGATGATGTGGTAGGGGTAGGCGGGGTTGTACTTGACGCGCAGCATGAGGCGCGAGACTTTGTAGAAAGGATCGTCCTCCTGCCAGCCGCGGTAGGGGCGGTCGGCGGGGTTGGCGTCCACGTACACGTAGTCGCCGTCCTCGATGCCCAGATCCATCGCCGCCTGCGGGTGCATGTGCAGCTGGTGGTCGCCCACGCCGGGCAGGCGCTTGTCCACGCGGTAGGGGTCGCCGAAATTGCTGTCCAGGATGATGGTCCAATCCACCGTGCTCCAGGAGGAGTGCACGCGGTGGCGCGTCTTGGGCGTCAGGCAGTAGAAGTGGAAGCCCTGCGCCCAGAGCGGATTGCTGGTCTCTTTGACCTGCGACCAGGGGCGGGCGATGTTGCGCACGGTGCGCTCGTCCCAGCCCATGGCGTCTTCGGGGATGCCGTAATCGTCGGGGCGCACGAAGCGGCTGCCGCTGACGATGACGTTGGGCAGGTAGGGCGTCGCTTCCGGCCCTTCGCGGTGGCTGATGATGTTCTCGCCGTATTCAATGGCCTCGGGAATGTCACAGTAGGCGGCGAGACGCCCGCAGTCGGTGAAGAACGGTTCCGAATCGTTGATCTGTTCCCAGAAGGGAATGCGCGGGTAGGTGCGGAAGAGCATCAGGGCCGCGCCCGGCTCGCCGTACTCGCCGGACATAATGTCCTCATAACGGTAGCCGCGGGTGGGCACGGACATGTCCAGCAGGCGCTGGATGTACACTTCGGGTCGCCCTTCCAGCACAAATTTCCAGTAATCGTGGAAGCGCTGGTCGTCCAGCTCGTCGCCGATGGCTGCCGCCAGCTCGCCCAGGATGGTCACGTCGTCTTTGGTGTCGTACAGGGGGTCAATGCCGCCTTTCCAGATTTGCAGGAAGGGGTTGGAGCAGGAGGCGGTGATTTCGGGCACGGTGAACTCGGCCCAGGAGTTCGCCGCCAGGCCAAAGTCGGCGTATTCCACGCTGGACGTCATTTCGATCTCTACGGCGATGATCAGGTCGATGAGGGGGTTGACGTTCTTGATCATGTCGTAGTGGTGCTTGGCGTTGTTCAGCAGGTTGACGTTGGAGTGGAAGATGACTTTGGTGGGCGTGGGCATGTGCGATTGGCCCGTGAAGTTCTTGCGCCCATATTTGGGCGTGTCCACGATCAGGGGGCGGTCGCCGTGATTCCAGTAGGCCGGCTCTTCGTCCATGGCGTAGCTGTGGGTGGGCACGTCCTTGCCGTCCAGATTCTCGTCCAGCTCGGGGTGGAAGGGGTCTTCGGCGATCCAGCCCTTGAAGCCGGGGCCGGTCCACGGCGAGCCCTGGAACAGGGCCGCCTTGTAGTTGCCGGCCCAGGTGTAGCAGCCCGCGCCGGGCTTGCCGATGTCGCCGGTCAGCATCAGGGGCAGGAACTGGGCGCGGTTGGCCAGCGTGGCGTGGAACCAGTGGTTGATGCCTTCGCCGATGTGAATGGCCACGGGGGACATGGTGACGATATCTTCGGCCATTTCCTCGATGAGGTGTTTTGGCGCCAGCGTGATTTCGGACACCGTGTCCAGATCGTACTCCTGCAGATGCTCCTCGTACATGGCCCAGAGGGTCATCACCTCTATCTCTTCGCCGCTCTCCAGCAGAGTAACTGTGCCCGACCAGGAGAGGCGGGGGTCGATCTCCTTTTCGGCCATGCGCTCCCCCACGTCGTCGCGCGTGAGGGGCGCCAGCTCACCGGCGTTCTCGTCGAACACGACGTAATCGCCCAGCTGTTCGTACTGTTCCTGGCTGAGGCCGTGTAGTTTGAAGCTGGGACCGTCTTCGGCGAGGCCGGGCTCGTAGTCGGGAAAAATCTCCTGAGGGTGCAGCCGTTTGAGCGTGTCCAGGCGCACCACCAGGGGCAGGTCGGTGAACTGTTTGACGAACGGCTCGTTGTAACGACCGCTGTCCATGATCCATTTGCTGATGCCCAGGAAAAGGGCCGTGTCGCTTGAGGGCCGGATGGGAATCCACGTGTCGGCCTTGGTCGCCGGGGGCGAATATTCAGGCGTGATGGTGTAGATTTTGGCCCCGCGCTCCATCGTCTCGACGAAGAAGTGCGACTCCGCCATCTTGTTTTCCACCAGGTTTTTGCCGCACTGGATGTGCAGCTGCGTGTTGCGCAGATCGTTGAAGTCGCAGTCGGAGGCCTGCAGACCGGTGGTGAAGGGATGTCCGGGCGCCTGGTCGCCGTGCCAGGTGTAATTGGACCAGCGGCGACCGCCCAGCGCCGTCTCCTCGTCGGCTCCGCGCACGTGGGCGTCGAGCAGGGCCAGCGTGTTGGCGAAGCGGTACATGCCGTACTTGCCGATAACGCCCAGCAGGCCCATGCCGCCGCGACATTTGAAGGTGCGCGTGCCCGCGCCCTGCATGGCCTCGATCATCTCCTGGGGGTAGCCATCGGCCTGCAGCCGGTCGGCGCCCTCGTCGCCGGAATAATGGTCGGCGATGGCGATCATGCCCCCGGCGATGTAGCGGTAGGCGTCTTCCCAGGAGACGGGGATCATGACGTCGTCGCCGCGCGCGGTGAATTTGTACTTATCGCGATTGGCGGCGTCCAGGTAAGGATAGCCGTCGTCGGCCCACTCCTTCCAGCCCTGGCGCATGATGGGGCCTTTGAGCCGGTGCGGGCCGTAGACGCGACGGTGGAACGTCTGCCCCTTCTTGCAGCCGCGCGGGTGCCAGTGGGCGGTGGCGCGGTTGCCGTACAGGTCGCTGTAGCTGTCCACGTCGTAGTTCGTCTCCGAGCGCAGGATGACGCCGTTGCGCACGAAGGCGCGCAGGCGGCAGGCGTGGGTGTCGTTGGGCGAGCAGACGTAGGTGAAGGAGGAATCGTATTTGTACTGGTTGCGATAACTCTCTTCCCAGCGCCGGTCGGGGTAGTCGGCCAGCGGGTTCTGCACGTTGACCGGTTGCAGCAACTGCAAATACATGTGGCTGGCCAGCGCCGCGCCGCTGACGGCGCCACTCATTTTTAAGAAATCGCGACGGGATATGTTCATAGCGTCTACTCCGTGATTTGGGCAGCGCTCGCCGCGTGGCGGGCGCACGCTGTGCAATGTCTATTCTTCGCTACTTGCTCCTGACAACTCCTTGATCGCCGCCAGCAGGTCGGTGCGCCGGGCGCCGACGCGGCGGCTGGTGATGATCTGCACGTAATCCCGGTTCAGATCGACGTAGATGATGGGGATGCCCGGATAGTGATCCAGAATCGGGTCGGGCGAGTGCGGGGGGCGATTACCGGCATGAGCCACGATAAACAGATGTGGTCGCGCCTGTGGCACGGCGGCGATGGCCACCTGAGGCGAGAGGGCCGTCTCTTCAACCTCCAGCCAGGATTCCTCCGCCAGCAACTGCGCCAGCACGTCGATTAACAGCGACTCTCCGATGAGGAACACCCGGCAAACGTCGTCCATGTCCCGATGGTA
>JBMCFH010000282.1:0-4259 GCA_048620455.1 Chloroflexota bacterium | reverse complement strand
GTGAAAACGCGGCGCACGTTGATGCCCAGCGCTTCCACCATCTCGCTATCCTGCACGCCGGCGCGTATGATCATGCCCAGCCGCGAACGCTGCAGCAAAAGCCAGACGACCAGGAGCACCACGATGCCCACGATGATGATGAAGATCTCGTTATAGGTGCGGATGCGCGCCGTCTCGCCCTGGATGGTGATAGCCAGCGTGGCGCAGTGGTTGTCCAGCCAGCCCGCCAGAGACGTCGCCGGACAATCACCCCCGGTTTGCGCGAACAGAGAAGGTTTGGGCATGGTGAAACCGGTGCGCCCCCAGATGGCGCGCACGACCTCGGTGCCGATGAAGGCCAGGCCGAACGTCAGCATAAGCTGGTAAATGGGCCGTTCGTACAGGGGGCGGATCAGCGTGGCCTCCATCATACCGCCGAGGACGGCGCCGGCAGCAGTCGCCACCACCGCAGCCAGCAGAAAGCGCCAGGCGCTGTCGATTGTGAGCAAAAAGTCGGTGAGCGTATCGTTGAACAGATAGGCGGCGACAGCCAGACCGACGATCAGCAAAAAGAACGCCACGTTGCGCCAGGGAAAGGGGCCGCTGCGTTCTGCAAAGCCGCGCCGCCGGCCCATCCCGCTCAGGCTCAGGGCCAGCAGCATGCTGCCCAGGAGCAGGCCGCCAAAGATGAGCAATGGGGAGCCGCTTTCCACAGCAGCCGGCGTAATAGAATCTGCAAGCTGACCGGTTTCTACCACCTGCGTCCACACGATGGGGCTGTCGTTATACACTTCGGGATCCCACACAGACAGCGGCGCGCGCGCCAGAGTCACAGCCGCCAGACCGGCCCCCACCGGCAGGGCCAGCCAGGGCCAGATGCGGGCCACGCCCGGAGGCAAGCGCCGGCCTGCCAGCAGACGTCTCCACAGGGGCATGAGCATGAAGCCGGCTGCCAGGAGGGCCACCGGCGCCAGGCCATCGACGAAGGTATCCGGTCGCACATAAACGCTCCAGCCTAAGAAGGCGCCGATCATAAACATGGTGCCGTGCGCCAGATTAAGCACGTCCATCAGGCCCAGAATAATAGAAAGGCCGGCGGCGACGAGAAAGGTGACGGCGCCCACAGAGAGCCCCCGCAAGAGGGTGATGACCCAATCTCGTGTGTCCATGCCCTGGATGGCCATCAGAAAGAGGAGGGCCAGAATGGCTAACATCACCAAGCGCGTGCGGTTTTTCGCCAATGTTTCTCGCAAATTATCCATCTTCGATCTCTTTTAGTAGAACGATTTTTTCAAATCGTTCAAATTGCGGTTACGGCGAACGATTTACAAAATCGTTCTACAAGGTGCATGCGCGTCCCGAGATCACGCCGCACCCAGATAATGGTGGATCGTCTCGCGGTCCTCCGCCAGGTCGGCCATCGACCCTGCTTTCACGCTCTGTCCCTCTTCGATGATCACGTAGCGCTCGGCCAGGGCGCTGGCTACGGTGAAATTTTGTTCCACGAGTAGAACCGTCGTCTCTACCGAAAGCGCCTGGATGGCCTCCATCAGTTGTTCGATGAGCACCGGCGCCAACCCTTCACTGGGCTCGTCAATCAGCAGCAGCCGGTTGTCGGGCACCAGCGCGCGGGCCACCGCCAGCATTTGCTGCTGCCCACCAGACAGGTTGGTTCCCGGTAGTTTGATCAGTCGTTTTAGATCGGGGAACAGGCCAAAGATGAGTTCCTCCTTGCGCGCCAGATCCCCCTTCTTGCGCTCGGCGATCTTCAGATTCTCTTCCACGCTAAGGTCGCGGAAGATAGCGCGATGCTCGGGCACGAAGCCGATGCCCATGGAAGCGATGTCAAAACTGGAACGTCCTTGAATCTCCTGACCGTCGAAGATTACCCTGCCGCGTCGCGGGGGCGTCAGACCCAGGATCGATTTCAGCGTCGTCGTCTTGCCCGCGCCATTGCGGCCCAGCAAAACGGTAATGCTGCCTTGTGGCACCTCAAACGCCACATTTTCCAGGATGTGGAACTGGCCGATGAAGGTATGAATGTCCTGAACTTCGAGAAGGTTGGCCATCGTGGTCATCCGATCTCGTACAGTCGGCCCAGGTAGGCCTCCTGTACGGTTTCATTGGCGGCAATTTCTCCCGGCGTACCCTCGGCAAGCACAGCACCCTGGTGCATGACGGTAATGGTATCCGACACGCGCATCACGACGTTCATGTTATGTTCCACCAGCATTACCGTCTTTTTGCCTGTCTCCTGGATGTGTTGGATGAGTGCCATCAGCTCTGGCACTTGCTCAGAGGCCATGCCGGCGGTGGGTTCGTCAAGCAACAGCAACTCCGGATCCGGCGCCAGAATGATACCCAGCTCTAGTTTCCGCTGGTCGCCGTGTGGTAAGGTGCGTGCGGCCATCACGGCCCGTTCCGTCAGACCCACCTGTTCCAGCACCTCCCAGGCTCGTTCCTCGTACTGCCGGAACACGCGATGGGAGCGGAACAGCCGAAAGTTGTCGTCGCCCATGGCCTGCGCCGCCAGGCGCACATTTTCCAGAACGGTCAGGTTAGGAAAGATGTTCGTAATCTGGAAGGAGCGCCCGATGCCCAGGTGCGCGGTCTTGTGCAGCGGCAGGCGGGTAATGTCACGCCCTTTGAAGAAGACGCGCCCCGCCGTAGGCTCCAGGTTACCGCTGAGCACGTTAAACAACGTCGTTTTGCCTGCACCGTTGGGCCCAATAATGGCGTGCAGCGTTTGCCTGCGCACGTCGATGCTGACATCGTCAACGGCGACCAGCGCGCCGAATTCACGGCGTAGATGTTCAGTTCTCAGAATGACGTCGTCGCTCATGGTCTGGTCAGAGATTGGAGATTGGCGATTGGAGATCAGCCGCTGATGACCGCAGATGGACGCTGATTTTGTGATTTTTCATCTGCGTCTATCCGCGTAAATCCGCGGCAAATTTCCCAATCTCCAATCAACCAATCTCCATTAACTATTATTCCCCACTCAGGCTGCCGATGGGCAGATCGCCGCAGCGGTCTTGCAGTTCCTCCGGCAGCAGACAGGGCGGTTCGGGACGGGTGGTCTCCACCGTCTCGAAGATGTCGAATTGCGGGTCGTCCAGGTTGGTCAGCGTCACGATGTACATGTCCTGGATGGCCACGTGGTCCTCGGGACGGATGTAGATGGTGCCCTTGGGTCCTTCGAATTCCATCCCCTCCATCACCGCGACAAGGTCCTGGCCGCTGGCATCGCCGCCGGCTTCCTGGAAGGCCTGCACAGCCATGATGCCCGCATTCATGCCGTCGGCATCGAAGAGATCGGGTGACGTATCATAGCGCTCGCGCAGTTGCTCGACGAGCCAGTCGTTGATTTCGTTGTCCGGCGAGCTGTAATGGTACAGGATGCCGCTGGTTTGCCCGATCATCTGCTCGGCGACGGGGCTGAAAACAGCCACCATCGTCTGATTGTCAAAGAAAGAAGCGCCAAGACCCATCTCGTCCAGCACGCCTAGTTCGGCCGCCGTCTGGAACATGGGCACGAAGCCGCCGCCGGCCCAGGTCACGATCCAGGCGTCAGCGCCGGAGTTCAGGATTTGCTCCATGTACGGCGTGAACTCCGTCGTCTCCAGTGGTGCGAAGATATCGTCGGCCACAAACTCGCCGCCGAAGTAGGTGCAGGCATCGCGCGCCGACTGCGCGCCGCCGTAGCCGAAGTTGTAGTCAGGCGCAATCTGTACAAACGTGTCGTACTCCGTAGTCAGATACTGGCAGAGATTGATGAAGTCCTGGTAGTTCTCGCGGCTGGTGCGGAAAGTGTACTCGTTGAAGTTAACGCCGGTGATGTCATTGGCCGCCGCCGGAGCCACGATGAGCGCTGTCTCGCTCTCGGCTGCGATTTCCTGCAGCGTTGCCGTGCCGCCAGAACTGACCGTGCCGACCAGCAGGTCCACCTCGTTGACGTCGATCAGCTCGCGGGCCAGGGTCGCCGTCGTTTCCGCGCTGCCCTCATCGTCGCGAACCATCACCGTTATCTGGCAATCGTCAAGATTGTAAGCATACTCGCGGTCCGCTTCGACTTCCTCGGCAGCCACGCCGGTGGCGTATTCCAGGCCCAGGAGAAAACTACGCTCCATCATGGTGCCGTAGATGGCCAGCGAGCCGGTGAGATCGGTAATCAGGCCGATGTCAATCGGCTCCTCACAGCTCAGCGCCGCCATTTCTTCCGCCGGTTCCTCTGCCGCTTCTTCGGTCGGTTCCTCGGCAGGTTCCTCGGTGGGCTCTTC
>JBMCFH010000281.1:0-4294 GCA_048620455.1 Chloroflexota bacterium | reverse complement strand
CGGCCGGGCAGCCAGCCGCCGAAAAGCAGCAGGGGAAGCACGACCCATTCAGACATATGGTTCCTGCGGTGGCATGAGTCCCTGCCACACACTCTGCTGTAAGAGATCCCTGATGGCGGCAACGTAGGCTGTCGCTGCTTGCTGCGGTGCGTGGTTTTCGGCGGCATAGGTCCGCGCCCGTTGCCCCAGTTCCTGGCGCCACTGTGGCTGCGCCGCCAGCGATTCAAGGGCGTACTGCAGCGCCCGGTCATCCTGGGCCGGCACCTTTACGACGGCGTCGTCGGGCAGCTCTGCGTACCAGCCGGCATCGTTCACGACCAGGACACGGCCGGCGGCGAGAGCGCGCAGGGCAGTCGCCGACGTTTCACCCAGGGTTGGATGGCGCAAGTTAAGCACGACGTCGGCTGTAGCCAGCCAGTCGACAAAATCGTCCAGAGCCTCTACGTAACCCGTGACGTGCACGCTGTCGCCCAGGTTCAGCTCGGCGAGCAGGCGCGGCAGGTCCACCTCCGGCAGCGCTTCGCCGGCGATGAGGTAGCGAGCCAGGGGCATTTGCGAGCGAAGGCGAGCAAACGCACGCAGCGCGCGCTCCAACTGCTTGGCCGCCGTCATCTGTCCCAGGCTGGCCAGGATGAGCGCGTCGCGGGGCCAGGGCAGATCGGCGCGCCGCGACGTTCCCTGATGCAAGGCTATGGGCGCCGGTATGCGGCGGATGGGACAGGAGGCGCCGGCAGCCTGGAGCTGCTGCTGTACGTAGCGGCTGTGTACCAGCAGGCCCAGGCTGAGGTCAATGGCGCGGCGGTTGAGCGGTTGTGTGCTCAACTGGTGTTCCGTCACACCGCGGCGAATGGCCCAGGCTTCCGCCACGCCGTCTGGACCCAGCGAATAGCCCATTTCGCGCGCAAAGGCCGCGAAATCGCCGCGCCCCACCGTGCGGTGGGCCACGAAGTGGTGTAACACGTAGTCATGCAAGACCATGATGCCCGGGAAGCGGCTCATGAGGCGGTAAAATGGCTCGTGGTGGCTGCTGTTGCCCATCTGATACAGGGCCACGTCATAGTGCCAGCGTTCGCCCTCATAAGCGGCGAGAGGGCGCACCTGGTACTGTTGGCGCACGGTGGGCGATACGGCGGCGGGGTCGGGGGTGTACAGGACGGGAGAAATAAGAGTAGCCAGCGCCGGCAGCAGCTCCAGCGTGTAGTCGGCGATGCCGCTGCGCGCCGGGGGTAGAGGGCTAAAGTAGGCCACCCGCAACCTTTCCGCGGTCGCCCGTGTTCGTTCTTCACTCACACCTGAACTCTTTTCCTTGCGCCGGCCTTCAATCGCCGTCCTCCTGTTGCACATCCAGAGCACGTTCCAGGCGGGCCAGCCGCGCTTCGATGGAGGCCAGCAGCCGGTTGGCCTGCGCCACCTGCGCCGCCAGCTCGGCCACATCGTGCACCAGTTCGCTCTGCTCGCGGTCCTGCTGTATGAGACGAGCGTCTTGCTCGCGCAGTCGCCCCAGAACCAGGCGGTTGAATTCGTTCTGTTGTTGCCTCAGGGCGCGCACGGTCCACCTGGTGGCAACGTTGTTCCAGGCCTGGCGGAAGCGGGCGATGAGTGAGCCGACAATGGGGGTATCGGACTGAAAGACGTATTCGTCGACCTCTGCCAGCTCTTCTAGCCAATCGTTGTTCTCCGGCGCCACGGCGTGCCTCCTCTGTACTCTGCAGCCTGTGAGGATACCAGATTTTCGGAGGCCGTCACTTTTGAGGGACGGGCAACAGGTTGTTACGGGTGCCAGGTCACGGTCGGGGGGACGGCGGGGGTGGCGTAGGGGCCGCGGGCCAGATCGTCGAAATAATCGTTGGCGTCGAGGTAGTTGTAGGCGAAGATGGCGTGCCCCGCCGCGCCCATCTGGCGCGCGGCCTCGATACGGTCGGCGATCTGCTGGAAATCGTCAAAGGAGCCGTGGAGGCCGGGTATCACGAAGCGCCCGCCGTTGGCCATCTGGAAATCAAGGGCCGTTTCCCGCCAGCGCTCCAGCGACTCCGAGGGATCACCCTGGTCGATGGAGCCGTATATCATGGGCATGTTGGCGTCGACGTAGCCGCCTGCCAGCCACGCTTTGGAATCCTGATAGTAATTATGATAGCCGCTGCTGTAGAAGGGCCACACGGCGGCGGAGAGCATGAAGCCCGGGCGGCGGGCGACGCCCGGATTGTCCGCATCCCCAAAGAGCGTGCGGTAGAAGCGGGCCACGGTGCCGTTGACCTGGGCCCGTTGCCAGTCGCCATAGGTGGCGTAGCCCTCGGGCGCTACCTGGAAGCAGTCACCGCCGGCGCGCGATTCGCTGACCGGGTCGCAGGAGGTGTCGCTGCCGCCGTAGCGAATGTGGTCAAGGTGCAGCCCGTCGATGTCGTAGCGGCTGACAAGATCTTTTGCTACTTCCATGAGGTGCTCGTCGACGAAGAAAGAAGCCGGCGTGGCGCGCCGGTAGCCGCTGCAGGAGATCTCATCGCCCGTGGTCCACAGCAGGCCGTTGGGCCGGTCGCCGCTCATGCCGTGCTCGCTTACCAGCCGGTGGTAGAGGTGTTCCGGCGACGTGTGTTGTGGCGGCGCGCCGCAGGTCCAGACAGGGTAGACGTTGATGTAAGCGTGCAACTGCATGCCGCGCTCGTGGGCGCGTTGCACGAAGTGGGCCAGCGGATCCCAGTAGGGATCGGGCGGCTGGCCCAACTGCTCGCCGCTCACGCGCTGGGCCCACGGCTCGAGCGGGGAGTCGTAGTAAGCGTCGGCGGTGCCGCGCACCTGGAACAGGATGGCGTTGAAGCCGGCGGAGGCGGCATCGTCGACGATGCGGTCGATGGTCGCCGGACTGGCCGGAGCGGTGGCGCTGGTCCAGTTGAAGCGAGTGACCCACAGGCCGCGAAATTCGACCATGCCTGCCGGAGGGGTGGCTGTGGGCGTCGGGGTGGGGCTGGGTTCCGGCGCAAGGGAAATATATGGCAGGTAGATGTCACCGTTATCCAGCGTGGCAGCGACCACCAGCGTGGCCGCCGCGGCGACAATAACCATCGACAGCACCGCCATTACGGCTCGCGAAACGCGCATAGAACACCTCTCCCTCTTAATGAGCCGCATAGTATCCCACACCACGCCGGCTGGCAAGAGGTTCTCGCATAGCGCAATCCCCTGTTTCTGTTTAGAATGGGCGCGCGGGAGCTTGATGGGACAGCTTACTGACTCGCCTGGAGTGACAATTAATGAACGAACCCCATTCGCCAAAGGCCGACCTACGTTTTGACAGCCTCGTCGTACACGCCGGGGTCCGCGCCGATCCGACCACGGGCGCTGTGATGACGCCCATTTACCAGACGTCGACCTACGCGCAGACCGGTGTGGGGCAGCACAGGGGATACGATTACTCGCGCACCGACAACCCCACGCGGTCGGCGCTGCAACAGTCGGTGGCTGCCCTGGAGAACGGCCGCTTCGGGTTGGCCTTCGCCTCGGGGATGGCTGCCATCGACACGCTGTTACGCCTGCTGGACCCTGGCGACCACGTGCTGTGTGGCAATGACGTCTACGGCGGCACCTACCGCCTTTTTGACAAAGTATTGACCCGCTATGGTCTCGACTTCAGCTATGTGGATACCGGCGATCTCGAGGCGCTGGCGGCCGGGCTGCAGGAGAACACCCGGCTGGTCTGGCTGGAAACGCCGACCAATCCGCTCTTGCGTCTCAGCGACATCGCCGCGGTGGCTGACGTGGCGCACGAGGCCGGCGCCCGCTTGGCCGTTGACAACACCTTCGCCTCGCCCGCGCTGCAACAACCGCTGGCGCTGGGCGCCGATTTCGTCATTCATAGCACGACAAAGTACATTGGCGGTCACTCGGACGTGGTGGGCGGCGTGGTCGTGCTCGACGACGAAGAGGCCTACGAGCGCCTGAAATTTCTGCAAAACGCTGCGGGGGCAGTGCCCGGGCCCATGGACTGTTTCCTGACGCTGCGAGGGATTAAGACGCTGGCCCTGCGCATGGCGCGCCACACGGCCAACGCCACGCGGGTGGCCCAATTCCTGGCCGATCATCCCGCGGTGGCCAACGTCATCTACCCCGGTCTGGAGGATCACCCGCAACACGACCTGGCGCGGCGACAGATGAAGGGGCCCGGCGGCATGGTGTCCTTTGTACTCCACGACGGCGAAGCGGCGGCGCGGCGATTGGCCGTGGAAACCTCGTTATTCACCCTGGCGGAGTCCCTGGGCGGCGTGGAGTCTCTACTGGAGATGCCGGCGCCCATGACCCACGC
>JBMCFH010000280.1:0-4300 GCA_048620455.1 Chloroflexota bacterium | reverse complement strand
GAAGGCGACGAGACCGGCATGGGCGGCGTTGAAGGCGACCTGGTCTTTGGCGTCGTGCTCGTGGGTCCCATGAATGACCGCGGCTGGAGCCAGGCACATGCCGAGGGCGCCCAGTACGTGGAAGAAAACATCCCCGGTTCGCGAGCCATCCTTTTCGAATCGCTGAACGCCGCCGACAAACCAGAAGCAACGCTGGAAGGCGTTGTCGATGACATGGTCGCCGACGGGGCTCAGCTAATTCTGACCACCTCCGATGAGTTTGAGGAAGACACGCTGGGCGTCGCCGAGAAATATCCGGATGTTGTTTTCGTCAATATCTCGGGAGACGATGCCTGGGAAGAAGGCCGGGACTATCAGGCTCCGCCTAACCTGGGCAACATGATGGGCCGCATGGAAGACATGAAGGTCATCGCCGGCTGCGCCGCTGCTCTGGCGACAGAAACCGGCCAGATCGGTTACCTTGGCCCCCTGATCAACTTCGAGACGCGCCGCCTGACGGCTGCTGCTTACGAAGGCGCCCGTTACTGCTACGAGAACTATCGTGGCGAGAACCCCGACGACCTCGAGTTCACCGTGACCTGGATCGGTTTCTGGTTTAACATCCCCGGCGTCACGCTGGATCCGACCGAAGTTACCAACAACTTCATCGACACCGGTCACGACGTGGTCATCAGCGGCATCGATACCACCGAGGGCATCGACGTCACCGGACAGCGCGCCCAACAGGGCGACCAGTTGTGGGCTGTGCCCTACGATTACGAAGGCGCCTGTGATAACGCGCCGGAGATCTGCCTGGGCGTGCCCTACTTCAACTGGGGCCCCTCCTACCTGGAGACCGCCCAGCAGGTCGTCGATGGCACCTGGACCCAATCCTGGCAGTGGCTTGAGCCGCACTGGGAAGACCTGACCAACAACGACGAAACGCACGTGGGCTGGATCACGGGCCCCGGCCTGACGGATGAGTGGGAAGCGTCTCTTGACGAGTTCATCGCCGACTACGCGGCAGGCAACATCGACGTCTGGGAAGGCCCCATTATCCTGCAGGACGGCACGGAGTACGTGCCCGCTGGTGAAACCATCACCGACGAAGAGCTCTGGTATCTGCCTCAGTTGTTAGAAGGCATGACCGGGCCGAGCGAGTAGTAATCAGTCACCAATGAGTTGATTGGAGGTTGGTCGTGTGGCCAACCTCCATTCCTACTACCTGGACTAGCGAACGATATGACTACCACAGCTTCTGCAACAACCGCCACAGGCAAGATTCGCATAAAACACGCCGAAATGCGCCAGATTGTTAAGCGTTTTCCCGGCGTCCTTGCCAACGATCACGTTGACTTTGACGTGCGCGCCGGTGAGATTCACGCCCTGCTGGGTGAAAATGGCGCCGGCAAAAGCACCCTGATGAAAATCCTCTATGGTCTCTATCAGCAGGATGAGGGTGAAATCGCGCTCAACGGTGAAACGGTGCAAATACACTCTCCTTCTGACGCCATTCGGCTGGGAATCGGCATGATACACCAGCACTTCATGCTGGTACCGTCCCTTCCCGTCGTCGAAAATGTAGCCCTGGGCTTGCCATCCTCGCGTGAGCCGCTGACAGAGCTCGATCGTGTCGCAGCGCGCATCGAAGAACTGGCCAGTGCCTATGGGCTGCGGGTCGATCCTTTCGCCCGCGTCTGGCAGCTCTCCGTGGGCCAGCAGCAACGAGTGGAAATCATCAAGGCACTCTACCGCGGCGCCGATCTGCTAATCCTTGACGAGCCTACAGCCGTGCTCACGCCTCAGGAAGTGGAAGAATTCTTCCAGACGCTGAAACAAATGGCAGCGGAGGGCCATTCGCTAATCTTCATCTCGCACAAGCTGCACGAAGTCATGGATATCAGTGATCGCGTCTCCGTCTTGCGTGACGGCAAACTTGTCGGTCGCGTTGCCACCGAGGAGACGTCGAAGCGCGCATTGGCCGAGATGATGGTGGGTCGCGAGTTGAGCCAACAGCTGGAGCGGGGACCTGTCAATCTTGGCGAGACACGGTTGAAGGTCGAAAACATCCACGCCTTAAGCGACCGCGAAACGCCTGCGCTGCAGGGTGTCAGTCTGGAGGTGCGCGCGGGCGAGATATTAGGGTTGGCCGGCGTCTCCGGCAATGGCCAGCGCGAACTTGCCGAGGTCATCGCCGGCTTACGCGAGGCCACGCAAGGCAAGGTATTCCTCGGCGGCGACGACGTAACCGGCATGCCGCCCAGCCATCTGATCGAGAAAGGGCTCTCCTACATTCCCGAGGAGCGCATGAAAGATGGCATGATTCGTGAATTCACTGTGTCCGAAAACCTGATTCTTCGCGATCATCAGCGAAAACCGTACTCTCGAACTGGATTTCTCAACTTCGGTACCATACGCAATACCTGCGTAGATTTAGTAAGTAGCTTCAATGTTAAGACGCCATCATTAGAAACGCCGGCAAAGAGCCTTTCCGGCGGCAATATTCAGAAACTAATCCTGGCCCGGGAGCTCTCGCGCGGACCAAAAGTAGTGATTGCCGCGCAGCCCACCCGTGGCCTGGACATTGGCGCCATCGAATATGTACACAAGACACTTGTACGATTGCGAGAGGAGGGCATTGCCACTCTGCTGATATCCGAAGATTTGGACGAAATCCTGGCCCTAGCCGACCGCATCGCCGTCATTTACGAAGGCCGCATCATGGGCACTCTAAGCCACGACGAGGCCACTGCCGAAGAACTGGGCCTGATGATGGCCGGCGTCGTCCACGAGTAGGGACACAGTCGAAACCGCCAGACCACCACTACCACTATCGCCACTCTACAGCGCTTCCCGCGCCGCCGCCACAGGTCGTTCATTCAGCAGAAGCCGCCCGCGACCTGCGCTGCAATCGACTGCAGCCGCCACAACGGCAGAGCGTTCGCCACCCCGTCTTAGCACGACTAACACGGAGAAGGTAGCTTATGACGATAGTCGCAGTAAACCCCGCAACCGACGAAACGATAAGAGAATATGAGGAGCATTCGCCCGGCGAGGCCGCCACCATCGTCGAGGCCGCCAATACTGCCTACCACAGCTGGCGACATACGACATTCGCCGAGCGGGCCAGGTATATGCATCAGGCCGCTCAGATTTTGCGCGATCGGGCCGACGAGTTCGCCCGCCTCATGGCCGAAGAAATGGGCAAGCCGGTAAGAGATGGGCGTTCAGAGGCCGAGAAGTGCGCCTGGGTCTGCGATTACTACGCAGACAACGCCGAGGCGTTCCTCGAGCGCGAAATAGTAGAAACCGACGCGCGCACGAGCTTCGTTACCTTTCAGCCCCTCGGTGTGGTGTTGGCCGTCATGCCCTGGAATTTCCCCTTCTGGCAGGTGTTCCGCTTCGCTGCCCCTAACCTGATGGCAGGCAACGCCGGCGTGCTCAAGCACGCATCGAACGTCCCCGGCTGCGCCCTGGCTATTGAGGATATCTTTCAGGAAGCAGGCTTTCCGCAGGACGTCTTTCGTACATTGCTCGTAAGCAGCAAACAGGTTGACGCCATCATCGAAAACCCTCACGTGCGCGCCGTGACGCTGACCGGCAGCACACCGGCAGGCAAGGCCGTGGCGGCAAAAGCGGGTGAAGTTCTTAAGAAAACGGTGCTGGAACTGGGCGGCAGTGATCCCTACGTTATCCTGGACGACGCCCATCTGCAACACGCCGTGCAGACCTGCGTCGCCAGCCGGCTGATCAACTCCGGACAGAGTTGCATCGCCGCAAAGCGCTTCATCGTCACCAACAGAAACCGCCAGGCGTTCGAGCAGATGTTTGTGGAGCAGATGCGAGCGATGAAGATGGGCGATCCTCTGGACGAGGCCACTGACGTCGGCCCGCAGGCGCGTGATGATCTCCGCGAGGATCTGCACCGGCAGGTACAGGAGAGCCTCAAAGAGGGCGCCAGACTTATGCTGGGTGGTGAGATTCCTGAGGGAGCAGGCGCATATTACCCGCCGACGGTGCTCACGGACGTAGGCAAGGGCATGCCTGCTTACGACGAAGAACTCTTCGGTCCGGTGGCAGCGATCATTCCTGTGGCCGACGAAGCACAGGCCATTCGAGTAGCTAATGACAGTTCATTCGGGCTGGGGGCGGCTGTCTTTACCGGGGATCTGGAGAGGGGCCAGTACATCGCCGCCGAGGAACTTGAAGCTGGTTGTTGCTTCGTCAACGCCTTCGTAAAGTCCGATCCACGCCTGCCGTTCGGCGGCATCAAAGAAAGCGGCTACGGACGGGAGCTGGGCGTCTATGGCATTAAGGAATT
>JBMCFH010000279.1:0-4334 GCA_048620455.1 Chloroflexota bacterium | reverse complement strand
CGGGCGCGCAAGGCGTACCGGCTGACGGAGCTGGGCCGCAAGATCCTCAACGCAGACGTGGCGCGCATGCAGAGTCTGCTGCAGGCAGTTCGGCAGGGGAACGCGGTATGAGATGACGTTTCTAACGCGGTTTGCGCTGTGGTTGTATCCACGGTTGCTGCGACTGTACCCGCGCCGTTTTCGGGAGGAGTTCGCCGAGGAGATGGCGGACGTGTTTCAGGAGCGGGTGCAGGATGCGGCGGCGGACGGCCAGTGGCGTGCCGTGCTGGCGGTGCTGGGGCGGGAGTTGCGCGATTGGCCGCTTAACTGCCTGCGGGAGCACTGGCGAGAGCGGCGCGGGCATGCGCCAGGGGAGCCGCAATTCTCGGCGGTGTCGGGCTGGGGCGCGGTGGCGGCGGGCGTGCCCTATCTGTTCTACTTGTTGAGCTTTTTCGGCTTCGGTATGGGCATATCTCCCGCTGTGCCCTTCTTGTTTTTGGGGGCCGGAGTGCTGGTGGCCTGGGCGCGGGGGTGGCCCGGCTGGGTGGTGAGCTGGCTGGGACTGCTCATCCTTTTCGGCCAGAACTGGTTGCCTTACCGTCTCTTGACGGGGGAGCCGGCGTGGAACAGCGTGTCACGGCTGCTGAATATGTTGTCTGAGGTTGCCATCCAGGCCGGCTGGTTAGTGGTGCTGTATCTGGTCGTCCGTCGCTGGCCCCGTTATGGGGCGCTGGTCTTTTTGCCCTTCCTGTGGATGCCCTGGGCTTTCAACATGGAGTTTGCCTCGGAGGCGATGACGGCTCTTGTGGTGAACGCCGGGTTTCTCGTTCTGGCGCTGACGGCGGTGGCCATCAGCGCGCAGCGCAGCGCCAGCGGCGACGTGTGGTTGCTGTTTGGCGGCGCGCTGTTCTTTGGGGTGTCGCAGACGTTGGGAGCTGTGTTTTTTAGTCCGGGAATGGAGAGCGCCTGGCGCAGCCTGGGCTCAAATTTACTGCAAGCGCTGGCTGCTCCCGCGGGCATTCTGCTGTTGTATGCGCTGAATGCCTGGGCTCGCGAACAGGGAGGCGCGGTCCGTTGGTCTGCGCGCCTGGCGAGCGGTGGGGTTCTGTTGTCGTACGTGGCGCTGCTGGCGCTGGGCCGCCTGGCCGGGCCCAGTGACCTGGAAGCGTTTCAACTGCGCCTGTCGCCTGTTTTGGCGGGCGCGTGGCTGGTGGGCGCCTTGCTCGTTCTGGCAGGGGCGTGGCGGCTGCGCGCGCACTTCGGCGGGCGGAGGAGTGGGGCGCTGGTCGTGAGCACGGTGTTGTTGGTGTTGTTGCCTTTATTAAGCCAGCGAGCCTTTCTCTCCCATACTCTTGGCTCGCTTACGTATGGACGCCCCGCGCTGTCAGACCTTCGCGACCTGCTGCCCACCCTGCAGATGGTAGACGGTGTGCTTTCTGTGGCGGGCTTCGGCGCGTTGTTGTTGATGCCACTGGCCATTAGTCACCTGCGGCGGGCGACAGACGCCTTCCCTACGCCGGCGGCGGACGGCGGAATCAAGGCCTGGTGGCGCGAGCGGCTGGCGCGCCGGCGGGAACAGCGCGAGGCGGACGGGCGGCGGCTGCGCTTGAGCAGGCGACTGGGGTTGCTGCTGGCGCTGGCTATTATCCTGGTGGGCGGGGGCGTCTTTTTCACGACCGCTTTCCTGCCGCTGCAACTGGAAGCGGAGCCGTACACGCGTGAGGTGGCGCTGGGTGATGTGGATGGCGACGGGGACCTGGACGCGATATTGGCCAACACGATGCGCCTGTTGCCGACTGCGGACAATAAGTTTCTGATCAACGACGGCAGCGGCCGTTTTAGCGACAGTGGCCTGCCGGTCGGACACGGCGGCACCGGCGTGGCGCTGCTGGACGTGGACGGGGATGGAGACCTGGACGTGGTCATAGGGGGTATGATCGGCGGCGCGGTGTACCTGAATAACGGCAGCCATTTTGCCCCCAGTCATATCACGGTATTGCGTACGCCTGAATCCGGCGCATCGCAGTGGTACCTTGCGGTGGGTGACCTGAACGGCGATGGACTTGACGATCTGTTTATGGCCGGTTGTTGTGGTACCGGCGCCAGCCGTGGACCGGGCGAGATAGAGTCCTTCGCGCCCGCGAACCGCGTGCTGCTGAGCAGCGGAGACCGATTGGTGGACAGCGGGCAGGCGCTGGGGACGCGGGGCAGCCAGGCGGTGGCCCTGGGCGACGTGGACGGCGATGGGGACCTGGATGCCTTTGTGGGGAATACGCAGAGCAGCGAGGAGACTTTCGTTAACGACGAGCCCAATGAAGTGTGGCTCAACGATGGGCAGGGCACTTTCAGCGACAGCGGGCAGTTGTTGGGCGGGCAGCGCACCTATGCGGTGGCGTTGGGCGACGTGGACGGCGACGGGGACCTGGACGCGCTGGTGGGCAATGAGGGCGCGGATGAGTTGTGGCTGAATGACGGACAGGGTCAGTTCAGGCTGGGCGAGCAAACGTGGAGCGACCGGCGCACGCTGTCCGTCTTCCTGGCGGACCTGGACGGCGACGGGGATCTGGACGCGCTGACGGGGCACGAGCTAAGCAGCGGCTTCGCCTGGTGGCGGCAGGCGCTGCTGTGGTGGAATGACGGCAATGGCCTCTTTACGCGCGAGGACCAGGGCATTCGCTTCCGGCCCAACGCGGCGCTGGCGGTGGGTGACGTGAATGGGGATGGGTTGCCTGACATTGTCAGCGGTGCGCTGGATGAGATGACGGTGTGGCTGAATGAGGGGCAGGGACGGTTCGGCGAGGATGGTTAGTTGTTGCCGGCGCACGCTTTGCTAAGGGCGGCGGCACCGACGCTGTTGTCTACTTCCCTGTTCCTGCCGCGTGAGCGCCGCTCTCTGGCGCGCGCGGACACGCGTAGGGAGTAGAAGCGGGTCATTCCTTACAGGTTGGTAGCCGGGGGCCCTCAGTCAGGCCGCCGGGAGAGTGTTGTGTGTCGTTCCGGCTGCTAGCCCACGATACTGTACTCGTAAACGCCACTGACCGGCGCCCCTTCCTCATAGCGGTTCAGGCGGAACAGATGTGGATCGAAGAGGGGCTGGTCAACGCCCATGACCATATCGGCAGCCATGAGGCCCACGGCCGGGCCCAGCTTGAAGCCGTGGCCGCTGAATCCGGCGCAGATGTAGAAGCCGCTGTCGGGCGCCAGTTCGTCGACGATGGGGTGCCAGTCCGGCGTTACGGCATACAGGCTGGCGTAGCCGCCGGTGACCTGGCTTTTTTCCATAGGCGGGAAACGGGTGACGAGGCGCTCGCCGGAATCGAGCACGAAGGCTTCGTCCAGCCCTTTATGATAATGATCGGGATTGACGACCGCCTCTGCTTCGGCGGGATCGATAAGCCCGACCAATGTCAGTTCGCCGGTTTCGCTGCGAAAATAGCTGGCATTCACAAAGTCGGCGACCACAGGATGCGCCTGAGCATAAGCGGGCGGGCGGCGGAAGAAGGAGACCTGCACGCGGCAGGCATTGATGGGCACCTCGACGCCTATCATGCGCGCCACGCGCGCGCTCCACGGGCCGGCGCAATTCAGGACCCGCGGCGCGTGAAATGTGCCTTTGTCAGTGCGCACGCCCTGCACGCGGTCACCTTGCAGAAGGATGCCGGTGACAGGCGTGTCTGTGAAGACGTCGGCGCCCTCGCGGCGGGCGGCGCGGGCATAGCTGTTCACGGTGAGGTTGGGATCGGCGTAGCCGGCGTCTGCCTCGTAGGCGCCGGCTACGAGATCGGCGGTTTCCAGGCCGGGGATCAGCTCCCGTATTGCTTCCGCCGGCAACAACTGGGTGTCGACGCCCACGCTGCGCTGCAGGGCGACGTTCGCTTCCAACCCGGCCCTGTCACGCACGCTGACGAGCGCCACAAAGCCGGTGGGCGTGAAGCCGCTCTCACCGCCGACGGCATCGTCGAAGGTTTGGAAGATGCCCAGACTGTAGCGAGCCATGCGCGCCGTCAGTTCATTGGAGTAGTGCTGGCGGATGATGGCCGAGGATTCCCCGGTGGAACCGGCGCCGATGACGTCTCTTTCAAACACGGCGACCTTAAGGCGGCGGCGCGCCAACTGGTAGGCGGTGCTACAACCCATAATACCGCCGCCAATGATGATTACATCATACAGTTTGCTCATGCGATTGTCTCCTCTACGCGTGAATGTCAACGAACTGGCAACGGCTTATCGGGCATAGCCCTTGTGAGCCTGTCCACAGTTTGCCTCACTTCGCACGCGCAAACTTTGATCCAGGTCAATTCCCTGGCTGCGGTCACCGAATTGGTAAGCGTCTATTAGATATGGAACATATCGTC
>JBMCFH010000278.1:0-4353 GCA_048620455.1 Chloroflexota bacterium | reverse complement strand
TTTGCCGTGTGCAACGGCTGTGGCGAACTGGTCGCCGAGCCCTACCTGCGCCTGGTCGAAGGGCAACCCCTGTGCATGGACTGCGCAGGATACGCGGTTTAAGGAGCCGCTGCAACGTGATGTTTTACCTGGTGAATGCCATCGTCGTCTTTTTCTTCTCAGGTCTACTGGCCATGGCCGGCCTGGGCGCGGCGTTCCTCTTCGTGCCGCTCTTTTACTACATGGGCGTGCCGCTGGCAGAGGCCACAGCCGCAGCCTTGCTGCTCAACGTTATCAGCCTGCTATTCGCGGCTATCAGCTACTGGCGAGGACACCTGGTGAACTGGCGCGTGGGACTGCCGGTGCTGGTTACGGCTGTCATTCTGGCCCCGCTCGGGGCGCGTCTCACTCCCTTCGTGGACCGGCGGCTCTTACTGGGGTTGTTCGCCGCGTTTCTCGTCTTCGCCGGGACCATGATGCTTTTCTACCGGCCGCGCCTGCGCGAGCACGTGCTGGGACAGAAAACTGAGCTCGGTGCAGGTACGGCCATCGGCAGCGTCGCCGGCTTTCTCGGCGGCCTCCTGGGCGTGGGCGGTGGCAATTTCATCTTACCAGTGCTGAACTGGCTGGGTCTGGACCCGAAGGTCGCCGCCGGAACGACGGCGCTCATCGTCGTCTTCTCCTCCTTTAGCGGTTTCCTGGGCCACGCCACCCTGGGCGGATTGGATCCGCTCTTCCTGGGCCTGATGGCTCTGATGGCGGCGGGCGGCTCCATTGCCGGAGCGCAACTGATGAAAGAACGGATTTCCAACACCCAACTCAAACGTTTAATTGGCATTCTACTTTGGGCTATTGCGGCCAAAATGATTTTCGATCTAGGAGTAACCCCATGAGCAAGAACAATCAAGTAGCACCCTGGCACGGCGTTCCCCGTGAAGAGATTGAATGGTATCCAACGGTAGTCGACGAGCGCTGCATCGGCTGCGGTCTGTGCACCACCTCCTGCGGCCGGGGCGTCTATGGTTTTGATTATGAACGCAACGTGGCCGTCGTGGTCAACCCCATCATGTGCATGGTGGGCTGCACCACCTGCGCCACCATCTGCTCCCGAGATGCCATCGAATTCCCCTCCCAGGGATTTGTCCGGCAGCTGATCCGCGACAAGAAGATTCTGCGCCAGAGCAAAGATATGCTGCGCGAGAATCGCGAGAAGTATGACGTAGCGCAGCGTCAGCCGGTTGCGGACTAAACAGCGATCGGAGATTGGAGGATTGGAGATTTATGAAGGAAATTGTGATTTTGCCGGCGGCGGGCTGCCGTCGCAGCCAGGCAGTACTTGCCTATCTGGATGAGCATCAGGTTGCCTACAGGCGCATTGATCTGGAAACAGAAAAAGGCCAGCAGTTAATGGCCGAGTACGATCTACGCTCCTCGCCCGGCATTCTGGTGAATGGCGTGCTGGTCAATCCGTTCGAGATTTTGGAAGCGCCCGCCTGCCGTATTAAAGAGCCTGTTGCCCGTGAATTATTCGGGTTGGATGCGGGCGGAGAGGAGTAATCATATGTTGATTCAGATTATCGGTGTGGGTTGTTCCAAATGCCGCCAGATGACGGCCGACGTACAGGCCGCCGTGGCTCAACAGGGCCTGGAAGCGGAAATCGGGCGCATTGACGACCCGCAAACCATTGTGGAAATGGGCATTTTCTCGGTACCCCGGCTGATGATCGACGGCCAACTGGTGTCGTTCCGCTATCGCGGCCGGCGCAGCATCGAGGAAGTGCTGGAGAAAGCACACAGATGAGTGACAACGAGAAACGTTTTAACCCAAAAAAGCGACACGACCTCCTTAAAGAGGAACGGCACGAGCGCTGGAATCCGCCCCACTTCTTGCGGCGGTTCGACATACAGCCCGGGCAGGCCGCGCTGGACCTGGGCTGCGGCCCCGGATTCTGGACGCTGCCCCTGGCCGACATAGTTGGTCCCACCGGCCGCGTGTGGGCCCTGGACGTAAGCCAGGAAATGTTGGACACGCTGGCCCAGCGAGAACCCCCGGCGCCCGTGGTTGCGGTGCTCAGTGAACTGCCAGAGATCGGTCTAGAAACCGCTGTTTCAGATTTCGTCTGGGCCGCCTTTGTCTATCACGAAGTGGAAGGGGATGGCCTTGCCGCGGAAATGTTCCGCGTGACCCGCCCCGGCGGGCAGGTGGCCATTCTGGAGTGGCGGCCGGACGACCCGGAGCAATCCAAGCCTCCCAAACACCACCGCGTGTGGCCCGCCCAGGTGAAACAGGCTCTGCAAGAGGCCGGATTCAGCCAGGTGGCAGAAATGTGGCGCGACGCCGAAGCCTACCTGATCACGGCACAGAAGGAAAACGGCGATGGATAATAACTCCAGGTCGGGCGGTATGTCCTACGCTGTGACCGTCACCCGGCAAGATGAGCAGCATGCCGTGGCAACCACGCGCGAGCATGAACTGACGCTCAACGTGCGTAAGGGAGACGGTCGCCCCGGCTTCAACGCCGCCGAGACGCTGCTGGCGGCGCTGGGCGCGTGCATACTGACCAATGTGCAGGCCATTGCGGCCAAGATGAGGCTGCCTCTGGTAGGCGCGGAAGTGCGTTTCCAGGCCACCAGACAGGACGAACCACCGGCCCTGACGCACATTACTTATGAACTGATGCTGGATAGTCCGGCGCCGCCGGAGAAGCTGGAAGAACTCTATCACCTGGCGGTGAAATGGGGCACGGTCATGAACACGCTGAGTGGCGGCCTGACGCCGGAGGGCAGCCTGACTATCCGTGACAATGGACAAGAGAGAAAACATGAGTGAACAGCCTTTACTGAAAGTAGAGAACTTATCGCTGGAGCGAGATCGCCGGACGATTCTGCGCGAGGTCAACCTCGACGTCTATCCGGGCCAGGTCCACGCCTTGCTGGGCGTCAACGGCTCCGGCAAATCATCGCTGGCCTACGCCCTGATGGGCTGCAGCGGCTACAGGCCCGACGCCGGCCGTATCTGGCTGGATGGCGAGGAAGTGACCGACCTGCCCATTGACGAGCGGGGTCGCCGCGGCATGACCATGGCCTGGCAGGAGCCGGCGCGCTTCGAGGGATTACCCGTATCCGCCTACCTCAGCCTGGGCCCGCAGAAGGCCGACCGTGACCGTGTAGAAGCCGCGCTGCACGCCGTGAACCTGGCGCCCCGCACCTACGGGCGTCGCCACGTCGATACCACCCTCTCCGGCGGCGAGCGCAAGCGGGTGGAGCTGGCGGCCGTTTACGCCCGGCGTCCGCGCCTGGCCATTCTGGACGAACCGGACTCCGGCATCGATGCCCTTTCCCTGGATGATATTCGCCGCCTGTTGCGCCGCATGGCCGAGAGTGGCATGGCCGTGCTGCTTATCACCCACCGTGAAGATATGACCGCGGTCGCCGACGTGGCTTCCATCATGTGCCTGGGCTCAGTCATCTTCAGCGGCGATCCGGCCGAGGCCGAACAGTTCTATCACCACCGTTGCCAGCCGCATGCAGAGGCCCTTGGCGCGCAACCGTGGCAAACCATAACGCCCCAAAAGGAGCAGATCTGATGAGTACCCCTGTTATGCAAAAGAACCCGACTGCCCCCGATGCACCGCACTGGGCCGGCGATCTGGACGCGCTGATGGACGCCTACCGGCAGGCCGGCGGCGATCCCGAGGCCATCATGCAGGCCAATATCGCCACGCTGGTGGTCAGCGGCAATGAGGTGCTCATCGCCCACGACATCGAGGGCCTCCATTTTGAGGTCGAAGAACTAGCGGAGGGCGTGCACGCCCGTATCACGGTGGATCCCGGCGTGACCATCGAACGCCTCGTGCACCTTTGTTTCGGGCTGCTGCCGGCCGAAGGGCGGCAGGAGATCATTGCCCAGTACGACATCGGCGACGGGGCCCGAGCAGCCTTTCTGGCCCACTGCACCTTCCCCAACGCCGTCGACGTGGAGCACGTCATGGACGCCGATATACGCGTCGGCGCCGGGGCTACGATGAAGTATACCGAATCCCACTTTCACGGCGCCGGCGGCGGCGTGGTTGTGCTGCCCAAAACGCGCGTGGACGTTGCCGAGGGCGGCCGCTTTATCACCACCTTCAGCCTAACCCGCGGTCGCGTGGGGCGCATGGAAATCGACTACGACGTGGACGTCGCAGACGAGGGCCTGGCGGAGCTGACGACCAAGGTCTACGGGCACGGGGAGGACGACGTTGCCGTGCGCGAAACAGTCCGCCTGAACGGCGCCGCGGCGCGCGGGCTGACCAAGACGCGCGTCGCCGTGCGCGAGCAGGCGCGCAGCCGCATCCATACCGCGATGGAAGGAAACGCCCCGCACAGCATGGG
>JBMCFH010000277.1:0-4359 GCA_048620455.1 Chloroflexota bacterium | reverse complement strand
ATTATGAAAGCTTTTACGACATTAACTTCTACGATTGTTCCTTTGCCGTATAACGATGTGGATACGGATCAGATTATTCCGGCGAGTTATTTGAAGGTGACGACGAAGTCGGGGCTGGCGGAGGGGTTGTTTGCGCGCTGGCGGTATGTGGAAGATGGGGAGCCGGCGCCGGACTTTCCGCTGAATCAGGAGCGGTATGAGGGGGCGCGGGTGTTGCTGGCGGGCGATAACTTTGGCTGTGGATCGTCGCGGGAGCACGCGCCGTGGGCGCTGTTGGGGTATGGATTCCGGGCGATCGTGGCCAATTCGTTTGCGGATATTTTCCGTAACAATGCGCTAAAGAATGGGCTGCTGCCGGTGGCGATTGACGAGGAGGCGCACGCGCGGCTGTTGCAGGCGGTGGAGGCGGACCCCGACGTGGAGGTGAGGATTGACCTGGCGGCGCAGACGGTGACGTTGCCGGATGGCAGCGAGGCGCACTTTGAGATTGACGACTTCAGCAAGACGTGTTTGTTGGAGGGCGTGGATCAGTTGGGATATCTGATGAAGCAGATGCCGAAGATTGAGGCGTATGAGGCGCGGGTGGAGAGTGGAGATCGGAGATTGGAGATTGGAGAATAGAGATCGGAGAGTGGGAAGTTAGTGACACGGAGGGGCACGGAGATGGGCTTTTTCGAAGCCTGGGAGGACCACGGAGACGAATGGAGAGATTATGAGTGACACGGTTTACGTTTACGATACGACTTTGCGGGATGGGACGCAGCGGGAGGGGATTTCGCTGTCCCTGAATGACAAGTTGAAGATTGCGCAGCGGCTGGATGAGTTTGGCGTGCACTATATTGAGGGTGGGTGGCCCGGCTCTAATCCCAAGGATGCGGAGTTTTTTCGGGCGGTGAAGGAGATGACGTGGCGCCAGGCGAAGGTTGCGGCGTTTGGCTCGACGCGGCGCAAGGATACGGCGCCGGAGGATGATCCGAATATTCAGGCGCTGCTGGAAGCGGAGACGCCGGTGGTGACGGTGGTGGGCAAGAGCTGGGATTTGCACGTGCACGACGTGCTGGAGACGGATCCTGAGGAAAACCTGGCGATGATCGCCGATAGCGTGGCCTATCTGAAGGCGCAGGGCAAAGAGGTGATTTACGACGCGGAGCACTTTTTCGACGGCTACGCGGCGAACCCGGAGTACGCGCTGATGACGGTGCAGGTGGCGGCGGAGAACGGCGCGGACACGGTGGTGCTCTGTGACACGAACGGGGGCACGTTGCCCTGGCAGATCGCGGAGGTGGTGCAGGAAGTGGGCGAGCGCGTGGACGCGCCGCTGGGCATCCACACGCACGACGACGGCGGCTGCGGCGTGGCTAACACGCTGGCGGCGGTGCAGGCGGGGGCGGTGCACGTGCAGGGCACGATCAACGGCTACGGCGAGCGGGTGGGCAACGCCAATCTGTGCGCCATTGTGCCGGACCTGCAATTGAAGATGGGCCGCCGCTGTGTGCCGCCTGAGCAACTGGCGCGACTGACGGACCTGGCGCGCTATGTGGCGGAGGTGGCGAATTTGCCGCACGATACGCATCTGCCCTTCGTGGGGGCCAGCGCGTTTGCGCACAAGGGGGGCATCCACGTGGCGGCGATGCGCAAGAACGAGCACAGCTACCAGCACGTTGACCCGGAGCTGGTGGGCAACCGGCGGCGCACGGTGATTTCGGAGCTGTCGGGGCGCGGCAATGTGCTGGACAAGGCGGATGAGTTCGGGCTGGACGTGGACGGCGCGCAGGCGCGGGAGGTGGTGAGTCAGATTAAGGCGCTGGAGGCCAACGGCTTTGCCTTTGAGAGCGCGGAGGCGTCGCTGGACCTGATGTTGCGCCGGCTGCAGCCGGATTACGAACCGCCGTTTGAGTTGCTGGATTTCACGGTGCTGGTGCGCCATGGCCCGGAGGAGGAAGGCGCGGTGGCGGACGCCACGGTGAAGGTGCGCGTGGGCCAGCGGGTGTTGCACACGGCGGCGGAGGGGAACGGGCCGGTGAATGCGCTGGACGCGGCGCTGCGCAAGGCGCTGCTGGATGCGTATCCACAGCTGGCGGGCGTGCGCCTGAGCGATTACAAGGTGCGCATTCTGGACAGCGAGAGCGCCACGGGCGCCTGCGTGCGCGTGTTGATCGACACGGAGGATGACCAGCAGCGGCATTGGAGCACGGTGGGCGCCAGCACGAATATTATCGAGGCCAGCTGGCGGGCGCTGACGGATTCGATGGAGTTCGCGCTACTGCAGAATGGGAAAGGAGAAGTATGGAAGCAAGAATTGTAGCATTGCCCGGTGACGGCATCGGGCCGGAGGTGACGGAGGCGGCGCTGGCGGTGTTGGAGGCCGTGGGCCAGGCGTTCGGGCACACGTTTGAGATTGAAGAGCGGCTGTTGGGCGGCTGCGCCATTGACGAGACGGGAGAGGCGTTGCCGGAGGAGACGCGAGAGGCGTGTCTGGCGGCGGACGCGGTGCTGTTGGGCGCGGTTGGCGGGCCGAAGTGGGATGATCCTACGGCGGCGGTGCGCCCGGAGCAGGGGCTGCTGGGGCTGCGCAAGACGTTGGGCCTGTACGCCAACCTGCGCCCGGTGACGCCGCATCCCTCTCTGTTGGAGGCGTCGCCGCTGCGCCCGGAGCGCCTGCAGGGGGTGGATTTGCTGGTGCTGCGCGAGCTGACGGGAGGTATTTACTTTGGCCAGCCGCAGGAGCGGCGCGAGGTGGATGGCGAGTGGCTGGCGCTGGATACGATGGTGTACCGGGAACATGAGATCGCGCGCATCGCGCACCTGGCCTTCCGCACGGCGCGGGGGCGGCGGGGCCGGGTGACGTCGGTGGATAAGGCCAACGTGTTGGAAAGCTCGCGGCTGTGGCGGCAGACGGTGGAGACGGTGGCGCAGGAGTACCCGGACGTGACGCTGGAACATCTGCTGGTAGACGCGGCGGCAATGCATCTGCTCAGCCGTCCGGCGAGTTTTGACGTGGTGGTGACGGCGAACCTGTTCGGGGATATTTTGACGGACGAAGCCTCGATGCTCACGGGATCGATGGGCAATCTGCCGTCGGCGTCGCTGGGCGAGGCGCAGAACGGGCATGGGTGTCCGCGCGGGTTGTACGAGCCGATACACGGCTCCGCGCCGGATATTGCGGGAGAAGGAATCGCCAATCCGGTGGGCACGATTCTGTCGCTGGCCTTGCTGCTGCGCCACTCGCTGGGGTTAGAGCGCGAGGCGACGGCGGTGGAGGCGGCGGTGGAACGGGCGCTGCTGCGCGGACATCGCACGATGGACCTGGCGGCGGATGGCGAGCGGGCGATTGGCACGCGGGAGATGACGGCGGTGATTGTGGGGGCGTTGGGGAAATGACGGTGGAGATTGGAGATTGGTTGATTGGAGATTTGCTGCGGTCTGCGGTCGGCGGTCAGATTTGTAGTACATTGACGAGTGTGGAGAGGATGAGATGAACGATAAACGCTATTCACACGGTGGAAATGATCGAGCGGCGTTGGTGGAGATGTTGCGGCCGGCGGGGGCGGGACAGAGTGCGCGAGAGGCGTTGCGGCATATTGATTGTGTGTGGTTGAATGGCGAGCTGATTCCTACGGATGAGGCAGCGGCGCACGTCTTGAATCCCACGCTGCCTGAGGGGCTGGGGGTGTTTGAGGGCATCGGCTGCTATGAGACGGAGCGCGGGCCGGCGCTGTTCCGGCCGGAGGCGCACCTGAGCCGCTTTTTGCAGCGGGTGCGCCAGATGGGCGTGCGCGACTTGCGTTTTGACCTGTTCGCCCTGCGGCGGGCGGCGCACGTGACGGTACAGGTGAACAATTTTAGTTCCTGTTACGTGCGGCCGATCCTCTATTTTGTGGGCGAGGGGGACAGCTATGAGCCGGCGGTGGCGGTCACCGCCAGCGGATGGGACAGCGATGTGGCGCGGGGCGGTGAGGCCCGCGAGAAGCGACAGCGCGGCATTCGCGTGATGGTATCGAATGGCGGCAAGCAGGATCGCGCCGAGGCGTACGGCGCGGCGCGCGCGGCGGCGCGACGGGCGGGGTATGACGAGGCGATCATGCTGGACGCAGAGGGGCTGGTGGCCGATTGCACGGCGGAGGCGCTATTCTTGTTGCGCGATGGGGTGCTGTATACGCCGCCGCAGCCGGATCCGCTGCCGGGCGTGGCCCGCGACACGGTGATCACGCTGGCGGGCGATCTGGGGGTTGAGGTGCGTGAGACGCCGGTGGGGCGCGCGGCGCTGCATGCGGCGGAGGAAATGTTCGTCTGCGGCACGACGGCGGAGGTGACGCCGGTGCGCGAGCTGGACGGCCGGGCGTTGGGCGATGGCGCGGC
>JBMCFH010000276.1:0-4366 GCA_048620455.1 Chloroflexota bacterium | reverse complement strand
CCGTACACGTTCTGGTAGCGGTCGTGTAGGCGGTCTATGTCGTCCTGGTCGATGAGCAGGGGATCCCCGATCTGCATGGCGGTCCATACGATGGCGGCGTTGTCCTCGGTCATCACCGCTGCTTTGACCGCGTCTTCGGCTGTGGGGCCCACGGTGAAGACGCCGTGGTTCTGCAGCAGGGCGGCGGGGCTGCGCGAATCGCGCAGGGCCTCGACCACGCGCTGCCCGATTTCCTCGCCGCCGATGAGAGCGAAGCCGCCGCAGGGAATGGCGCCCCCAAACTCGTCGCCCATGGCTGTGGTCACGCAGGGGATCTCTTTGCCCAGGATGGCGAAGGCGGTGGCGAAGCGGCTGTGGGTGTGGGCCACGCCGTTGACCTCGGGCATGTGACGGTAGAGATAACAGTGGCTGGTAGTGTCGGACGACGGTTTCAAATCGCCTTCCACCACCTTGCCCTCCAGGTCCACCACCACCATCTTGTCGGGCGTCAGGTCTTCAAACTTGACGCCGCTGGGTTTGATGACCACCAGATCGCTGTCAGGGTCGCGCCCGCTGATGTTGCCGCTGGTCCAGGCCACCAGGTTGTTTTTGGGTAGCTCGGCGTGCAGCGCGCACACTTCTTCTTTTAGCCTTTCGAGCATGTAATTTCCTCGCTGCTTTGTGCTAAGCCGTCGATCTCAGGACATCCACGGCCGTTCGTTCGATGGCCAATCCCTTCTTGTAGCGTTCCATGTAGGCCATAAAGCCATCAATGTCCTGCTGGTCGGGCGCAACTATCTTGGCTTCTTCCCCGGCAAAGACTTCGTCCGAAAGATACGCTTCCAGGGGTTGATCCTTTGCCTTACGCAGCATGTAGGCGGCAAGCAGGGCAATACCCCAGGCGCCACCCTCGCCGGCGGTCTCCATCACGGCAACGGGGACGTTCATCGCCGCCGCCATGATCCTTTGGCCGACCTCCTCGGTTTTGAAGAAGCCCCCGTGCCCCTGGATCTGGTCGATGCGCACTCGTTCCTGTTCAAACAGGATGTCCAGGCCGATTTTCAAGGCCCCGAGCGCCGAGAACAGGTGCGCGCGCATGAAGTTCGAAAGGGTGAAACGGCTTTCGGGGCTACGGACGAACAGGGGACGTCCCTCCTCAAAGTGCGTGATATGCTCGCCCGAAAGATAATTATAGGCAAGAAGCCCGCCCCCGTCCGCGTCACCTGTGAGTGCCCGTTGATATAGCATTTCAAATAGCTCAGATTGGCCGATTTCCACGCCCAGTGCGTCGGTGAATTCTCTGAATAGATCGACCCACGCGTTAAGATCGGATGTGCAGTTGTTGCTGTGGACCATAGCTACGGGCTTACCGGTGGGCGTCGTCACCATATCAATCTCGGGATAGACTTTCGACAACGGCTTTTCCAAAACGATCATCGTAAAGACCGATGTTCCTGCGGAAACGTTGCCCGTTCGCTCGGCAACGCTGTTCGTGGCGACCATGCCGGTGCCGGCGTCACCTTCGGGGGGGCAGAGGGGGATACCCGCCTGCAGTTGTCCCGTGGGATCGAGCAGCCTGGCCCCTTCTTCGCTTAGAACGCCTGCGGATTCCCCTGCCACGAGCACTTTGGGCAGAATATCCTGAATCTTCCACGAAATGTTTTCCGCTTTGAGCCGTTCGTTGAACAGCTGCATCATCTCTGCATCATAATCGTTGGTCTGGCTATCGATGGGGAACATGCCCGATGCTTCGCCGACGCCCAGCACCTTTTGCCCCGTCAGTTTCCAATGGACGTAGCCGGCGAGGGTGGTTAAAAAGCTGATGTCGGGGATATGCGATTCCCCGTTTAACATCGCCTGATAGAGGTGGGCAATGCTCCAACGTTGGGGAATATTGAATTGGAATAATTCCGTAAGTTCTTCTGCTGCCGGCCCGGTGATGGTGTTGCGCCAGGTGCGAAACGGGGCCAGTAGTTCCCCGTCCCTATCGAATACCATGTAACCGTGCATCATACCGCTGAAGCCAATGGCGCCGATGGTCTGGAGCGGGGTATCGTACGTCTCTAAAACGTTGTCGCTGAGTCTCTGATAGCTCTCTTGCAGGCCTGTCCAAACATCGTCCAGAGCGTACGTCCAGATGCCGTTTTCGTAGCGATTTTCCCACTCATAGCTTCCCGATGCGAGCGGTGTATGGTCCTCGCCGATAAGCACCGCCTTGATGCGAGTCGAGCCGAACTCAATGCCAAGAATGGGTTCTTCTTTGAAGAAAAACGCGCTCTCAGTTGCTTTTTGGGTAGCGTTTTGATTCATGTTCATCTCCCATCGGATAGGTGTCAGGCAGTGCGCAGCGAGCTGGCGCGGACGACCAACTCCGGTTGCAGCACAATGCGTCTGGTATCGGGGCGTTTCTTCTCCTCGCGCTCGCCGTCCGCCGGTGCGGTCTCTTTCTGCCGGGCGTCAATCATTTCGATGAGCAGGTGCACGGCGCTGGTGCCGAGGCGGTGCTGGTCCTGGTTGATGGTGGTCAGGGCGGGCCAGAAGTAGGCCGATTCCGGAATGTCGTCGAAGCCCACCACGCCCAGATCCTGGGGCACACAGATGCCGCGCTCGGCAGCCACCTGCAGCACGCCCAGGGCCATCTGGTCGTTGCCGACAAAGATGGCGTCCATCTCAGGATACTGGTCGAAAAGTTTCTCGGCGGCGGCGCGACCGCTGGCCGAGGACCAGTTGCCGGCGGCCCAGGTGGCGCATTTACCGCTGGAGGCGTCCAGGTGCAGGCCGGCCTCGGCCAGCACCTCGGCCCAGGCGGCCCGGCGCTCCTGCGATTCCCACCAGTCCATGGGGCCGCTGATGTGACCGATATGGCGGTAGCCCTGTTCGATCAGGTGGCGCGTTGCCATTTGCGCGCCGGCGTGGTTGTCGATGTTGACCACGAGCGCGGCCGGTTGCTGCCGCGTGCTGGTAACGACGATGGGCATGCCCAGCCGCCCGGCCTGCTGCTGCAACCAGGCGTGATTGTCGCCAACTTCGGGCACGGCCCAGATAAGGCCCTCCACCCGTCGTTCGATCAGCCGGTCAAGAATGGGCTCGACCGCCGTGGAGCCGAAGCTGGGCAGTTGTTTGAGCAGCAGTCCATAACCCTCGCGTTCGGCGGCGTCGGTGATGCCGTGGAGCACGCGGGACGGTCCGATATATTTCAGGCCGGCCGTGACCACACCCAGGGTGTAGTTGCGCCGGCGAATCATGCTGCGGGCGAGGGCATTGGGACGGTATCCCAGCCGTTCGATGGCCTCGCGCACTTGCTGTCGTGTGGCGCTGGCGACGTCGGGCCGGTCGTTGATGACGCGCGAGACGGTCTGCGTGGACACACCCGCCGCCGCCGCTACGTCTTTAATTGTGACGCGCTTGTTATATGCACCGGCCATGATAGTGATTTGTTCTCCCTACTGCATACGCCGCTGCAACAATCCGTGCAGCGCAACGCTCGCCACCAGGATCAGGCCGTAGATGAGCTGCGTCCAGAAACCGGTGAGGCCGATGGCCACGATGGCCGCGCCAATGGCGCCGATGATGAAGCTGCCCAGAATGGTGCCCAGGATGGAGCCCACACCGCCGAAGACGGAGGTGCCACCCAAAAAGACGGCGCCGAGGGTCTGCAGCAGGTAACCTTCGCCCAGGCTGGGCCAGAAGTAGGACGTGTGGAAACTGGCCAACATGCCGCCGAAGGCCGCCGCCAGCCCCACGAGGGCGAAGACGACGAGCCGCGTGCGGGTGGAATTGACGCCCATCAGCCGCGCACTGTTCTCGTTGTCGCCGATCAGGTAGATGTGTGCGCCCAGCTTGTGCCGGTTCAGCAGGAACCAGGTAGCGACCGTCACCAGCAGCAACCACCACATCTGGTTGGGAATGCGGCCGATCGCCTCGCCGACCATCATCCTGTAAACGGCCGACTCGCGGGCCTCAGCCAGGGCGGCCCCCTGTCCGGCGAGGATGACGAGAGAAGCGCCGCGCCAGAAGAACTGCGTGCCGATGGTGGCTACCAGGGAGGGAATGCCCAGGCCCACGACGATCAGTCCATTGATCAGACCGATGACGGTGCCTGTCAGCAACGAAACCAGAACTGCCAGCAGCACGTTACCCGTGCTCTGGAAGACCAGCACAAAGCCCACCATGCCCATGGCCATGATCGAGGGAAAGGAAAGGTCGATCTCGCCGGCAATGATGGCCATCGTCAGCGGCATGGCGATGATGGCGAAGAAGGGCACTGTAGACATGAAGGCGCGGTAGATGCGGGGCGCAAGAAATGTCTCCGGCGCCGTGGCGATGAAGAACAGCCAGACCGCCAGAAAGACGGCCAGGATGCCTAGCTGGGTGGCGTTGCCGCGCA
>JBMCFH010000275.1:0-4397 GCA_048620455.1 Chloroflexota bacterium | reverse complement strand
AACTCTTCGCCGAACAGGCTTGGCTGTCCTTTGACCACGCGTAACAAAACGTCCTCCTGGCTGATCAGCCGGTCATTTTCGTCGATGTGCATCACAGGGATATCCGCTTCTTCTAAAGTGCGCGCGATCAATTTGCTGCGATGGCACTGCTCCGGCTTGCCCTCGCTGCACATCAGCGCCACGCGCACCTGCTGCTTGTGCGCCTCCTTGAGGCGCTCAATGCCCTCCTGGTAAAACGGTTGCTGCGCCACCAGCGCGTAATCCACCTTACCGTCCACGTAACAGGCAGGATCGTCAGGCATACCGCCCAACGCGTCGCCCATGAACACGTAGCGGATGCCCCGCTCCTGCAGGTGGCGGGCCAGCGCGTCCTTAGAAAAATCTGGCTTGTAGCGGGAGTACGGTTTGGAACGCACGTCGATCAGATAGGCTATCTTATTGGCGGCGAGCGCCTCCGTCAAGGCTTCAATCTCCCGCGCGCCATAGCCGATGGTATAAATAGGAACTTCGCTCATTGGTCCATTGTAGGCAATGTCGTGCCAGCGACAACAATTGGGCCGCAGAAGCGGGGGCACACAGATGAACACAGAAAACACAGATTTGTTTTGCTTTTTTTCACTCGCATTTATGCCGGTGAGATTGGGAGCAACCTGGTCAAGGGGAAAGAAAAAAATCTGAGCAATCTGTGTAATCTGTGTCCAACTCCTAGTCCCAGGCGCCACGGCGATAGCCCAGGGCCACGTTTCCCAGCCGCCGCTCCGCGGGAATGGTCATGGCCCGGCGTGCCGCTTCCACCAGGTGTGGCGGCGCCTGGGCGTCGGGGTAAAAACGCACGAAGGTAACCGGCCCCCAACGGCGCAGGTTGACGTCGACCACTGGCCGGAACCCGGCGTTCTCGAAGCCCTTGATAGACGGCACGTTCTCGCGGTTGGAGCCGATCCAGATGCGCGGCGCGCCCTCCTCGTACAGATGGTAAATGCAATGGCTGAGAAAGGCGCTGTACAGCCGCTTTCCGCGCAGATCGGGCCGCGTCACACAATCCCAGATGTAGGCGTCGTCAGGGTCAAAGGTGAAGGTACGCTGCAATTCGTCGACGCCCTCGCTGCCCTGGCTGACCCAGCCGGTCGTGCCGTAAGCGCCGTCCACCAGCAGGGCGAAGCCGCGGCGACCCGTCTGCAGCCGCCGGCGGTAAGGGTCCACGGCCTCAAAGCCCATGGCATCCACCATCTGCGGCAGCTCCCCCTGCGCCAGTTCCACAAACGTCGTCGCTACCCGCGCCTCGCAACGGTCTGGCAGGCGACGCTGCGGCTCCACGGCCCACAGCGTGCCCTCCACGGCGTGGCTGGGGCTGAGCATAGAAGCGGCGCTCGCAAGGCCAGGCATCTCTACTCCCTACTCCATGCCCACCGTCAGCGGCAGGTATAGCTGCAACTGGCCCACTGCCGTCGTTCGCGCCGTAGCCATGGCGCTGGTCAGCGCGTCATCGCCGGGAACCACAGCGGTGAGCATCGTTTCCTCCACGCTGCCTTCCGTCGCTTCCGGCGGCGGGACCACCTGCACGTCGACCTGCACCGTCTCGCCCGCAGCCACCGTCACGCGCGAGGGTACCGTATCCGTTACCGCCCAGCCCAGGCTGGAGCTGATCGCCAGCTCAAACGTCTGCGCCTCGTCGCCGCTGTTACTCAGGGCAAAGTGATAGGTCACGTTATCCCCGGGCATCACGCGCCGCGGGTCCGGCGCGCGCAGGCCGAAACGGTTCACGCGAATCGGCGCAGCCTCCACCCGCTGGAAGGCGCTGCCGTCGGCCAGTTCCCCCTGCACCTGCAGCTGCCACAGGCCCGGTTGCGGCTCCCAGACGCCGCCATAGATCCCGTCCCCGGCAGCGCCGTCCCCCGACAGCCCATCATCCCGCAAATCGAGCGGCACGCGCTCGCCCGTGTAGAAATTATAAGCGCCAAACAGCTCCTCCGTGGGCCGTGGGACGGGATGCGCAGACGGATCCGCCTGTTGCACCGCCGGCAACAACAAACCCACCAGCACGCGGCCCGCCTGGCCCGCCGCCATGGTGTGCCCGCTCAGCAGATTGGCCGTCACGCCGGAGCTGGCGGAGGCGCGCATGACGTAGCCCGCCTGTAATCCTTCGATCTCCACCGAAAAAGCGCCCGCGCCGGGGCCGGGATAATCGTTCATATCCACCACGTAAAAGTCGACTCCCAGGCCGGAAACGTCAGAAAAGCTGACGCCCGGCGTCTGTCCCGTCAGCAGCTTGCCATGCGGATCGCGCAGGCGCACCGCGAGCTGCGGCTCGCCGCCCGTTGCCGCCGGCGACGCGGCCTGCGGACACACCGGCGGCGCGTAGGGCCCGTCACAGGGCGTGTCGCGGGCCACAACGGCGACGTGCAGAGCGTCGACCGTAGCGTCCACCTCAATGGTGTGCACGTCGCTGATCTGCGCGCCGCCGCCCACCTGCAGGGACAGCACGTCAGCCGCCGTCTGGCTGCTCAGCACCGGGGGGATGATAACATCCGTCAAATGGTCGCGAGCGTACAGCGGCGGCAACCCGCCGCTACCCGCCGCCAGGGTGGCCATAGCCTCCGGCGGCAGCGGCGCGTCCGGGCACCAGCCGCTGAGGATGGGGGAGACGGCCACGTTGTGCTCCGCCAGGAGGTTGATGGTGTGCGCCAGCGCTGTGCGACCGCCGCGCGGCGCGCTGTCGCTCAGCAGCAGGGCCGTGCTATTGCTGAAGGGCGCCGAGGGCGCCAGGCGCGCCGCGGCCCACAGCGCGCCAAAGGCGTTGTCGGTGCAATTCCCGTCGTCCTGCGTGGCGATGCGGGAGAGCCAATCGCCCATTTCCGCGCTGTCAGCCGTCTGGCCCACCGTATGAACCCCATCTCGGAACGTGAGCAGCCCGAACATCGCGGCCTGCGCGGCGGCGTCGGGCGTGAAGACCTGCGTCCAGGCCGCGTTCAGCGCCGCAATTTCGTCATCCATCCCACCGGAGGCATCCACCGCCAGGATCAGGCGCGGCGCGTTCTGGCCCTCCCCCGCCGCGCGGCTGCCGGACACCAACAAGACCAACGCCAGCGCCGCAACAAACAGCGCCACCAACAAGTATAGGACACGCGAGCTCTTCATCTCACCCTCCGGGGAATCGTTATGGTCAGGCCTGCTTTGAGAGAATGGTCACCGCTACTGGAATTGCACTGGATTATAGACGAAAACGGAGCGTAGGCGAGGATTGGACCGGTAATAGACTCTGTAAGATGGCCCCCGTAGAATGAAAATAAGTCCAGCAACCCGACACAGCCTCACGACAATCGTATGATGGCCAGAAGGAGGTGATCGCCGCCCTCAGTGCACGGTGTACCCGCGTATTCCAGAGCGCCGCTGCCGGCATCGGACCATGTTGATTGTTTGCTTCCCACAGTCAATGACAGGTGTATGGAGGATAAGTGTGATGAAACGTTCCCGCTATTTCCTGATTCTGGTGGCCCTCTTCGCGCTCATTGTGGTAGCGCTGGTGACTGCGCCAGGCGCTGCGCTGACCGCGGGGCAGTCAAGTTCCGGAGACCCCGACACGCTGGCCAAAATGCACGAAATCAACGATGCGCTGGCAGCCAGCGGCATGAACATCGCCGTTGAAGAGATCGCCTACTTCACCATTGGCCAGGGGCGGCCCAGCGACCGCATCCTGCAACAACCGTTCCGCTGGGTGCCCAACGACCCGCGCCGCAACGCCGACGGTAATAACATTACCTACCTGGTGGACCAGAGCGACGGCGCAACCGCCAGCGGCCTGAGCAACGCCGACACCGAGGCAGCCATCGACCGCGGCTTCAACACCTGGCAGGCTGACTCCTGCTTTAATAAGGTATCGCTGGTGAAGCGCGCCGACGCCGGCGACGATCCAGATATCTTTGATTCGTTCTTCGGCTTCGGCGGCGAAGGCGACCCCTACCTCGCCGACATCGTCAACGCCGGCTGGCTATCCCGCGCCTTTTTCGACGCGGTCACCGGCGCGCCGGACAACGTCCTGGCCTTCTCCGTGACCTTCATCTTCACCGATGACTTCGGCAACCCCACCGACATCGACGGCAACAACTACCTGGACACCGCCCTGAACGAGGTCTACTACAACGACACCTTCGGCACGGTGGGCGAGCCTCGCGAGGGCTTCCCCTGGGGCATCAACATCGACCTGCCGGGCATCGACGTGGAGACGGTCGCCGTGCACGAGAACGGCCATTCGTTGGGCGTGGGCCACTTCGGCCCGCCGCCATCGGCGATCATGAACCCGGTCTACGCCGGCATCCGGCACGACCTGTCCCCCATCGACCACTCCGGCATGTGCACCATCTGGTCTTCGTGGCCTCAATAGCCCCCTGGCTAAGTTAGCC
>JBMCFH010000274.1:0-4416 GCA_048620455.1 Chloroflexota bacterium | reverse complement strand
ATGAGCCTGAACGGGCGATGGTTCACCGCTATTACAAGTAACGGCCGGCACGTTACTTTGTAATCAGGTTGGACTTACTTGCGACGGGACGAGAGCCACGCAGTGATGGCTTCTACATCCTCGGGAAATAGCAACTGGTGTACCTGAAGCACGTTGTCGTGATCGTGAAGGTCGGGCTTCAGGGGAATGGTCGTCAGTACAAGATCTGCCTGCTGCACATGCTGGCGGGTCAGCTCGCGTACGGATAGGACCCGCGGCTCGCCCAGACGGGGGAAACGGGCCCGCAGGCGGGCGCACAGCAGCTGGGCGGAGGCCATGCCGCTGGGGCAGATGACGATCACTTCGCCCAGGCGGTATGGTCGCTCGCGAATGTAAGCGGCGCGCAGCAGCAGGGCGATGTTGTCTGCATCTGCGCGCGGTAATTGCAGGCCAAAGTGTTGGCCAAACATCTGCGCCAGCTCCGCCGCCACCTGGTGTTCTAGCCGGTATTCGTCGGAGAGCACCGAGGTGGGAGGCGGGGCGGGCATCCACAGGCCGAAGCGTTGTCGAAAGTAAGCTGGAATGGCGTGGATAAGGATGCCATTGCGCAGCATTTTGTCCTGTTCGGGGGAAGAGAATTCGTAGTAGTCGCCGATGTGCTGCATCATCTGCTCGAGCAGCGTATTAAAAGAGGCGTCGATGTCCAGATCGCCGGGCCACCGTTCATTGCGGGGCGCTGCGAGCAGATAACGGGTGATGAAGGCTACCTCTGCCTCGGGCCACGGTTTGCCAACGCCCCAGTTCAAGCGGGCGGCGATCTGTCGGGCGATGGGCCAGACGGCGTGGCTCTGTAGCTGCGCTAAATCGTCTGGTTCGGGGTCTTCGAGGACCTGTCCCTGGGCCACGCGCGCGGTCTGGATGGCGAAAATCAGGGCCAGATAGAGGACCGCATCGTCGCTGAAACGACCGCCCAGTTGGGCCTCGGCGTAGGCCACCTGGCTGAAGAGACGTGGCACTCGCCAGCGATCAATTATCTCCGCCGAGCGGGCCACAATGGGCAGCAACTGCCTGTCGCCAGCCAGGCCGAATTCGATGCCGTCGCCGTGGGTGACAGAGGCCAGCGGCGCGCCGAACGGCGTGTGACCCCAGGCCCAGGCGCCGAGCGCCCGGCGCTGTTGCCCTTCATCGCCCCACACGTCGATGCCGTAATTTGGCCGGCGGTGCAGGCGTAGGCTGTGTTCTTCCAGCCACGGTTCGAGCGCGTTGAGATCGGCCACAACCGTGGTGCGGGACACTGCCAGCATCTGCTCTAACTGCTGGAGGATGACCGGTTCGCTGGCCTCAAGAAGCAACAACGCCAACAATTGTTGGCGTTGTTCGGGGGTCAATACGAGTTGGAGATCGCGGTTGGCGGACATCTGGCGCTTCAGCCGGTCACTCTGTCCATTATCACAGAGCAGCTCCACGCCGACGCCCGGCGTCACCTTGAGGGTGACGTGTTGCTGCGCCAGCCACTTTTCCAGCCCTTTCAGGTCGTAGCTGACCTGGCGGCGCGTCAGATTCATCTTCCGAGCGAGGTCGGACGTCGCCAGGGGCCGTCGGGCATCGAGCAAAAATTGTAAAATATCCCGTTGTCGGGTCGTGAGCACAGCCATCAGTTTGCCAACCAGTGGGTAGTGGATGTTAGGCGCTGAAACTCTTTAACGTTTGTCATTATAACCTGACCGCGCGCAATTTCTTATCTTATTCTTACACTTTTTCTCGTCGGCGATATGACAAAAGTGGATTATTGGGGACGACCGACCGCGGACGGCGGACGGCGGAACGAACGTGACTGGGGAGAATGATAGTGGTGGGGAGGCGCTCGAATCAGGCGGACATTAGCGACAGATCGTTTTTTCCTGATACCATTTATCGCTGCTTTCCGTTAAAATCGCTCCCATCCAGGCGACACCGCTGTTTTACCTGATTTGATGTTCGGTTATCCTTGTGCTGCGCTTTGCCAGGGGGTGCGTTTCAAATGGGTTAGAGCCGGAAACGCTCGCACCGTACAGCGAGTTGGTAACTCGCTGCTGAACGAGTTACCAACTCGTTCTACCGGCCACAGCTCATGCTTACAACTGAAATGAAACGCACCCTAGCGGCGTGGCGCTGAACAAAGCGCTTTTCGTTGCGCAGAATCTGGTGGTCGATGAGGCGCGGATGCGCCAGAATGTGGCGGCTTCTAACGGCCTGATGTTGGCTGAGGCGGCGACTTTTGCCCTGGCGCGCTTTATGCCCCGCGCGGAGGCTAAGGCGCTGGTGGGGGATGCGTGCCCCGCGGCGCTGGCGGAGGAGCGACACCTGATCGACGTGGTGCGCGAGCGAACGGATGCGCCTGTAGAGTGGGACGCGTTGCGCGATGAGGCGGCCTATTTTGGCTCGTCTCAGCCGTTTATTGACCGGGTGCTGGCGGAAGTGGCCAGACTGCAGGGGTAAGGGCGATAATCCGGCGCGTCTTTGGTTCGTCATTGGGACTGCAGGCGGTGTGGACCGGCTCTGATCGGGCCGGAAGGAACGAGGTGTCATGACCGGGGTGTTGATCAATCTGGTGGACGTTCGGGTGAATCTGTCCGGGCGCAGAATTTTCGATGGCGTATCTCTGGAAGTACAGGTGGGGCAGCGAATTGGGTTGGTTGGTCCCAACGGGAGCGGTAAGTCCACGCTGATGAAAGTGATGGCGCAGGAGCTGGCGCCGGAGAACGGGCAGCTGTTCCGAGCAGCGGACCTTTCGTGGGGCCGGTTGGCCCAGGAACCGCAGATGTCGCCGGATCGGACTGTGTTCGAGGAGGCGCTGACTGCGGTGCCCGAGCTGGTTGCGATTGAGGAGCAACTGGACGGGCTTGAGGCGCAAATGGCCGATCCGCGCGTGTATGACGATTATGCCCGGTTGGAAAAGGTGATGGAGCGGCACACGAGCGTGCTGGATAGATATGAAGGGCTCGGCGGTCCGCGTTATCAAAGCCGGGTACGGGAGATACTGACGCAGCTGGGTCTGGGCGAAGCGATGTGGGACACGCCGGCGCGCGTCTTGAGTGGCGGTCAGAAGAAGCTGGTTCTGCTGGCCAAACTGCTGGTGCGCCAGCCGCAACTGCTGTTGCTGGACGAGCCGGATAATCACCTGGATATTCCCGCGAAGGAGAATCTGGAAGAAATCATCAACAATTATGCGGGGGCGGTGGTGATCATCTCTCACGACCGTTACCTGTTGGATGGGGTAGCCACGCACATTGCGGAGTTGGAGAACGGAGATTTGACGCTGTACCATGGCAATTACAGTGCATACACCACGGAGAGGGAGTTGCGCCGCCTGCGCCAGCAACAGCTATACGCCGCTCAACAGAAGGAGATTGCGCGTATCGAGGCGGCGATTGCGCGTTTTGAGCAATGGGCCTCCATCGTCGTTAACGAGAGGCATATCAAACAGGCCCGCTCCCGGCGCAAAATGCTGGAGAAAATGGATAAGGTGGAAAAGATCGTGGAGCAGCGGCGCATGACGCTGGAGCTGGAGGGCTGGCGTGGTAGCAAGAAGGCCATCGAGCTGCAAGGCGTCAGCAAGACGCTGCCGGATGGGCGGCAACTGTGGAAAGGAATTGACTTCATCCTCTGGCACGGCGAGCGCGTGGGGTTGGTGGGCCCCAACGGCGCCGGCAAGTCGATGTTGTTGAAGCAGATCCTGGACCCTGAGGCTGCCGGGAGCGGCGAAATCAAGATCGGTCCCAGCAGTAAAATCGGCTATTACGCGCAAGAACAGGAGACGCTTGACCCGGACCAGACGCCGCTGGCTGCCATTAGAAACACGACGCCGATGAGCGAGAGTGCGGCAGTGGCCTTTCTGACTCGTTTCTTGTTTACGTATGACCAGGTGCGAAGCCCAATTCGCAATCTGAGCGGTGGCGAGCGCAGCCGCCTGCAACTGGCCCGAGTGGTCATCACCCGGCCCAATCTGTTGCTGCTGGATGAACCAACGAACAACCTGGACATCGCCTCCATCGAAGTGCTGGAAGAGGCGCTGGATGAGTTTGTGGGGACGGTTCTGGTCGTTTCCCACGACCGTTACTTCCTGGATAAGGTCGTCGATCGGGTGCTTGAACTGCGAGATGGCGGGGTCACCGAGTTTCTGGGCGGCTACACAGATTACGTGGAGGCAGTGGGCCGCCCGGATTGAGCGGCGACGGTCACGTCTGTGGCACACGAGTAGAAGAAGAAAGGCGCCGGACCAATGCCGCCCGGCGCCTCTTTTCACTTAACGCAGGAAAGCTTCGTGCAACCCGCCGTCTACGCTGACGATCTGACCGGTAGTTTTGCTCATGTGGCTGCTGCTGAGGAGATAGGCGGCTTCAGCCTGGTCCTCGGGCAGCACGGGCGTTTTGGTCAGGGTACGCCGGGCGTAGAAGT
>JBMCFH010000273.1:0-4440 GCA_048620455.1 Chloroflexota bacterium | reverse complement strand
GCCTGGCTCGTGGGCAACCTGTTGTGGCTGGCGGGATGGTCCGTGGCGCAGGTGGTCCCCTGGTGGGTGGCCTTCCTGGTACTGACCATTGCCGGCGAGCGCCTGGAGCTGGCGCGCGTGTTGTTGTGGGGGCGGCGACCACGGCTGTTTTTCACCGTCGCCGTCGGCGCTTTTGTGGCGGGATTGCTGTTGTCGCTGCTGGCGTTGGGGTTGGGCCTGCGCCTGGCGGGCCTGGGGTTGCTGCTGCTGGGGCTGTGGCTGCTGCGCTTTGACACGGCGCGCCGCACCATCCGGCAGAGCGGCCTGACGCGCTTTATCGCCGCCTGCCTGCTGCCCGGCTACGTCTGGCTGGGGCTGGGCGGCCTGATGTGGCTCTACTATGGGGGGCATTACCTGGCGGGGCCGGTCTACGACGCCATGCTGCACACCATTTTCCTGGGCTTTGTCTTTTCCATGATCTTCGGCCACGCGCCGGTGATTATCCCGGCTGTGCTGCGCGTGCGCGTGCCTTACCGGCCGGTCTATTATGTCCATCTGGCGTTGTTGCACCTGTCGTTGGTGTTGCGTGTGAGCGGCGACCTGACCGTGGCGCCTGTCCTGCGCCAGTGGGGCGGCCTGTTGAACGAGGTGGCTATTCTTCTCTTCCTCGTGGTGACGGTGTCTCCGGCGCCACGCATTGTGGGCGCGGCGGCCCGGCGCATTTCGTTGGCCGTACGCCCGGCCGCGGATCCCTGGCCGCGCTCGCAATGAAGCCGTCCACGGCGCGGGCAGAAATTAGCAATCCGGTTATAATAGGCGCCGTGAAAGGATAACCATTCCAGCACGCGGAGGGAAAGAATGAAGCCGGAAGTGCTGAAGGCAACTGCCTGGGGTCTGTTGACGACGGCGGTGCTCGGTGTGCTGATTCTGATCGGCTCGCGCAATCTGGCGCACTTCGACGCCGCGCTGGTAGCCTATACGGCTGCCGTCCTCTTTGCCACATTTGGCCTGACTTACCGCTACGCCATGTGGTTGCAGCGCCCGCCGACAGCCATGTACTGGCGGCGGGGATGGCAGACGTTTTTGCGGCCCGGTTATCGTGGGCGTAATCTGATAGCCTGGATCAGGCGCGTCGTGGATGACATCGCCATCAACCGCTTTATCCTGGCCCGCGACCGCCTGCGGGGAGTGACGCACCTGCTGATCATGTGGGGCACCATCCTGGCAATCGTGATCACTTTCCCCCTGGTCTTTGGCTGGCTGCACTTCGAAACGGTTCCGGGCAGCATGGAGATGTATCGGGCCTACGTCTTCGGCTTCCCCACCTTCACCTTCCCCGTAGATTCCATCTTTGCCTTTTTCGCCTTCCACGGCCTGGTGTGGTCCTCGTTTATCGTCATTGCCGGCGTCATGCTGGCGATGCGCCGCCGCATGCGCGACGAAGGCGCGGCAGCCCTGCAGCTTTTCACCGAAGATTTCTTGCCCCTGATTTTGCTCTTCGGCGTCAGCCTGACGGGCCTGATGCTCACCGCGAGTTACACGTGGATGAAGGGCTACGCTTACGATTTCATCGCTATTTCGCACGCCATCACCGTGATCGGCGCCTTTTTGTGGCTGCCGTTCGGCAAGTTTTTCCACATCTTCCAGCGCCCGGCGCAGTTGGGCGTGCGCTTCTACAAAGACGTGGGCGAAGAGGAGGAGCCGGCCCACTGCCGGCGCTGCGGCGCGGCTTTTTCCTCGCTCATGCACGTGGAAGATTTGATCGAGGTAGAGAAGGCGCTGGGATACGATTACGAGATGCCGGGCAGCGAGATCGAACATTACCAGTGGATCTGCCCGCCCTGTCGCCGCGCGTCGGTGGCTATGGCCCAGGGCAGCCTGTGGCAGACGGCGCGTGGCGCGCCCACCGGCGACGGCGCGGCCGGCGATTATCAACCAAAGACGCCGTCTTACGTGAACCCGGGGCCGGGCGAAGGGCCGCTGGGTAGCGAGGACGCGCGTAATTTCCATCCCTAAGTAAAGGTATGAGGAGATCAATGAGCGCAATCTCTATTGACGACGTGGCGGTACGCGATCGTTTCGGTCCCACCCCGGTGTACGCGGCGCACGTGCGGCTGGACACGGGCGTGGAGCCGGACCGCATGGTCGAGACGCACTGCTGTTTTTGCGGACAGCAGTGTGGCATTAAGCTGAAGGTCAAAGATGACGTTGTCATCGGGTTCGAGCCCTGGTACGACTTTCCCTTCAACCAGGGCATGTTGTGTCCCAAGGGCGTCAAGCGCTATCTGCAGGGCGCGCACCCCGACCGCTTGCAAGAGGCTTATGAGCGGGACGCCACGGCGCCGGGCGGATTCGCGCCGGTGGCCTATGAAGAGGCGATCCGGCGCACGGCGGCGGAGATCGAGCGCATCCAGTCACAGTACGGGCCGGATGCCTTCGCCCTGCTCAGCGGCGCCAGTCTCACCACGGAAAAGACTTATCTGATCGGAAAGTTTGCGCACAAGACGCTGCGCACAGCCAACATTGATTACAACGGTCGTCTGTGCATGGTCAGCGCGGCGGCGGGCAACAAGAAGGCGTTCGGCATCGACCGCGCGGCCAATCCCTGGAGCGATATTGTGGGCGCGGATGTGATCTGGATCAGCGGCGCGAACGTGGCCGAGTGCGCGCCAATCACCACCAATTACGTGTGGCAGGCGCGGGAACACGGGGCCAAAATCATCGTCGTCGATCCGCGCATCACGCCCATCGCCCGCACCTGCGACCTTTATATGCCGATCAAGCCCGGACGCGACGTGGCCCTCTTTAACGGCATCCTGCACCTGATGATCGAAAACGACTGGCTGGATCACGAGTTCATCGAGCAGCACACGGTGGGCTTCGAGAAAGCGGTGGAGACCGTGCGCGAGTGGACGCCCCAGCGCACGGCGCGGGTCACGGGCATCGCCGAACCGGCCATTCGCCAGGCAGCGGAGTGGTGGGGCACGGCGGAGACCAGCTTCATGATGCACGCGCGGGGCATCGAACATCACAGCCACGGCGTGCAGAATGTGATGGGCGCCATCAATATGGTGCTGGCTTCCGGGCGCATCGGACGCCCCAACTGCGGCTACGGCACGATTACGGGCCAGGGCAATGGCCAGGGCGGGCGCGAGCACGGGCAGAAGTGCGACCAGCTGCCCGGCGCGCGCGACCTGGATAACCCCGAGCATCGCGCTTACGTGGCCGACGTGTGGGAAATGGATCCCGAGGCGTTGCCCCAACCGGGCGCGGATGCCTACGAGATTTTCCGCAAGATCGACCGCGGCGAGATCAAGGGATTGTTAAGCATCTGTTTCAATCCGCTGGTGTCGCTGCCCGACAACAATTTTGTGCGCGAGCAGTTGCAGAAGCTGGAGTATTACGTGGCCATCGACTTCTTCCTCAACGAGACGGCGCGCTACGCTCACGTCGTGTTACCCGGCTCGTTGCACGAGGAGGACGAGGGCACGGTGACGACGGTAGAGGGCCGCGTGATCAAGATCAATAAGGCCGTGGATTGTCCGGGCGAGGCGCGGCAGGATTGGCGCATCATCCAGGACATCGCCGCCGCGCTGGGCCGCCAAGAGGGGATGACCTTCGAAAGCCCGCGCGAGATTTTTGACGAACTGCGCCAGGCATCGGCCGGGGGCACCGCGGACTATTCGGGCATTACCTACGAGAAGATAGAGGACCAGTACGGCGTCTTCTGGCCCTGCCCGGACGAGACGCACCCCGGCACACCGCGCCTCTTCGAACCCGGTTCCTGGAACCCGGTGGCGCGGGGCAACGGTCCTTTCTATTTCCCGGACGGCAAGGCGCGCTTCAATGCCGTCGATTACGCGCCGCCTGCCGAGGAAACGGATGAAGAGTATCCGCTGATGCTCACCACGGGACGCGTGGTCAGCCAGTTTCTGTCGGGCACGCAGACGCGGCGGATCGGGCCGTTGCTGGATCAGTATCCAGAGCCGCGCATTGAGCTGCATCCCATGCTGGCGGAGAAGCTGGGCATCGTCGACGGGGAGTGGGCCACGGCGGAGACGCGGCGCGGCAGCGTGACGTTGCGCGCGCTGGTGTTGCGCACGATCCGGCCGGACACGGTGTTCATTCCCTACCACTGGCCCGGACGCCGCAGCGCCAACCAGTTGACCATCTCGGCGCAGGATCCGATTTCGAAGATTCCGGAGTATAAAGTGTGCGCGGTCCGCGTGAAGAAGGCCGAGGGTCCGCCTGCCGAGGAGGTGTGAGCGTATGGTGCGACAGTCGGCAGACGGTACGGGTGAGGCCATGTCAGACGTGAAACTGGCGCAGGCTGTGCGCGACGCGTGCGCCCGCGCGGCGCTGGCGGCTTACGAAGGCGCGGCGATGGACGGTCTGTGTCACGAAGGGGCGTGGGAAGTGGCCGTTGGGGCCATCCGTAGCCTGGATGTGGCGCGTATTGTG
>JBMCFH010000272.1:0-4445 GCA_048620455.1 Chloroflexota bacterium | reverse complement strand
CGCCTTACGCTTTGCGCTTCCTTAATTCTTCCGTCAGCGCTGCGATCACTTCATGCAGGTCGCCGACGACGGCGTAATCCGCTTTGGCCATGATCGGCGCGTTGGGGTCGCTGTTGATCGCCAGGATCTGTTTCGCGCCCTGGCAACCGACCATGTGCTGGATCGCGCCGCTGATGCCACAGGCGATGTACAGGTCCGGCGCAATACGCGCCCCCGTCTGCCCGATCTGATCCGCGTGCGGGCGCCAGCCGTTGTTGGTCACCACGCGCGAGCCGCCCACCGCCCCGCCCGTAAGCGCAGCCAGCTCTTCCAGCGCCTCAAACCCTTCCGCGCTGCCCACGCCGCGACCGCCGCCGATCACGATGCGCGCGCTGCTCAGAGAGACCCCCTCGCGGCTGGTCTGCTCGCGGCCCACCACGCGCACCAGGAAATCGCCGTCGTCCAGGGCCGGCTCAAAGGTCTCCACCTGCGGTGCGCTCGCCGCGGGCGCTTCCGTCGCTTCCACCGCCGCGGGCGCCACCGTCAACAGCGGCGGCTGCCCGTGCAGCACCGCTTCTTCCAGCAGGCTGCCGCCCCAGCGCACGCGGGTAACGCGGTAGGATGCGCCCGGTTCCACGCCGACGCAGTTAGCAGCCACCGGCTGGTTCAGGCGCGCACCCACGTGAGCCATGATCTCGTTGCCGCGATCCGTGCCCGCGGCGACCACGGCCTGCGGCTCGTGGCTCTCCATAAGCTCAATCACAGTGGCGGCCCACGCCGCCGGCGCGTACCCTGCGCCGTCCAACTGCTCGTGTTGCGCCACGTAGACCGTATCCACGCCATAGCGCCCCAGAGTGTCCACGACATCGTCCGGCGCGGAGCCGACGAGCGCCGCGTTGAGCGAGGCGCCCACCTCCTGAGCCAGATCGCGGGCCACCGTCAGCGCTTCCAGCGAATTGCCCAGCACCCCCTGATCGCCGTATTCAATCAAAGTCAGTATCATGATCAGGCCACCCCCAGTTCATCCAGAATTTCTACAATGCGCGGAACCGCCTCCGGCCCCTGGCCCAACATCTCCACGTCGCTTTCCTGCTCCGGCGGGTTCATCAGCCGCACCTTCTCCAGGCCGGGCTCTGCCGGCGTGGGCTCATACTCGCCGATCTCCTTGCGCTTGGCCTTCATACGGCCCGGCAGCGACGGATAGCGAGGCACGTTGATGCCCTCTTTCACGGCAAAAACTGCCGGGAGAGGCACCTCGTAGACTTCCCAGCCGTCATCCACCTGGCGGCGGGCAGTGACCCGCCCGTCCTCAAACGCAAGATCCTTGACCCCACTGACGCAGGGCAAACCCAGGAGGTACGCCACGCGGATCGCCACCTGATAGTTGCCGGCGTCCGCCGATTCGTTGCCAAAAAGCAACACGTCGAACTCGCGCCCTTCTTCCTGCTCCCGGCGCACGGCGTCGGCGATAGCCGCTGCCGTCGCCGACGCATCCCATTGCTCGCCGCCGGTGGGCAGCAGCACGGCGCGGTCGATGCCCAGGGCCAGCGCGTCTCGCAACTGTTCCGCAGCCTCCGCCGGCCCCAGCGTGAGCACCGTCGTTTCCCCGCCGTGCGCCTCCTTGATGCGCACCGCTTCTTCCACCGCGCACTCCTCGTGCGGGCTGACGGTGAAACCCAGGTTGCGCGTCTCGATTTCCTGCGCGTCTTCGGTGAGCACGATGCGGGCGCCGGTGGCGGGCACGCGCTTCACGCATACAAGTACATTCATAGTCGGTTCCTCATTGTCAGACGGTTCTTCAAATCGTTAGCCATCGCTTACACGCTAACGCTTGACGCGCTCGTTCTCGGGGTCGAAGAGCGGGCGGCTGCCGGCGACGGCCACGGTAGCCGGATACTGCTCGTTCATATACTCCACGCACACCTTCTGGCCCTCTTTGGCATACTCCGGAGGCAGGTACCCCATGAGGATGTACTTGCCCACAGAGGGACCGTTGCCCGCGCTGGTCACGTAGGAGCGTCGCCCCTTGCTGTCTACCAGCGGCTCGCCATCCGGCGAAAGGATCGGCTCGTGGCCCAGCATATAGCGCTTGATGCCCGATTCCGAGGTATGGTCGTCCACCGTAATCGTGCACAGGATCGCCGCCGGGTCCTCTTCGCGCTGCTTCATATAGGCCTCGCGCCCGATGAAATCCGCGCGCTTGACCTTGGGCCGGTTCAGCCCCGCCTCAAAGACGTTATACTCTTGCTCCAGCTCGTGCCCGTAGAGACGAAAACCTTTCTCCAGGCGCGCCGTCGTGCCGTAGACGCCGATGCCCACGGGGACCATACCGTGCGGCTGGCCCGCTTCCCACAGCGTGTCCCACAACTTCTGTCCCTGGTCCATGGGCGCGTAAATTTCCCAACCCAGCTCGCCCACATAGGAGATGCGCAGAGCCCAGGCCTTCACCGTGCCGATGGTGATCTCCTGCGCCGTGGCGAAGGGGAACGCTTCGTCGGAGACATCCTCTTCCGTCACCGACTGCAAAATGTCACGCGCGCGCGGTCCCCACAGGCCGGCGGTGCACAACGCCGAGGTCTGGTCGTGGAGCTGAGCCGAGCCATCTTCCGGCAGGTGGTCCACAAACCACTTCTTGTCCACCTCGCCCAGGCCGCCGCCGGTGACGATGCGGAAGGCGTCAGGCGCCATGCGCGTGATGGTCAGGTCCGCCTTGAGACCACCGGCGGGCGTAATCAGCGGCGTGTACACGCCACGGCCTACCGGCACGTCCATCTGCGCCACCGCCATTTTCTGGATATAGTCCAGCGCCCCTGGCCCAGAGACGTCGAAGACAGCAAAGGCGGTGAGGTCCACAAGGCCCGCGCGGTCGCGCAACGCCAGGTGCTCGGCATTGATAATCGGCGACCACCAGCGCGCATCCCACTCGTGGGGACGGTCGGTGACGCGGTCGCCAAACTCTTCCAGCAAATCGCTGTTCGATTCATACCACTGCGGCCGTTCCCAGCCGGCCGTTTCGAAGAAAACGGCGCCCAGTTCCTTCTCCCGCTGGTAGAATGGGCTCAGGCGCACGTTGCGGTTCGACTCCCACTGTTCCATAGGGTGCACGATGCCGTACGTCTTGTTGAAATTCTCCGAGGTACGGGCGTTGACGTGCTGTTTGGTCTGGGCGTAGTCGTAGAAACGGGCGATGTCCGAAGAGTGAGGATCGATTTCCGTCACGCCCTCCGTCATCCACTCCGCGATCAGGCGGCCCACGCCGGGCCCTTCCTTAATCCACACCGCCGCCGCCGACCACAGACCGGGGAAGCCGGGAATCTCGCCCAACAGCGGGAAACCGTCAGGCGTCAGGGAGAGCAGGCCGTTGATCGCGTGGCGGATACCCACCCGCTCATCGCCCAGAATTTCCGGCATCAGCTCCAGCGCCTGTTCCATCTGCGGGTCAAAATCGTCCGCCGTGAACGGCAGCTCCGTAGGCGACAGCTTGGCCTCCTCGATGGAGGGAATGTCGTCCGGATCGTGCAGGATCGGTCGGTGCGCGTAAGAGCCCACTTCCATATCGTTGCCGTTCTGGCGTTCGTACATGAACGTATCCATATCGCGCACGATGGGGTAGGAAATCTCGCCGGGCAGGTCTTCAAACATGGGGATGGGGCCTACGCTGATCATCTGGTGCACCGCAGGCACCAGCGGAATACGCGCGCCGGCCATCTGCGCAATGCGCGGGCTCCACACACCGCAGGCGATGACGATGGTGTCGGTCTTGATTACGCCGCGGTCGGTGTGTACGGCGCGTATGCGACCATTCTCCATGTCTATGTCCGTCACTTCTGTGTTGGGATGGATGCTGATGGCGTCCAGTTCCTGCGCCTTTTCGCGCATCAGCGTGCCTGCGCGCAGGGAATCGACGACGGCCACGGTGGGGCTCCAGAAAGCGCCGAGGACGATATCGGTGTTGACGAAAGGCACCATCTCCTTCACCTCGGCGGGCGTAATCAGTTCCGCCGGCTCGCCCCACGCCTTGGCCGAAGCCATGCGCCGCCGCAGCTCCTCCATGCGCTCTTCGCTGCGCGCCAGCTCCAGGCCGCCGCTCTCCGTAAACACGCCCAGCTCCTTATACTGTTGCACGCTGTCGCGAGTGAGCAGGGTCATTTCTTTGGAATGGTCGATGGGATAAATGAAATTAGAAGCGTGACCGGTTGAGCCGCCCGGATTGGGCAACGGCCCTTTGTCCAGAAGGACAATATCTTTCCAGCCTTGAAGCGCAAGGTGGTAGACCACGGAATTACCCACAATTCCGGCGCCGATAACCACCACGCTTGCCTGTTGGGGCACGGTACTCATTTTGCTGTTCCTCCCTCGATTCTTGGGGATAAGGCGTAGTCAAAATCAAGTAATATATCGCTGATATATCACTTAAATAGGAATATAGTGCATCTGGGGGCAGGTGTCAAGAAATCAGGAAAAGG
>JBMCFH010000271.1:0-4464 GCA_048620455.1 Chloroflexota bacterium | reverse complement strand
TTCGGCAAAGAAATCATCCCCGCTCTGGCTGAGCTATAGTTCCCACCCGCAGATGGCGCCGTTGGCGCGGGCCATCTGCGGCCTATCTCTAGTCAACTAATCTCCAATCTCCACCACCATGCGCACCGCCTCCGTCACGCGCCCCGTCTCCTCCACGCGGAAATAAAGTGTCGTCGCTTCCTCGTGCAGTGGCGCCTGCGTGTAAAGAGCGTGTTCCTCCACGGCAAAGCCGCGCGCCGGGTCGAAGCTGAGATTGCCACCGCTGAGCGTGTACTCATTGCCCCGGTCATCCGCCAGCGCAGGCCAATCGCCCTCCGCGCCCAGCAAGAAATGCTCGCTGCTCTCGTCGGCCGGGCGGTAGGCGAGCTGAAAGCCCGCGCTTTCCGGCGAGTCAGACAACTCAAAAATGAGCGTGTGCTCCTTCACCAGGGCCGTCTGCGACCCGCTCCGTAACTGCGCCACGTCCAACGCCAGTTCCACCTCATCCGGAACGAAATACCACATCGGATTGAAGACCAGCTCAAACGCCTCCGCCCCCGGCGGCAGCGCGGGAAAGCTCCACAACTGGTTGTCGCCGCCCCGCTGCCCGTTCACCGGCAGTTGGCGCCCGTCGAAGCGCCGGCCCTCGTAGTGCAACTCAAGCACGCGCAGCGTACTCCACGCAACGTCCGGCGGCGCCTCAAAGTGCACGGCGACCACCGTCTCCGTCGCCGACAGGGACACCTCGCCCACCGTGATCGCGATGGGACCGGTCGTCGCCGTCTGGTTCACGGCAAATCGCTCCTGACGCTGTTGGGCCTCCTCCACCTGCGGCGTAAACTCAAAGCGCCAGGGGCCGTCGAACGTCAGGGACTCCCGCCGGCCATCCCCGGTCTCAACGAACAGAGGAACGGCGTCCATCGTAATGGCCATAGGCTCCTCGAAGGAAGCGGGCGGCGGCAGTTCCAGCACCAGACGTAGCGCGCCTGCCTCGCGGCGCACATGGCGCATGCGCACTTCTTGCTCCCGAAAGCCACTCAGGTGCAAATCCTGGCCCACGAGCAGCCCTGGCCCCAGCGTGACCCCGGCCATCTCCTCTCGGCTCGTTGGAAAGTCCGGGTGCTCGATCAGCAGTTCCACCACCGTCTGCGAGGACGACGCCACGGCGTCCACCAACGTCACCGTCAACTCGCCGTGGGTTTGTGATTGCGGCTCAGGCAGCGCGCTCGGCGCCTCGCCGCCAACGACCCGTGCGTACAGCTGCAGCAACGGCCTGGGCACGGGCAACACCCCGGCAGCCAGGGCCGTACCACTAGCCATCACAAGGAAGGCCAGGATCAACAGTAACACAGTCGAACGTCTCATGGTCCAGCCTCCTGCGCGGACCGGTGTCGCCAGGACACGAGCCAGCTGGCGCCAGAGGCGACGCGCCAAGATCTCCTCACGGCGCGTTGTCTCATCCGTGCGGGCAGCCTGCGTCGGCAGGAACTTCTCATCCATCCGTTGCAGAAATTCCGCATCCGGTTCTGGCGTGGTGGCATACGTTCGTAACAACGCCTCCAACTCCCGGTCTGGCGGCCCGCCGCCTGGCAGATGTTCACTCATCGCTGCCGTCTCCTTGCGGTAGATGCCACGTGCCCCGCAATTGATCCAGCAGCCGGTACAGAGCCATCTTCACCGCCGCCTCGCTGCTGCCCACAGTGGCGGCAATTTCCGCATAAGTCAGATCGCCGCCGTAGCGTAGCAAAATCAACTCGCGCTGCTTCTCGTTCAGTCGATCCAGGACTGCATAGAGCCGTTCTCGCCGCTCCTGTCGCAACACCTGGCCTTCCGGCGAAGGCGACCGCGAGGGGCGGTCCATTGACTCCTCGAACGGTAAATGGAAACGTTCTCGGCGGTAGAAATCGACCACGCGGCTGTGAGCGATGGTGAACAGCCAGGCCCCGGCGCGCCCCTGCTCCTCATACGCATCGAACTTCTCCAATGCCTCCGTAAACACCTGCTCCGTCAGATCCTCCGCGTCCGCCGCATTACCCACGCGCCGGTAGCAATAGGCGTAGATGCGCTTCACATAACGCCGGTAAAGCGCAGCGAAGGAAGGCGCCTCGTCTCTCGCTTCTTCTGGCGCTGCCTGCTCCCGGGTGGCGGGTTCCATGCTTTGCTCCTGCTTCAAACGGTGCGACGATGATTGCTTCCAACAACCATGCCTTCAATACGTATACCGTAACAGGGCCGAAAAAAGTAACAAACTGGCACTCCCCCACGTTCCCATCTGCGTCCAGCCGCCGAGTGCAACCGCGCCCTCCGGGGCCAACCATCGCTCCCCAATCTCCAATTAACCAATCTCCAATCTCCGCCCTCCCTACACGAAATCCCGCTCCACCCGCGCCTCCCACGACTTCACAAACACGCGCGTCTGCCCCTCATAGGCGTGCACCACGGTGGTCACCAGAAAGTGCGTCTCGTCGCTGCTCAGCGTGCTCTCCGTCTCAATGCGCACGTCCCATTCCTCTCCAGGCAGGGCGTATGACAGGTCCTGGCGCACCCGCTGCTGTGCCGACAGGGGATCGCCGTCATAGAGCCGGTACCACTTTTCGCTACACGAAGCCGTTTCCAGACCGCTCTCGGTGAGTCGCACCCGCCCGCCATCCTCCCACAGGCGGTACGTCGTGCTGCCCTTGATTTCATCGCGCGTCACCGTCTTCTGCCGCTTTCCGCTACGCACCTGCTCTACTGCCAGCGGCGCGGATACCTCCGCCGGCTGGAATGGCGGCAGATCGGCGTCTTCAGGACGCGGCGGGCGCAGCGGCAGGCGCAGGCGGCTGCCCGCGCCGCCGTAAACCGTCAGCGTCACCGGCTGCGGCGAGGGCCAGGCGTGATAGCTGTAGGTGGGTGAGACGCTTACGCGCCAGCGGTGCCCGGCGGGCAGGCTATAGGCCATCACGTTCAGGGATACTGTGACTTTGTAGCGCCGGCCCGATTCCAGCGGCGACGGCGCTTCGTGGCTCTCGCGATGCGCCAGGTTCAGCAGGCCCCAGCTAACCAGCGTGGATTCGCCCGTGGGCGCCACGTCGCAGAAGCGCACGGCGACAAGGGCCAGGGGGCGGTCGGCGGACAGGGTCAGATCCACCTGCGGCCGGCCCAGGATCTCCTTGCGTTCGGCCAGCGGCGCGGAGGTGAAGGACAGCGCTTCGCCGTCCGGCCCGCGCTGGTCGCCGGCGGGCTCGCCGGGCACGCCGTAGCCGCCCCACTCGCCGCTGTGAAACCCGTGTCGCAACAACCCTTTGCAGGCCAGGGCTCGTTCCTCGGCGGGCTCCGCGTCCAGCGTCTGCGCCGCGCCGTCGCTGTTCAGGTAATACGTCTCCGTCTCGATACGCGGCGAGGGCCAGATCTCCTCCGCCACCCAGCGCCCCGGTCGTTCTGTGTAGAACGTTGCCGGCGGCGCGCTTTCCGGCATCCAGGCGCGGAACATCGGTTCGTCCATGACGCCGGTGTCGATCCCCTTCAGCCAGTAATCCCACCAGCGCAACATTTCCTGCAGGAACCCTACCGCCGGCCCCGGCACGCCGGTCTCCGGAAAATTGTGCGCCCAGGGACCGATCAGCGCCTTGCGTGGGCCGGAGAGCCCGGCCATCAGCCGCGGAATGGAATTGTTATACGCATCGGCCCAGCCGCCCACGGCGTAGACCGGAATCTCAATGGCCTCGTACGCTTCGCCCACCGACCCATGTTTCCAGTAATCGTCGCGCCGCTGGTGGCGGAGCCAGGCGTCGATGAACGGGGGCGTGTGCTCCAGCCGCTGCAGCCACATCTCGCGCCAGCGCTGGCCCACGAAGCGCGGGTCCGGCGGCGAGGCGTTGTAAGCCAGCATCACGCTGGCCCAGGGCAACATCTCCGAGGCCAGCAGGCAGCCGCCCATATAGTGCACGTCGTCGGCGTAACGGTCGTCTGTAAAGTGCATGGGCACGATGGCCTTCAACTGCGGCGGTCGCCGCGCCGCGATCTGCAGGCTGTTGAAGCCGCCCCACGACTTGCCAAACATGCCCACATCGCCCGTGCACCACGGCTGCTCGGCAAGCCAGGCCAGCACCTCCAGGGCGTCATCCTGCTCCTGCTTCAAATACTCGTCGTACAGAATGCCGTCCGAATCCCCACTGCCGCGCATGTCCACGCGCACCGAGGCGTAGCCATGGCCCGCAAAGTAGGGATGGCGCAGGGCATCCCGCTGCGCCGTGCCGTCGTTCTTACGGTAGGGCAAATACTCCAACAACGCCGGCACCGGGTTGTCTTCCGCATCTACCGGCAACCAGATCCGCGCCGCCAACCGCGTCCCATCGCTCAGCGGAATCCACGTATTTTCGATTTCACGTATCTCTTGGGGAAAGTTGTGCCTGACCTGCACGGAGCCTCCTTGGGGTGGAACGACCGCAGACCGCCGACCGCGGCTTAGCCCTACGGACACGCGGTTACGAACCTGAAACCTGC
>JBMCFH010000270.1:0-4480 GCA_048620455.1 Chloroflexota bacterium | reverse complement strand
GTGGGGAATGTATCGGGATACAACAGGGGGATACAAAGTGCGCTATAAATCAGGCTGGCTGATGCCGGTTCTTGCTGTGCCGGTGGCTCTCCCGGCGCGCTATAGTTGATGGGGGACGCCGGACGTTCGCCGTGTCACTTTGCCGGCGTGCGGGGCAGAGATACCTCGAAGCAGGTGCGACCGGGTAGCGATCTGACGGACAACCGCCCACCGTGCTTCTGTACGACGACGTTGTGGCTAAAATTGAGTCCTAACCCGGTCCCTTCTCCCGGCGCTTTGGTTGTGAAGAAAGGGTCGAAGATCTTGGACTGAATGGTTTCCGGAATGCCGGGGCCCGTATCCTCCACCTCAACGATTACCCAGCCGTTATCGTGGCGGGTGCGCAGCGTTAGCTTTCCCTTGCCGTCCATCGCAGTAATGGCGTTGTCGATGAGATTTGTCCACACCTGGTTCAGTTCCCCACCGTAGCCGTCGATAGGCGGCAGTTCTGGATCGAACTCTCTTTCCACCTGGATGCCCTGGCGCAACTTGTGACGCAGGATAGTAAGGGTGCTTTCCAACCCTTCGTGGATGTCGACGCGTTGCATCGGCGCCTGATCCATATACGTGTATGATTTCAGGGCGTTGATGATCTCCGAAATACGTCCGGTAGCGTCGCCGATCTCCTGCGCCAGAGAGTAGAGGGTGAAGCTTGCGGCGATCCAGGCCACGATTGCCGGCAACTGTGCAGTAGCAAACAGGGCTCCCAGTCGGCCTAACGTGTGGCCGTCATAGCCCATTTGCACGAGGTCAGAGGCGTACTCCCAGCCGTTGTTCACCCCCTGCGCTCGCAGCCACTGCTCCACTTTTTCCTGGCGGTCGCTGTGGGCGAGCGCATCCAGCGCCAACGGCTCTCGCGCTCGTTCTGCAGCTGATTGTAGTAACTGCATCAGGGCCGCTTCCTGGGTTGCCGAAAGGCCGTACGTTTCCAGGTGAAGCTGGGCTTGCTGCAGGCGGCTAATCGCGGTCGAGAGTTGGCTGGCGCTGCGCCGGGCCGCCGCCGCCGGGTTGTTCAGTTCGTGGGCCACGCCGGCGCTGAGTTTACCCAGGGTTGCCAGCTTCTCGCTCTGGTGCAACATCATTTCCTGTTGCAGGTAGGCGCGTTCTAAATCGCGCAATTGTTTCTTCTCCAGGCTCGTCTTCAGGCGCGCCCGCAGCAGCACCGGGTCGAACGGTTTCAGGAGATAATCTTCGGCTCCCATCTCAATACAGTGTACGATGCTGCTCATCTCGTCCAGCGCAGAAATGACGATGACTATTACGTCACGCAAGTCGACGTCGGACTTAATCCGCTGCAGAACTTCAAATCCATCCATTTGTGGCATCAACAGATCCAGTAGAACCACGTCGAACGACTCAGTGCCCAGTCGTTCCAGGGCTTCGCGCCCGTCCGTCGCCAATATGACGTCATGCCCCTGTTGCTCTAGCATGTGGGTAATCTTGATGCGGTTGACGCGGTTGTCGTCAACCACAAGGATTTTGCCTCGTGGATCCGATTGTGTCTCACTCATTACGTACCACCTGTAGCGCTTTGCGTACTCGGGCGAATTCGGCTTCGATGTCACGGGCCAGGTCAGGCCGGGCGGCAAATGCCTGTTCTTTTGCCACTGTTTCCATTTCCCGGCAGAGATCACGGAGCTGCCCGGCGCCAAACTCGGCTGCATTCGATTTCAGCGTGTGCGCGGCAAGGCGTACGTCAGCGGCTGCGCCGGATGCAATGCCCTGGTAGATCTGTGCCACCAGGAGCGGTCCTTCCTGCAAGAAGCTATCGATCAGTTCGTGTAGGATGGCCTGGTCGCCGCCCACCGTCTGTTGCAAATGGTCCAGCGTTTGCTCATGCAACACATTTTCCCGCCGGCCTGCATGACTCGCTTCATCCATTTGCCCCGCTCTGCTGGCACGCCGGGCCGGTAATTTCGCGGCGGCCGCTCTCTCGAGCGCGGCGACCAAGGCCCCGACGCGGATCGGCTTGCTGACATAGTCGTCCATCCCCGCCGCCAGGCTGATGTTGCGGTCCTCGGTTGTGGCGTCGGCCGTGAGGGCCACGATGTAGGGTTGTGTCACATCGGCCTGCTCGCGGATGCGGCGCGTCGCTTCCAGTCCATCCATAACCGGCATCTGCACGTCCATCAGAATCACGTCGTAGGCCTGGCGTTGAACGGCCTGCAGCGCTTCTTCTCCGTTGCCGGCGAGGTCTGCGCGGTAACCGAAACGCTCCAGTAGTCGCAGGCCCAATCGTTGATTGGTGCCGTTGTCGTCTACCAGCAGAATGTGCAGTGGCAGGCGCGAAGCCATCTCCGGATCAAAGGCTGCTGGACCGCTTTCACGCTGCAGCCGCGGCGGCATGGGCCGGCCGGCGAAAATCTGTACCAGAACGTCATATAGTTGTGATGGCTTTACGGGTTTGGTCAACACGGCGCTCAGGTGGATGTCATTTGCCGCTGCCTGCCGCAGCCCGGCGAGGTCGCCAAGTGACGTGAGCAGGATCAAGGGCAGTTTCTCCCGGTCGGGCAGGCGGCGCAGCGCTTCCGCCAACTGCAGACCGTCCATCTCAGGCATCTGCATGTCCAGAATAGCGGCGTCAAACTGTTGGTCTCCGCGCAGCAAATCCAGGGCCTCGGCCGGCTCGCCGATCAGGGTGCATGACATGCTCCACGACTCCACCTGTAGCTGCAGGATGCGGCGGTTGGTCTCGTTGTCGTCGACCACCAGCAGGTGCCGGCCTTCAAGCTGGGGTTGTTCTTGTTTTAGATACGGTCGTTCTGGCGGGGGTGCGGCGGTGGCCTCGACGGTGAAGTGGAAGGTGGAGCCCTGGCCCGCGGTGCTTTCTACCCACATATCACCGCCCATGAGTTGGCTGAGCCGCCGGCTGATGGCCAATCCGAGCCCTGTACCACCATAGCGGCGCGTGGTGGAAGCGTCGAGCTGGTTGAAGGAGCGGAAAAGCCGGTCTTGTTGCTCGGGCGGAATGCCGATACCGGTGTCGCGCACAGAAAAGTGTAGCTGGTAACGCGCGCCGTCCAGCCGTTGGCCGGTAGCCCTTACCACGACTTCGCCCTCCTCCGTAAACTTGACGGCGTTGCTCAGGAGATTGGCCAGCACCTGCCGCAGCCGGGTCACGTCGCCGACGATGGCTTCCGGCGTTTGGGGATCGAGCATATAGGCCAGGTCTACTCCTTTTTGAGCGGCGCGCGCTGCTACCAGATCCAGTGATGTTTCAACCGCCTGGCGCAGATCGAATGGCTGTGATTCCAACTCCATCTGCCCGGCCTCGATTTTGGAGAAATCAAGGATGTCGTTGAGCAATACCAACAGCACCTCGCTGCTCTCTCGGATCGTTTCCGTGAATTCTCGTTGCTCCGGCGTCTGCCTGGTGTCCAGCAGGAGACCGGTCATGCCAATGACGGCGTTCATCGGGGTACGGATCTCGTGGCTCATCGTGGCCAGGAAAGCGCTTTTAGCCTGAGTAGCCTTCTCGGCCGCCTGCCGCGCGCGGCGCGCCTCTTCGTATAGCCGTACGTTTTCCTGTAACGCCTGGTCTTTTTCCCTGAGAAAGTGGCTGAGCAGCAAGAAGGCCGCCAGCGAGGTGCCCGTAATGTTCATGACAAAGAAGAGATCCCGTATCTGGGGCGGGGCTGTGGCCTGAGGTTGGACCACCGGCTGCAGCAGGCTACTGGCTACTACCAGAGCCAGAAAGGCTATGAACCAGAGGAATGCCTGTCGCCGGTTGGCGACCAGCAGCGCGCCGAGGGGCGCGATGAGCGACCAGAGGATCGTTGCACTGCCGCTGACGAAGCCGCCCAGAGCGAGCATCATCGCGAATGGCAACATCAGGCTGATGAAGAGCTGGACGAAACGGAAGCGGTTGAAGTTGCGGTTGCGGGCGAAGTCGACCACATTAACCAGGGAAATCAGAGCGTAGCCGAGAGGGGGCGCGACAGCCAGCGGGCTATCGTAAAGCCAGAACACAAACAGGCTCCAGATCAGGCCGGCGGTGCTCATCGCTGCGGCAAAGATGAGAATGATGGCTTTGCGCAGACGGCGCTCATCGCTTTCAGCGGGCGTTGCGCCGAGCCGTTGCACCCAATCGCCCAGCGCTGCCCGCACATTCTGCTTCCCAACACCTACTTCCGAATTCATTTTTAGTCCTGGACCGAGTTACTGGTGCGGACATAAAGTGGTATCTTCGGAGCGACGAAAACTTCTGTCTGCTACTGGTACTGTGGCTTTGGTGACTTTATGCCTTCCGCGGGAATTGTTTCTTAGGATATATGAAGCCATCATGCCTGACAACAGGCTTCGCCGAAAATGAAGAAAGATTATCGCTTGTCGAAACAGGGGGGGATAAGTACGATAAGGGAACGGTTGACGTTGCCAGGAACCTGTCTATGTCTTCTTCAGATGTGACGCTTCAGAATATTTATCAGGCGCGCAAACGAAT
>JBMCFH010000269.1:0-4490 GCA_048620455.1 Chloroflexota bacterium | reverse complement strand
TACGAGTGGTCGCAATTTCGGCTCGCGCAGCCTGCAGCTGCCTCTGGAGAGCCTTTTGCTCCGTGCCGCCGGGGACAGATCGCGCATCCAGCGCCCGGCGTACATCGAAGAGTTGCAGGACGTCCTCGTCAAATCGATCGCTCGCTTCCTTAAAGCTCGCAAGGTCAAGTTGATCGATCTCAACTCCCCGGCGTTCGGCGATGCGCACCACGTGGCCAACCACGCCGTGCGCTTGTCGAAATGGCATCCCCTTCTTCACCAGATAGTCCGCCAGCTCCGTTGCCAAAAGCCCGGGCTCCAGTTGCGCGGCCATCTGTTCCGCCTGCGGCTCCAGCGTGCGAATCATGCCAGCCATCACCGGCAGCACGACAGAAAGGGTATCATACGCATCAAACACCGGTTCCTTGTCTTCTTGCAGATCCTTGTCATACGCTGAGGGTAGTCCTTTCAACGTCATGAGCAGGCCCATCAGGTGACCACTGAGTCGTCCCGCCTTCCCCCGCGTCAGTTCCAGAGTATCCGGGTTCTTCTTCTGCGGCATAATGCTGGAGCCGGTACTGTAGGCATCACTAAGGACAACGTAGCCGAATTCGGCGCTGCTAAACAAAATTAGCTGCTCGGCGAGCCTACTCAGGTGCATGCCAATCACAGCTGCGGCATAGACAAAGTCCAGGGCAAAGTCGCGGTCGGCCACGCCGTCGATGCTATTGCGACTGATATCAGAAAACCCAAGTTTGCGCGCAAGAGCTTCACGGTCCACCGGATACGCAGTGCCCGCCAGGGCGCCCGAGCCCAACGGAAGGACGGACGCAGCGTTGCGGGCTTGAGAAAATCGATCCACATCCCGGCACAGCGGCCAGAAATGCGACAGCAACCAATGGCCCCAGGTTACCGGCTGCGCATGCTGCAGATGGGTGTATCCGGCCATCGGCGTGGTCAGTTCCGCCTCCGCGGAGCCAACAAGTGCTTCTTGCAGGTCCGCAATATGCGCCAGAATCTCGTCCACCGCGCGCATTGTCCATAAGCGAAAATCGGTCGCCACCTGATCGTTGCGCGAGCGGCCCGTGTGCAGCTTGCCGCCGGTCTCGCCGATCAGTTCGGTGAGCCGCCGCTCGACCACGGTGTGCACGTCTTCATCGCCCGGCTGAAACTCAATTGTTCCCTCCTCAAACTCCTGCCGAACTTGCTCCAGGCCATCGACGATGACCTTTAGCTCGCGCGGAGAGAGGATGTCGATCTCTGCTAGCGCCTTAGCCCAGGCAATGCTGCCGTCGATATCTTCCTGATAAAGGCGCACGTCGAATGGCAGGCTGGCGTTGAAGCGATGCACTAACTCATCGGTCTCCTGGTTAAATCGACCACCCCACAACTTACTCATTCCTTAAGTCCTTCCTTCATCACGATCGATAGTCGGCGTTGATACTCACATAGTCGTGGCTCAGATCACAGGTCCACACCGTCGCCTGGCCATCGCCGCTCCCCAGTTGCAGATGAATATCGATATCCTGCTCCGCGAAGATTGCCGCAGCTTCGGCTTCCTCATAATCCGCCGGTGTCCCCTCGTTCACAAGCTGTAATTGGCGTCCGCCTGGCTTGGCAACCCACAATGCACTCTTGCTCTGTTCGAAAGGGACGCCTGCGCGTCCTGCGGCGGCAAGAATGCGCCCCCAATTGGCATCGCTACCGGCCAATGCCGTCTTCACCAGGGGCGAGGTAGCGATGGTATTGGCTACCTGGTGGGCTGCATCATCACTCTCCAGACCGCTAACTTGAATGGCAACGAACTTCGTGGCGCCCTCACCGTCGCGCACGATCATCTGCGCAAGTTCGCGGCACACGTAATCCACAGCTTCCTTCAGAGTCTCCCAGCCCTGGTCACGCTCCACGACGCCGCTCTCTCCATTACACAGCAGCAGGACCGTGTCGTTCGTGCTCGTGTCGCCGTCCACGCTGATGCGATTGAAGCTCTGCGCAACAGCGTCGCCAAGCAATGAGGGCACTAATTCTGCCGGCACGGTGGCGTCGGTGGTGATCACCGCCAGCATGGTAGCCATATCTGGGTGAATCATGCCCGATCCTTTGGCCACGCCGCCCACACACACTGTTTCTGCGCCCATGTTTACTCGGACGGCAATTTCCTTGGGCCTGGTATCGGTGGTCATGATTGCCTGCGCCATTGCGTTTCCTCTGTCCTCACCGAGCCGATTCGCCGCGGCGTCGATGCCGCTGTTGACTCTGGGCATAGGCAGCTGAACGCCGATGACTCCGGTGGAGAGCACGAGCACCTGTTCGGGCCGGCACCCCAGCGCAAATGCAGCATTTTGCTGCATCTGCCGTGCGGACCACAGACCTGGCGCGCCGGTGCAGGCGTTGGCATTCCCGGCATTGGCTACGACACCGCGGATTTCGTGACTGTGTTCTTCAAGCGTTTCCCGATCGAGGAGCACCGGCGCGGCTACGACCCGATTTCTCGTGAACACGCCGGCTGCCGTACAATCACGGGTCGAGTAGAGCAACGCCAGATCCAGGTCGCTTCCCTTTTTGAGCCCGCAACTGGCGGCTCCGGCCAAAAATCCAGAAGGCGTGGTCACGCCTCCCTTTGCAATAATCTCCATAATTCCTCTCCACGGCATAGCCAGGGCAAGGCCGCGCTGGCAACCTTGCCCTGGTCGAAAGTGACGCCTCAGTTGCCTCAGTCGCGCTTAAAGATGGAGTAGTCAGGCGCAGCGTAACGGGTTCGTCCGCCGTCACTCACTTCCATCATCGCCTTGACCTTCATCTGTAGACCAAACAGGTTGATGAATCCAGCCGCGTCACCCTGATCGTATACATCCTCCTTGCCAAACGTTGCGAAATCTTCGCGGTACAAACTCTGGCGGCTGTCGCGGCCTAAGACGATGACATTTCCTTTATACAGTTTCAATTTGACCCAGCCGGTGACCGTCACCTGTGTCTGGCTGATAAAGGCCTGCAGCGCTTCGCGTAAGGTATGGTACCACTTTCCGAAGTAGACCAGTTCTGCGTACCTGAGCGCCACCTGTTCCTTATAGTGCAGCGTATCCCTGTCCAGACACAGGGACTCCAGCTCACGGTGGGCGGCGTACAAAATGGTGCCACCGGGCGTTTCGTAGACGCCACGCGACTTCATGCCCACGAGGCGATTCTCTACGAGGTCAATACGTCCGACCCCATGGCGCGCTCCCAGTTCGTTCAGTTCGTTAATGAGCGTAGCCGGGGGAAGCGGAACCTCGTCAAGGGCGACAGGGACCCCCTTTTCAAAGTCTATCCTCACGATTTCCGGCTCGTCAGGACCCTCTTCAGGAGCCACCGTCCACTGATACATTTCAGCTTCTGGCGTCTGCGCCGGATCCTCCAGGATGCCGCCCTCATGTGACAGGTGCCACAGATTGCGGTCACGGCTGTAAATCGATTTTTCAGTATGCGTCACGGGCACGTCATGCTTCCGGGCGTAAGCCAGCGCATCCTCGCGCGAGCGAATCTCCCATTCCCGCCACGGCGCGATAACCTTCAGAGTCGGGTTCAGCGCCTTGTACGTCAGCTCAAAACGAACCTGATCGTTGCCCTTTCCCGTGCAGCCGTGGGCAACCGCCTGCGCCCCCTCAGCTTCGGCAATGGACACCTGCCACTTGGCGATGAGGGGACGGGCCACTGCCGTGCCCAGCAAATAGCGCCTCTCGTATACGGCGCCGGCCTGCAGCATCGGCACCAAAAAATCTTTGGAAAATTCGTGGCGTAAATCTTCGACGTAGACCTTGCTGGCGCCACTGGCGAGCGCCTTCTCGCGCAATCCTTCGAGCTCGCCGGCGCCCTGACCGATATCGGCGCAGAAGCAAATCACCTCTGCTCCATAGTTCTCGCGCAGCCAGGGCACAATTACGGAAGTATCCAGGCCGCCTGAATATGCCAGGACGACTTTGTTAACCTTGGGTTTCGTCATGAATTCCTCCTCTCCATGAGTTTAAGATAGTTGTTGCTGCCTGCAGACACGTCAGCAGCAACGGAAGCGATTAAAAGCGGGTTTGTATCAGTGCCAGAATAAGGTCACTCCAAATGGAGCACGACGGCGATTTCATCGCAATTGTCCCGTAATGGGCATTGCTGGCAGTCGTGCCAGACCTTCTCCGGGAAAAACGCCTTGTCGGTGACAACAAAGCCAAATTTCAGAAAGAAATCGACGACTCGTGTGAGTGCAAATAGCGTAGGAATGTGACGCGAGCGCGCCTCCCGTAGGAGCGCCCCCATCAACCGCGTGCCGACACCGTGCCCCTGCGCCTCTTCCGAAACGGCAAGGGAGCGCACTTCCACGAGGCCGGAGGTATAGCGCAGCAGCGATACGCAGCCCACCAGTTCGTCTCCCGCGCAGGCCACCAGCCAGTCGCCAATGGTTTGGTAGACCGATTGCGCTGAACGCGGCAAAAGCTGGCCCCGACGCGCGTGATGATTGACCAGTCTGAGGATTGCGGGCACGT
>JBMCFH010000268.1:0-4493 GCA_048620455.1 Chloroflexota bacterium | reverse complement strand
CTTCCCACCGCGCCCTTGACAAACTAATACGACGTCGTATAATTCGTCGCTTACCTTTATACAGGGAACATTGCCCATGGGTACACAACATTCCAGTGACGAACAGACCAGAGAAAAGTGGATCGCCTTCGTGCGCACGCTCAATCCCGACGTCGATCCCCGCGCCATCCGCCTCATGGACCAGATGCGGCGCGTGGCCCACGTCCTTTATCAGATCGGAGAGCTCAGCGTAGGCGCCACAGGCCTCAGTTACGCGCGCATGCGCCTGCTCATGGGCCTCCTGTTCGCCGAAGAGATCGAAGGGAAGCTGTCGGGTCTCAACCCTTCTGAGATCAGCGAGCGCCAGGGCACCAGCCGTAACACGATCAGCAGCCTGATCCGCGACCTGGAGGACGAAACGCTGGTCCAGCGCGCTCTGGATCCGCAGGACCGGCGTCGTTTCAATATTCAGTTGACGTCCGCCGGTCGCCGGCTCGTACGCAACCACGTCAGCAATCACCTACAGATCATGGCTACCTGCTTCGCCGTCCTGGACGGTGAGGAACAGCAGATTCTCGGCGATTTGCTGGCACAGCTGGGCCACAAAGCGGAAGAAACCAGGGAGGAACTCTCCCGGAGCGTCACAGGAGTCTCATAATGCAACTCAGTACGTCTCGTTCGCAGGATGACGCCGGCGGTCGCCCCCTGGGTCGCGCCGTGCAGTACGTCACGCGCTACCCGCGCATCACGCTCACCGCCGCCCTCTCTCTGCTCATTGCCACCGCTGCCCAACTGGCGGTGCCGCAACTGATCCAGAACATCATCGATACCATTGTGGAAAACGCTGCCGGGCAGGCGCTCCTCGACCTGCCGGCGGAGATCCAGCAGCTCGCAGCCGAACGGCTGGGGCTGGACCTTGCCAACCTGCAGCTCAATGTGGACAATGCTCCGCGCGCCATGGCCATTGCCGGTCTCACGGTCGTCGTCTTCGCCATTGCCCGCGGCGGCTTCACCTTCGCCCAGATGTACGCCTCACAGGTGCTATCGCAGAACATCGCCTTCGACCTGCGCAACGACCTCTTCGCCAAGATCCAGCGGCTCAGTTTCAGCTACCACGACCGCAATCGCACCGGTCAGTTGATGATCCGCGCCACGGACGACGTCGAGCGGCTGCGCGTCTTCCTGGCGCAGGGTCTGCTCATGGCGCTCCAGGCCTTCGTCCTGCTCGCCGGCACTCTGCTCATCCTGTTCCTGACCAACGTGCGCCTGACGCTGGTCATCCTGCCCATCCTGCCCATCGCCGTCGTCGTCTTCATGATCTTCGGTCGCGTGGCCCAACCCCTCTTTCGCGAAGTACAGAAACGTCTGGGACGCGTGAACACCGTGTTGCAGGAGAACCTGGCAGGGCTGACGGTGATCAAAGCATTCACTACCGAACCGCGTGAAAAGGCGCGCTTCCGCCACAGCATCGACCACCTGGTTGAACAGCAGATGCACGTGGCCCGCGTCTTCAGCTTCCTCTTCCCCTTCATCTTTCTCATCGCCAACCTGGGCCAGGCAGCCATCCTCTACTTCGGCGGGCGCCAGATCATCGACGGCACGCTGACGCTGGGCGAGTGGCAGAAATTCAGCCTCTACCTCATCTACGTGTTCATCCCCATGGGCCAGCTAGGCTTCATCATCTCCCTCATGGCCCAGGCCGGCGCCAGCGCCGAGCGCATCTTCGAAATTCTGGACACTGAAAACGACGTCGCCGACCGGCCCGATGCCATTGAGCTGGAGGAAATCACGGGACGCGTTGAGTTCGACGACGTCAGCTTCCGCTACTTTGTGCACGGCGAATACGTACTCCGCGACATCAATTTCGTGGCTGAGCCGGGCCAGACGGTGGCCCTGCTCGGCGGCACCGGCAGCGGCAAGACGACGATCATCAACCTCATCCCCCGCTTTTACGACGTCTCCGAAGGGCGCGTGCTCATCGACGCCGGCACAGGCAAGCGCATGGATGTACGCCACGTAACCGTCGAAAGCCTGCGTCAGAAAATCGGCATTGTGCTGCAGGAGACAACGCTGTTCAGCGACACCATCCGCAACAACATCGCCTTTGGCCGTCCCGACGCCGGCGACGAGGAAATCATCGCCGCCGCCAGGGCTGCCGCTGCCCACGACTTCATCATGGAGTTCCCCCAGGGCTACGACACGCCCGTCGGGGAACGCGGCTCTACGCTCAGCGGAGGGCAAAGGCAGCGTGTGGCTATCGCTCGCGCCTTGCTCATGAATCCCCAGATCCTGATTCTCGACGACTCCACCAGCAGCGTCGATCTGCAGACAGAGTATGAGATTCAGAAGGCGCTGGATAGTCTGATGGAAGGGCGCACCAGTTTTGTCATCGCCCAGCGCATCAGCACGGTGCTCAATGCCGACGTCATTCTCGTACTGGAGAAGGGGCAGATTGTGGCCCGCGGCGTGCACGAGGAACTGATGGAATCCAGCCCCGTCTACGCCGAAATCTACCACTCGCAACTGGCCGACGACGCGCCGGTTGCTTCTTAGAGCCAACCTCTGGGAGGTCCCGGAACACCGTCCGATGGCCAGACCCGCCGGCGGGGACCTGCCGGAGGTTCACATTAGGAGACGTTCATGATCGGCCACCAACACCGAATGCTGGATACCGACACGGAAAAAGCCCAGGACGTGGGCCAGACCTTGCGTCGCTTCTGGGCCTACTTCCGCCGCTATCGCCTGATCCTCTTGCTGGTGGGCCTGTTTATCGCCGGCGGCACCTACATGCAGGTGCTCATTCCCGACCTCACCGGTCAGGCCGTCGACTGTTACCTGGGACCTTACGCAGCGCGACAGTTCGGCGCGGACAACGCCACGCTGGCGGAAATCCCCGGCCTCGCTTCCGAAACGGCGCAGGAGACGGACGCCTTCAGCAACTGCTGGTTCACCGAGCCAGACCCGGGCGCGTCGGCGGCGGAGACCGTTGCCGGTCTCGGCGGCCTCATCCTGCTCATCGTGGGCCTCTTCGTGGGCAATTCCGTGCTAAGCGGCCTGCAATTTTACCTGATTCAGTCCGCCGGCTACCGCGTGTTACGCGATTTGCGCGACGAGGTCTTCGCTCACGTGCATCGCCTCACGCTGGGCTACTTTACGCGCCATGAGGCCGGCGACGTCATGAGCCGCTTTACCAACGACATCGACACCATCCAGCAGGTGATCACCTTTGCACTGGTCAACGTGGCCCAGGGCGTGCTGCTCATCGCCTGGATCATCGTCACCATGCTCAGCAAGAACGTGCCCTTTTCCGTGGTCAGCCTGCTGCCGCTGCCCCTCATGTTCCTCGCCACGCGCTGGTTTTCGGCCAAAGCGCGCGAAGCGTTCCGCGTGACCCGTGAGGAGATCGGCGACGTCAACGCCGACCTGCAGGAAAGTATCTCTGCCGTGCGCGAGGTGCAGGCCTTCAGCCGCGAGGACGAAAACATCGAGCAGTTCCGCGCCAGCAACGCGGCCAACCGCGACGCCAACATCCGCGCCCAGCTTTTCACCAGCGGCCTGGCCCCCACCCTGGAAGTGTTCAGTTACGTCAGCCTGGCCCTCGTCTCCGTCGTGGGCGGCCTGGCCATTCTCTCCGGCAACGGCCTATTGGGCAGCCCCATCTCCCTGGGCCTGATCGTCACCTTCATCGGCTACACACAGCAATTCAACCGGCCCGTGCAGCAAATCTCCGTGCTGTGGACCAACATCCAGAACGCCATCGCCGGCGGCGAGCGCATCTTCGACTTGCTGGATGAGGAGCCTGAGCTGGCCGACAAACCCGATGCCGTACCGCTGCCCCCGGTCGACGGTCACGTCGTTTACGAGAACGTGTGGGCCGAGTACAATCCCGGCGAGCCCGTGCTGCGCGGCATCAATATCGACGCGCAACCGGGCCAGATGATCGCCATCGTGGGCCCCACCGGCGCGGGCAAGACGACGATCATCAACCTCCTCCCCCGCTTCTGGGACGTCAGCGACGGCCAGGTCGCCATCGATAGTCACGACATTCGCGACATCACCCGTCGCAGCCTGCGCGAGCAAATCGGCATGGTGCTGCAAGACACTTTCCTCTTCAGCGACACGGTCGCCAACAACATCCGCTACGGACATCCGGAAGCCAGCGACGAAGAAATACGCCAGGCCGCACAGCTGGCGCAGGCCCACGACTTCATCATGAGCCTGCCTGACGGCTACGACACCGTGCTCGGCGAGCGCGGCGGCGGGCTCAGCCAGGGGCAGCGCCAGCTGCTCTCCATCGCCCGCGTCGCGCTCAGCGACCCGCGCATCCTCATCCTCGACGAAGCCACCAGTAGCGTCGACACGCGCACCGAACGCAAAATCCAGGGCGCCCTCGATCAGCTCCTGGAAGGACGTACCAGCTTCGTCATCGCCCACCGCCTGAGCACCATCCGCAACGCCGACCAGGTCCTCGTGCTCGACGAAGGCCAGATCATCGAGCGCGGCACCCACCAGGA
>JBMCFH010000267.1:0-4510 GCA_048620455.1 Chloroflexota bacterium | reverse complement strand
CCAATCTCCACTCTCCCCCTCACCCCATCCAACACCTCCGCCGCCAGATCATAGCGCCCGAACTGCGGGATGACGTAGACGCCCTGAACCACGGGGGCCAGCTCCTCCACGATTTCCTGCGCGATGCGCACGCCTTCGGCCTGGGGGTCGGCGGCGGCGTCTATGCGCCGGCGGTGCTCGTCGGAGATGCTCACGCCGGGCACCTCGTGGTGTAGAAAGGCCGCGTTGCGGCTGTTGTAGAGGGGCTGGATGCCGGCGATAACCGGCAGCATCTCGTCGCCCAGCGTCTGGCGGCAGCGGGCCACGAACTGCCGCGCGGCAGCGGGGTCGAACACCGGCTGGGTCAGCACGAAGTCCGCGCCGTTGCGCGCCTTCTTGCGCAAGAGGCGCAGCTCCCGCTCGGGATCCCCGGGCGTCAGGCTCAGGGCGCAGCCCACGACGAAATTAGTCGGCTGGTCAATCGACTCCCCCGATTGCTGCACGCCACTGTTCAGCCTCTCCTTGATTAACCGGATCAGGCCCGTGGGCACGATGTCGTAATTGTCCATCGCTTCCGGATAGTCGCCGATGTGCGTGGGGTCGCCCATGACCACAAAGAGGTTGCGTACGTTCATGGCGTAGGCCGCCAGCAGGTCGCCCTGCACGCGCAGCAGGTTGCGCCCGCGGGTGGGAAAGTGCAGGATTGTCTCCAGCCCCACCGCTTCTTGAATCAGATGGGCCGCGGCCCAGGCGCTCATGCGCATGCGCGCCAGCGGGCTGTCGGCCACGTCCAGGAAGCGCGCGCCGGCTTCCTTCAGCAGGTACGCGCCGGCCAGCATGCGCTGCGTGGCGATGCCTTTGGGCGGGCGCATCTCCACCGTGGTGATAAATTGCCCCTGCGCCAGCGCCTGGCCCAGCCGCGTGGGGGCGTCCACCATCCGGCGCTCGCCGCGCTGCCGGGCGCGCAGTGAGATAGCCGGCAGAGGGCGTTGCGGATGGTCCGGCGTGTCCAGCGCGCGGCGCATGGCGCCAATGTGCGCGGCGTCCGTGCCGCAGCAGCCGCCCACCAGCCGCGCGCCCGCGGCGACAAAGGAGCGGGCGTACTCGCCGAAGTAGGCCGGGGTGGCAGGGTAAAGCACGCGGCCTCCTTCGGTGTGTTCGGGCCAGCCGGCGTTGGGCATGGCCGAGAGGGGCATCTGCGGCGCGATCTCGTGCATCACCGCCAGCAGGCGCAGCACCTGCGCGGGACCGCCGCTGCAGTTAACGCCCATGACGTCCACGTCCAGCGCCTGCAGCCGGCGGGCCACGGTGTCCGGCGTGTCGCCCAGCAGCGTACGGTCGTCGCGGGTAAAGCTCATCTGCACCACCAGGGGTAGCTCGGGGGCCACCGCGCGCGCGGCGCGCACCGCGGCTTCCACCTCCTGCAGGTCTGTCACCGTTTCTACGATCAGCAGGTCCACGCCCGCCCGCGGTTGCGACTCACCTTCGTCCGGCGGCGGCTCGACCAGCGCCGCCATCTGCTCGGCGAAGGCCGCCTGCGCCTGCGCCAGCGACACGCGGCCCAGCGGCGCCAGGCGCACGCCCAGCGGGCCCACCGAGCCCGCCAGCAACACCGGCTGGAAGAAGCTGTCCGCCACGCGCCGCGCCACGCCGACCGCGGCGGCGTTGATCGTCGCTACCTCTTCTTCCAGGCCGTGCGCCGCCAGCTTGAAACGATTGGCGCCGAAGCTGTTGGTCTCGATAATGTCCGCGCCGGCGGTGATGTAGTCGCGGTGAATGCCGGCAACCAGACCCGGCTGCCGCAGGTTGAGGGCATCGAAACAGTCGTCAATGGCCACGCCGCGGCTATGCAGCGCCGTACCCATCGCCCCGTCCAGGAGCAGAGGGCCCTGCTGCAACCGTTTTCGGAACTCGTCACGGTTCATACGCAGTCGAGGTATGACCCTCCCGGAGGTGGCTACACGCTGGAAACCCCCGGGAGGCGCTCACGCCAGGTGTAACCTATTGGTCGTGAAAGAGAGATTGGACCAGGGGCGCAGCCTTCTCGTTAATCAGGATCAGCACGCTGGCGCCGCCCGCCGTGCGATGGCCCGCCACGTAATTATGGTCCAGCACTTCGTTGCGAATGTTATCGGAGGGGATGTCCTTGACCGTGGCGGCAATGCGCAGCAACTGCTCCAGGCTCAGATCGGTGCGCACGCCCTCTTCCAACTGGCGGTAGAGGAACGGCGCCTGTTGCAGCATTTTGGCCGGCCCCAGGCTGAGCGCTTTGGAGCGGGCGGCGAGGATTACCTGCTGTTGCCGTTGCGCGCGGTAGAAGTCGTTGTCCTGATGGCGCGTGCGTGCATATTTAAGGGCCAGCTCGCCGTCGAAGTGCTGGTTGCCGGCGGGAATGTGCAGGGGATCGTAGCCGTAGTTCATGTCCGGATATTGCGGGTCGTAGATTTCGTAGGGCACTTCCACGTCGATGCCGCCGATGCCGTCGATGGCCTGGATAAAGGCGTTGAAATCAACCATCATGTAATGGTCGATGGCCACGCCCAGGTTGTACTCCACCGTCTTCATGGCCAGCGCGGCGCCGCCGGCAGGGTTGTTGCCCTGCGAGCCGTAGACGAAGGCGGTGTTAATGCGGTCGCGTCCCCGGCCGGGAATGACGACGTACAGATCGCGCGGGATGGACAGAATGGACACCGTCTCTTCCTCAGGGTGCACCGACATCAGCATCATGGTGTCCGTGCGCGAGATGAACGGCTCGCCCGGGCGGCGGTCGATGCCCATCAAAAGCACCGTGATGCGCTCATCGCCGTCCAGGCCTTCCATCTCCGGGATGGAGGTGGGTGTTGGTTCGTCCGGGGACGATGTGGGCACCGCCCCCTCTTGTACCAGCGGCGGCAGATCTGTGCTGGCTGCTTCGATGCCCGCCGCCTCCAGAGGGTTCAGGGGCCGGTTGGCCGCCGCTACCACCGCTTCTACGGTGAGAAAGGCAAGGATGGAGACGGCGATGCCCGTGAGGACAAAGACCACCGCCAGCAGCAGGCTCAGCCACGTAGGAAGGGATGATCGCTTTTTTCTATTCATAGACAGATTTTCTCCATCGCCCGGCATCGGCAGATATGAGACCGTGTGGTTGACATAATAAAGCCGCTGAGTTAGCAGCAGCGCGGGCCGCTACGTTCTCCGCGGCGCCAGATGTGCACAGGCCGGGCAGCGTATTTACTTTCTCGTAGCGATCCCAGTAAAGAGATAGCCTGTCCCATATTATACTGCCTGGAGTAGAATTTAGTAAGATACAAATCAGGCGGCTGGGCTACTGTTACCCTGTCATATGCCTTCGCGACAGAAATGGCGAAAGTGATGACATTAGTCACGGAATTTATATGAATAAAATAGAAAATGTTGATAAAAACTTTGACAAACAGGCAACTTAGAAGTATTTTTACAGGTAAGTTCCGGGTGATTATTGGCCCACCCGTTGACGGTGCCGGTCAGGTCGTCCGCGATTCGCCCGCTATCTCGTAATTGTAGTTTTTATTTCGTTGTGAGTTGAAAACATGCCCCTCGACCGCTTTGGACGTAACATCGATTACCTGCGCATCTCTTTGACCGACAAGTGCAACCTGCGGTGCGTCTACTGCATGCCGGAAGAGATGACCTTTCGCCCGCGCTCTGAATTGCTCCAGGATGATGAGATCTTTCGCCTGGTAAATATATTCTCCGAGCTGGGCTTTCACAAAATCCGGCTGACCGGCGGCGAGCCCACCGTGCGCGCCAATTTTGTGGAGATCGTGCGCCGTATTGCCGACACGCCGGGCATCAAGACGGTGGCTATGACTACCAATGGACTGCTGCTGGATAAGATGTCAGAGCCTCTGGCGGAAGCCGGCCTGCAACGCGTAAACGTCAGCATCGACACGTTGAACCCCGAAAAGTTCAAGAAACTGACGCGCTGGGGAGACGTGCAGGACGTGTGGCGCGGTATCGAGGCCGCGAAGAAGGCGGGACTGGGTATTAAGCTGAATGCCGTCGTGGTGCGTAACTACAACGATACCGACGACGTGGTGGACATGGCTCGCCTGACACTGTTCCAGCCCTGGCAGGTGCGTTTCATCGAGATGATGCCCTTCGGCGATGTGTCCGATTTCCAGCAGGCGGGTGTGGTGCCTGAAGCAGAGCTGCGGGAGACGATTTCCGAAGCGCTGGGCCCGCTGACGCTGGTCAACGGCGGCAAGCTGGACGGCGAGGCGCGCCTCTTCCGCCTGGAGGAGGGCATCGGCACCATCGGCTTTATCAGCTCCGTGACCGAACCGTTCTGCGCCGGCTGCAACCGCGCGCGCCTGACCGCCGATGGCCGTCTGCGCCTTTGCCTGCTGCGCGAGAAAGAGGTCGATTTGCTGACCCCCCTGCGCGACGGCGCCGGCGACGATGAGATGAAGACGCTGATCACCGACGGCATCTGGGAGAAGCCCTGGGGCCACGGCCTGGCGCACAATGTGATTCCGAAGAATCGGGTGATGTCGGAGATTGGGGGATA
>JBMCFH010000266.1:0-4554 GCA_048620455.1 Chloroflexota bacterium | reverse complement strand
TTGTAGACGACGCCCACGGGTATGGCCACAATGACCGCGGCAGCCAGCAGCGACTGCCAGAAAAAGACATCGCCGCGAACCAGTTCGATGGGCACGCCGACGCTGATCGGTCGCGCGCTGGAGGAGGAAATGAAGGTCATGGCATAGACAAACTCGTGCAGAGACAGCGTGAAGGTGAAGACGATGACGGCGATGACGCCGGACAGCGAAAGGGGCATCACGACCTTAACAAAGGCCATTAGCCGGCTGTAGCCGTCGACCATCGCCGCCTCCTCCAGGTCGCGGGGGATCGATTTGAAGAAGCCCATCAGCAACCAGGTGGAAAAGGGGATAGAGATGGTAGGGTACACCAGCACCAGCGACCAGATGGAGTTGTTCAATCCCAGCGCCGTCACCACGCGGAACAGAGGAATGAACAGCAACGTCGGCGGCACCAGGTAGACGAGGAAGATGGCGATGCCCGCTCGCTCGCCCCAATGCCCTGTCAGCCGCGCCAGCGCGTAGGCAGCGGGAATAGAAATCAGCAGCGTGATCACCACCACGAGCACACCGATGACCAGCGAGTTGCGTACAAAGACAAGATAGTTGGTATTCTCAAACAGCAGGCGCAAATTGTCCAGCGTAGGCGGATCGTTGTAAATGAAGGGATTGTTCTGCGGGCGGTACAGATCGCGATCCTGCTTGAAGGTGTTGATCAGCATAATCACGAAGGGAGCCGCCGTGAAAAAGCAGAAAGCGCCCACCACCGCGTAAAGGCCCACGCGCCGGAGGATCGTTCTCGCGTCGTCCATCAGGCCACCTCCGAGCGGCGCGCAGAACGCAGAATCAATATCGCCGCCGCCAGCAAAACGGGGAACATGAACAGGGCAATGGCCGCCCCCTCACCCAGCGATCCGCCGTCAATGCCCTTGAACCAGGCCCACAGCGACAGCACCTGAGTGTAGTAGACGGGCCCGCCGCGCGTCAGCACGAAGGCCACGACCATGTCTGTAAAGGTAAATATCATACCAAAGAGAAGCGCGATGGTCATGATGGGCAGAATCATGGGAATAGAAATCTGAAAGTGGATGCGCCAGAATCGCGCCCCGTCCACCTGCGCCTGCTCCAGGATATCTCTGGGGATGGAGGTCAGGCCGGCCATGAGGATCACGGTCGCCAGCGGCAAAATACGCCAGACGTGGACCATGACCGTAGAGGCCATGGCCAGATCCTCGACGCCCAGATAGGTCAGATGTCTGCTCGCGCCAAGCAAGGCGTCAGGAGTGCCCAGCAACCCCATCTGCTGTAGCACCCAATCAATCGGGCTGAACTTGGAATCCAGTATCCAACGCCAGCCGATGGTGCCCAGCGAAATAGGCGTGGCCCAGGGCAGGATAATCAGCACGCGCACCAACCCCTTGCCGCGAAAATCCTGGGCCAACGCCACAGCCAGGATATTGGCCAGGATAATGACGATGATCTGCGTCGCGATCGTAAACACGAAGCTGTTCAACAGAGCGCGTCTGAATTGCGGCGTTCTGGTTACATTCGTAAAGTTGCGAAAGCCGATCAGATCAATAGACGCGTCGCCAATCGTGGCATCGGACAGGCTGAAAGCAATAGCCAGAAAGAAGGGAATCCCTACCAGCCCAATGATGTACAGCACCGCCGGGGCCAGAAACAGCGTCCCTAAGAGCCCCTCGCGATCTGTCAGGAAGCGTCCCGCCACCCGCTGCGCTTCCGGATAGGAAGATGGTCTTTGCTCTACACGTTCTACCCTTTCTGCCATTTCTGTTCTACCCGTCAGAGCGCCTGAGGCGCAGTCCGCAGCCCTGTCTTCTTGTCGAAGAAACGTAGATCCTGGCGACGCACAACAAATTCGTGGGTCTTAGCCGGTTCCACCTGCACGCGCACGGTGGAGGGCAATTTGGAGATGGTGCGGTTCTCGTCAGCGCCGGCGACCGTCCCGTACAGCAAGCGATCTGATCCCAGGTTTTCCACTCGCCCGACGTGATACGGAAACGCCACGTACTCCGTGTTCCCCTCCGCCACCTCTTCGGGAAGGAAATTCTCCGGGCGAAAACCAACCAGGTGCCCGTTGCGCTCCATCAGGTTCATGGGCGGCGACCCTAGGAAGGTGGCTACAAACGTGTCCGCCGGATCGTCGTAAATCTCCTGTGGCTCGCCCACCTGACGCACCTTGCCCGCGTTCATCACGGCAATACGGTCGCCCAGCCCCATGGCCTCGATCTGGTCATGGGTGACGAAGATAGTGGTGATACCCAGTTTGCGCTGGAAACGCTGCAACTCATCGCGCGCCGACGTACGTAACTTGGCGTCCAGATTAGACAGAGGCTCGTCCAGCAGCATGACCGCCGGCTCCTTGACCAACGCCCGGGCCAGCGCCACGCGCTGCCGCTCGCCGCCCGAGAGCTGGCGCGGCTTGCGATCCAAGAGCCGCTGGATGCCCAGGATGGAAGTCGCCCACTGCACCTTTTCCTTTATCTCGTTTTTGGGCAACTTGCGCGCCTTCAGGGGAAAAGCGACGTTGTCGAAGATGCTCATGTGCGGGTAAAGCGCGTAACTCTGGAAGACCATGGCAATTTCCCGCGCTCGGGGCGGCAACGGCGTCACGTTACGATCGTCGATGATCACCTCGCCCTCGGTCGGTTTCTCCAGACCGGCGACCATGCGCATCAGAGTCGTTTTGCCACAACCGGATGGCCCCAGAATGACGACAAACTCCCCCTTGGCAATCGAGAGGTCCACGCCGTTGACGGCCTTGACCTCTCCAAACTCCTTGCGTAAGCCTCTTAATTCAACAATTCCCATTACGTGCTACGGGCTCCTGTAACAGGACGCCCGGCTCGGATGGAGCCGGGCGTCCATGAACGACGACGATTGACTATTCGACACAACCCACGAAGCCACGATCACGCCATTTGTCAAAAATGTCGTTGATCTGCTCTTCGGCCTCGGCCACCGCTTCTTCCGGCGTCAGTTCGCCCAGGGCAGCCTGGCCCATCATCGTGGGAATGATGTTCGTGGAGTACACTTCGGCGACGGCCGGATTGGACGGCCCGGGATAACCGAGATAAGTGACCCAATCTTCTGCCGTGAGCAGTACCGTGAGCTTGTCGACGGGACGGGAGCCAAACGGATCGTTTTCCAGCCAGCCCTCCAGCTGCGGCACGGTGCTTTCGAAGGCGGGGAAGTTGTAAAGCTCGCTGTTGAACGTGGCCTGGTTGTAATTGGCCGTGTGGTAAATCAGAAACTCCTCAGCCGCGCGGTACTCGGGGCTATCCCTGTCCACATAACTGGGGATCACGTAGATGTACCACAGGTGAGCCGAGGCGTGCTGGTCGCCGCGCGGGCCGCTCAGCGCCGGCACAAAGCCGATGTTGTCCGCTGCGTCCGGATCGATCTTCTGCAGGCTGCGATAGGCTGAGATCGAATTCAGAATGTAAGACAGCTCGCCGGCAATCAGGCCCTGATTGTTGGAGGCAGCGTCCCAACTGAACACCTCCTCTGTCATGGCCCCGTCATACAACTCCACCAGGAACTCCGTGGCCTCTATCACCTCCGGCGAGTTGATCACCACACACTCGTTCTCGTCCTGAATGGCGCCGCCGAAGGACCAGATCAGGGCGCGCATGGCCATGTTGGAATCAATCTCCGGAGAGAGGCCCACTCCCAATGGTACGCCCAACTGCTCGTTGATTGCCGACCCCCCTTCCAACAGATCCTGCCACGTTTCCGGCCCTTCCGGCATGCCTACTTCCGTCCACATCTCGATGTCGTAGTCGCCGGGGTCTGGCACCCAACCGTGGCAATAACCATACCAGGTGTCCGTGGTCGGCAGGTAGGAGTTCGCCGTACACGTTTCCGCCTGCGGCCCGAACAGCTCCTGGGCGCGCATATTGAGGTCGGTCAGATCGTGAACGCCCTCAATAAAGAGAGACGCGGCAAGCGACAGCTCAACCAGCGTCGGCCCTTCGCCGGCGTCGATCGCTGCCGAGAGCGAGGGCGCTACATCGGCGATGTTCACGTGGTCCACGGTGACCTCAACGCCGTTCGCCTCACCCCATTCTGCAGCAAATTGATCAAACCAGGAGTCATAATTGGGGACAAAATGGCTCCACTGCAGGAAACTGAGCTCCGTCCCTTCGGGGAATGTTTCCTCTGACTCCGCCGCCCCCACCTCCACGACACGCGTTACCTCAACCGGCTCGCCCTCTACTTCAATGGTTTCGGTGATAACCCGCGTCACCTCCACCTGCTCCGTTACCGTCTCCACCCGCGTCACCTCCACCGTCTGCGGCGAGCAGGCAGCGGCAATGAGAATTATCGCGAGCGATAACCCAACCAGCAAATAAGTGCGCTTCATGGTTCTTCCCTCCTCTCTAGCGCAGCTAATATAGTGCCTGAACTGGCTACTGCCGGCAATCAACCCTGATATATGGCGATGTTGCGCGGCAACGATGTGTATTAAATTGTAGGTTAGAATGAATTACAGAGTGCTACCGGATATGGAGAGTGTACCAACTGGCAGTGTCGCTTGTCAACGAATTGGGT
>JBMCFH010000265.1:0-4589 GCA_048620455.1 Chloroflexota bacterium | reverse complement strand
GCAACTCCTTTCACCATAAGAACCCCCATAGATTGCACACCCCGTTCCCGCCAAAAGTAGCGCGCCCCCCCATACTACGCTATACTCCTCCAGTTAATGAACGCGGAACCAATAGCCAGCGTTCCGCACACCAGACAGGAAACGAGTCAAAAAGATTCTGCCCGGCATCTGGCCGGGATTTTTTTTGCCAGTATAAGGGAAAGTATAAACATGTCACAAAACAACAACCGTTCCACGGGCACAGCCCGCACAGGAACAATTAAATGGTATAACAGAAGCCGAGGCTTCGGCTTTATCATCCCCGACGGCGGCGGCGAGGAGCTGTTCGTACACCACTCAGCCATCCCGCGCCATATGCAATCCGAGTTGGATGAGGGCCAGCGCGTGGCCTTTGGCGTGGAACAGCGCAAGAAAGGCCCCGCCGCCACAGCCGTCGAGCGCCTGAACGGCGTCAGCGGCGTATCCGCCCACAACGGCAGAAGCGCCACCGCCGGTAACGGCGCGTCACGCGCTAACGGCAAGGTCGTTACAGATAACACGGTCGGCAACAATGGCCGGACCACCGACAGCGCCAACGCCTTTGCCGCGCTGGGCCTGCACCCCGACCTGCTGCGCGCCGTGCGCCAGGCCGGCTACGGAGAGCCCACACCCATCCAGAGCCAGGCCATCCCCCGCGTTCTCGCCGGGATCGACGTCTCCGGCTGCGCCCAGACGGGCACCGGCAAGACGGCGGCCTTTGCCCTGCCCATCCTGCACCATCTGCTGAACCGGCCCTCAGATAAGAGGCGACCGGTGCGCGCCCTGGTGCTGGCGCCCACCCGCGAGCTGGCCATCCAGATCGCAGATAGCTTCAGCACATACGGCCGCTTTACGGGCCTGCGCAACACCACCATCTACGGCGGCGTCAGCCAGCGTCCGCAGGTCAACGCGCTGCGCCGCGGCGTGGACATCGTCGTAGCCACCCCCGGCCGGCTCCTGGATCTCATGAACCAGGGCCATCTGCACCTGGATCAGGTCGAACTGCTGGTGCTGGACGAGGCCGACCGCATGCTGGACATGGGCTTCATCCACGACGTGCGCCGCATTGTGCGCGAAGTGAAGAAGCAGCGGCAGACGCTGCTCTTCTCAGCCACCATGCCCCGCGAGGTCGTCAACCTGGCCAACAGCATCATGCAGCAGCCGCAGCAGATCGCGGTCACGCCCGAACAACCCACAGTGGACGCCATCGAGCAGGCCGTCTACTTCGTCTCCAAAAAGAAGAAGCAGGCCCTGCTGGAGCACGTGTTGCAAGAGGGCGACGTCAGCCGCGCCCTGGTCTTCACCCGCACCAAACGCGGCGCCAACCGCGTGGTGCAGCGCCTGCAACGCGCGGGCATCAGCGCCGACCCCATCCACGGCAACAAGTCACAGTCCGCCCGCCAGCGCTCCCTGAAGCAGTTCCGCAACGGCAACACGCGCGTGCTGGTAGCCACCGACGTCGTGGCCCGCGGCATCGACGTGGACGAAATCTCCCACGTCATCCAGTACGACCTGCCCAACGAGCCCGAAACCTACGTGCACCGCATCGGCCGCACCGGCCGCGCCGGAGCCAGTGGCGCCGCCTTCGCCTTCTGCGCCGACGACGAGCGCTCCCACCTGCGCCAGATCGAGCGACTCCTGGGGCAGACAGTCCCCCCCGTCCACAACCACCCGCACGTGTAATGGTGTATTGGTGTACTGGTGTATTGGTGTATTGGTCCACCAGTCACAAGCCATATACCAATACACCAATAAACCAATAAACTAATAAACCAATATACCAATATACCCCTACACCATAAACGTCTTCCGCGGATTCTCCTCCAGCAAGCGCGGGCGGTCCACGCGGAAGGGTTCAATGTCATACGCCGTCTCCCCCGTCGCCGCCAGCTCGCTCAAAATCTTGCCCAGCAATGAGGCAAACTTAAAGCCCTGCGCCGCGCCCACCGCCACGGACACGTTGGGATGGTCCGGCAGTGTGTCCAGCACAAAATCGCGATCCGGGGGCATGGTGTACAGGCAGGTCTTGATCGTAATCGGCGGCCCATAGGCCCGCGGCAGGTGCTTGCGCACGAAGGCGTCCATACGCGACTGGATGTCCGGGTTTGGTTCAAAGGTGCGCGTCTCCGCCGTGACCTCCTCGCCGCCCACGTCCTCGGACACCTTGGGACCCGCCTCACCGTACACCGGGAACCCATAGAAGCAGGGCACGTCCATCCAGATCCAGATCGGGAAGCGCTCCGGCGCGAACTCCGCCGCGTGCGGCGTGTCGTAATAGACCACCTGCTCCTGCGTCACCGTCAGCGGCAACTCCCGGCCGAAGTGCGCCAGCAGATTGTTGGTCCAGGCCCCGGCGGCGATGACCAGCTTGCGCCCGCGATAGGTCACGCCGTCGGCTACCACCTCAATCTCGCCGCCCACGTCACGCAGCTCGGCGACGCCCGCGTTCTCGCGCAGCGTGGCTCCGTAGGCGCGCGCCAGCCTTAAATGCGCCGCGTTACACTTCGCCGCCGGCGCAATGCCGCTCTCAGGCTGATACAGCGCGCTCACGTCGTCCGGCACCTTCCACTGCGGCCAGCGCCGCATCAGCTCTTCCGCGTCCAGCCGCTCGTAAGGCACGCCCGCCGCGTCCATGCTCTCGGTGTAATCAGAAATCGGAATGCGCGCCTGCGGGTGGGTCAGGTCCAGCCCGCCCGTCTTCACGATCAGCGATTGCCCCGCGTCCTCCTCCAGCGCGGCCCACGCCTGATAGGCCTCTTTGGCCAGCTCCACGTAACCCTTCGTGTGGTACGAGAGCCGGATAATGCGCGAATGGTCCTGCGACCCCCCGCGCACGTGCCCGATCTCAAACTGCTCCAGCCCCAGCACATCCTCCCCCGCTTCCCGCGCCAGCCAATAAGCCGCCCCCGCGCCAATGCCCCCCAGCCCCAGAATGATATACTCGTAGTCGGTTCGCATTGGTTTCTCCTCCAGTTTGACCGCGGACGTCCCAGCCCTGCTGGGCGGCCCAGCCTCGCTGGGCAAGGGACGGCCGACGGCGGCATGCAACATCGCAACCGGCAGGCTACAATACTATCATCAAGTCAGTTACCAACAACGTGCCATAGCGGCGGGGCTCTACGAGAGAACTATGACATGGAGCGCGAGCATCTTGCTCGCATTGTCCGTTAGACCATACTCCGGAGGAATCCAATGACCTCATCCCAATCCCACACCCCCAAAACCATGGGCCAGCAATTTGGCCGCCGTTCCTGGGCCGAGCCCTGGAAAATAAAGATGGTCGAACCCATCGCCCTGATCTCGCCACAGGCGCGCAAGGAAGCGCTGGAAGAAGCGGGCTACAATACCTTCCTCCTGCGCTCCGAAGACGTCTATATCGACCTGCTGACCGACAGCGGCACCAGCGCCATGAGCGACCGCCAGTGGGCGGGCATGATGCTGGGCGACGAAGCCTACGCCGGCAGCCGCAACTTCTACCACCTGGAAGACGCCGTGCAGACCACCTACGGCTACGAGCACCTCGTGCCCACGCACCAGGGCCGCGGCGCGGAGCACCTGCTCAGCCAGGCGCTCATCGAGCCCGGCGACTACATCCCCGGCAACATGTACTTCACCACAACGCGCCTGCACCAGGAACTCGCCGGCGGCACCTTTGTGGACGTGATCGTCGACGAGGCCCACGATCCCGCCAGCACCCACCCCTTCAAGGGCAACGTCGACCTGCAAAAGCTCGAAGCGCTCATCGACCGCGCCGGCGCAGACAACATTCCCTACGTCAGCCTCGCCGGCACCGTCAATATGGCCGGCGGGCAGCCCGTCAGCATGGAAAACGTGCGCCAGTTGCGCGACCTGTGCCGGCAGCACGACATCCGCATCTACCTCGACGCCACGCGCATGGCTGAAAACGCCTTCTTCATCCAGGAACGGGAAGACGGGTACGCCGGCAAATCAATTGCCGAGATCCTCAAGGAGTTCTGCAGCTACACCGACGGCGCCTGGATGAGCGCCAAGAAAGACAACCTCGTCAACATCGGCGGCTGGCTCGCCGTCAACCACGAAGACGTCTTCGAGCTGGCGCGCAACATGGTCGTCGTCTACGAAGGCCTGCACACCTACGGCGGCATGTCCGGGCGTGACATGGAAGCGTTAGCCATCGGCATCCAGGAATCGGTGCAAGACGACCACATCCACGCCCGCATCGGCCAGGTGCGCTATCTGGGCCAGCTGCTCCAGGAGTGGGACATCCCCCTCGTCGTGCCCGTGGGCGGACACGCCATCTTCCTCGACGCCAAGCGCTTCTATCCGCACATCCCGCAAGATCACTTCCCGGCGCAAACGCTGGCTGCCGAGCTATACCTCGACGCCGGCGTGCGCGCCATGGAACGCGGCATCGTCAGCGCCGGTCGCGACCCCGACAGCGGCGACCACCGCTATCCCGCCCTGGAGCTAACCCGCCTGACCATCCCCCGCCGCGTCTACACCCAGGCGCACATGGACGTCGTCGCCGAATCGGTCAAAGCGGCCTACGACAAACGAGAGGAAACCCACGGCCTGGAGATGGTCTACGAACC
>JBMCFH010000264.1:0-4602 GCA_048620455.1 Chloroflexota bacterium | reverse complement strand
GCCTGCACGCGGCTTTCCAGGCCCAGCTTCTGCAAAATGCTGCTGACGTGCCCCTTTACCGTCTTGGGTGAAATCGTCAGCTCCATGGCAATGTCCTGGTTGCTCAGCCCGCGCGCGATCAGGGCCAGGATTTCCACCTCGCGCTCCGTCAGCACGTCCGGGGCCGGCTCGCCCGCGGCCTCGCTGTCGGGGCGCATGGCGTCCGCCAGGTGCCGCGCCGCTTCCGTGTGCAGATACACTTCGCCGCGGGCGGCGGCGCGGATGGCCCGCGCCAGTTCCTGCGGATTCACATCCTTCATCAGATAGCCGCTCGCGCCGCACTTGATGGCCGATACCACCTTCTCGTCGCTGATGTAGCTGGTCAGCACCAGCACCTCCACCTCCTCGTAGCGGGAGCGAATGGTACAGGTGGCCTCCAGGCCGTCCATCTGCGGCAGCATCAGGTCCATCAGCACCACGTCAGGGCGCAGTTGCTCCGCCAGGGCCACAGCTTCTTCGCCGCTCTCTGCCTCGCCCGCGATCTCAAACCCGGGTTGCGTGGAGAGGAAGAAGCGCAACCCCTGGCGCACCATCTGGTGGTCGTCCACCAACAGCACCCGAATCACCTCGTCAGCTTCAGCCGTCATGCGTCCTCTGGCAATGATATGGGAAGGCGAGCGGTAATCGTCGTGCCCTCGCCGGGCGCGGTGCGCACCAGCAGAACACCACCCACCATCTCCGCGCGCTCGCGCATGCTCAGCAAACCCAGGGAGTCGCTCTCCCACAACGTCATGCTTTTTAGATCGAATCCCACGCCATCATCGCGCACGGTGAGTGTAGCACACTCTGGCGCGACTTCCAGCCTGACGTGAGCGTTGCTGGCCCCCGAATGCTGGGCCACGTTGCTCAACGCCTCCTGCACGATGCGATTGATATGCCGTTGCAGGGAGTGCGAGAGGCGTCGCACGTCGCCCCTGATCTTTAGCCGCGCCGTGATGCCGCTGGTGCGCTGCAGGCTCTTTACGTGCCGTCGTAATTCCGGCTCCAGCTTCGGTTCCTGCAGCTCCACCGGGCGCAGTTCCTCAATCAGCGAGCGCATATCGCGCTGCACCGTCTGCGTCTGGTCTATGAGCAGATCGACCGCCTGCTGGTGCGGGCCCGGCACCTCCTCCAGCGCCGCCTTCAAACCCTGGGCCGCCAGGCTCAACGTAAACAGCGACTGCGTGACCGAGTCGTGCAGCTCGCGCGCCAGCCGCTGCCGCTCCTTGATAATCGAAAGCTCGCGCATCTGGCTCTGCAAATTGGCGTTCTCGATCAAGATCACGATCAGTTCCTTGATCTCCAGCAGAAAGGCGATCGTATGTGCGTCGATGTGAGGCGCGTCGTGACGCATCAACGTCAGCGTTCCCACTGCCCGCCCCTTGTTGAGCAGCGGCTCGAACGCCAGGCGGCGCACGTTCAAGCGGCGATAGGCCTCGCGCTGCGCCGGGCTCAGCGTCGCCTCCTCGATATTGCGCACCTGCACCACGCTGCCCTGTTGCAACGCTCGGCGCAGAAACGGCTCATCCACGCGGGAGCGGCAGTGCGCCAGCACCGCACTCTCAATAGCAGGGTCGCAGGCCCACGCTTTACAGGACAGCTTCCCGTCCCCGTCCAACAAGGACAGGATCAGAATATTGGTGCCCAGCGCGTCGCGTGTGATATGCAGGGCGCGCGAGAGGTTGCTGGGCAGGTCCGCAGGGTGGTTAATCAACGAGACGATCTCGTTGACCACCCGAAATTCCTTCTCGCGGTGTTCCAGCGCCCGTTCCAGCTCCCGCTGCTGCGGGTCCGATGAGTTGCCGGCGCTCCCCATTTCCTTACGCCTCCGCGGGGAACGCGGACGAACGCCGCGTCTCGCCGTTCTTGGTCACAACCAGCGCTTCCACGCCGGGCAGGCGCTCCACCAGTTGCAGGCCCTCGTCGGGCCCCAACACCATCAGCGCCGTGCTCCAGGCGTCGGCGGCGCACGCCGTGTCCGCCACCACGCTGACGCTGCTGAGAGCCGGCGGCGACAGGCCGCGCCGCGGGTCCAGGATGTGGTGCTGGCTGAAGTCCGGGGTAAAGGGCTGCATGTAGTCGCCGGAGGTGGCCACGGCGCGGTCCGTCAACCGGAAGCGGGCTGCCACGCTGTTGCCGCCGGCGCGCGGCGGCTGCACGCCCAGCGTCCACGCCGAGCCGGGCTCCTTGACGCCCGCCGCCATCAGATCGCCGCCGGCCTCCACCAGAACGTTAGGGAAGCCAAGACGGCGCAAGACCGCTGTGCCCTGGTCCACAATGTATCCCTTGCCGATGCCGTCCAGCGTCACGCCCATGCCCTCGTGAGCGAAGGAGAGGCGCGAGCCGTCGACCTGAATCTGGCGATAGTTCACCAGGGGCAGGGCCAGGCTGATCTGGCGGCGGGAGGGCAAAGCGCCCTTCTCCTGCCCGGCCTGGTACAGGTCCAGCAGCGGCTTCACCGTCACGTCAAAGGCGCCGCCCGATTGCTCGCTGACCTGTCGCGCCTGCTGCAACACCTCAAGCAACGGCCGGCCGGCGTTGTCCAACAGGCCCTCGCGATTCAGCCGCGACAGGTCGCTCTGCGCCTGGTGGCGGCTGAGCACCGCCTCCAACGCGCCCATGTGGTCGAGGGTCTCGGCGACGGCGGCCTCCGCCGCAGCGCGATCCTCGCCGATCACCGTCAGGTTGACCACGGTGCCCATCAGCGTGCGGCTCACCGCTACTTCGACCAGGTCCGCCAGCCGCGGTTCGATGCCCAGCTTCCAGGCCGCGGCGCCGCCTGCGGTCAGGCCCACAATCTTCAAAAAGTCACGTCGAGTCATACGCTCCATATCAGTCGCTCCATCTGACCGCTCAGGCGAGCGGCAGGTTGCTGTAAAGTTCAATCAGCACCAGCGCGATAGAGGCAATGATGATGATCAGAACTACCGTCTCTACGAGGTTGCGGTTTTTGTTCTTCTCTTTTGCCATAGTTCTAACACCCAGCCTCGAACGAGGCGAATTATCTCATATATCGGATCCAGCGGGCACAGATAGTTGCACCAGGGGCGTCGCACGAAGAGCGAAGCCACCAGCATAATGGCCAGCAGGGCGAAGAGCACGCCCGATCCGGTGAAGTCAAACAGCGTGCCGAACACTTCGTAGCTGGAGATGCCCGGGTTGCGGAACAAGAAGGCCAGCATGATGGCCAGCCAGGCCAACCCGCGCTGGGCCCACTTGAAGTACAGGCGATATTTGCGCGGCGGGCCCGCCGTCTTGGCCCCGCCGATAGCCCCCATACACTCCTGCGCCGCGCCAAAGGGGCAGAACCAGCTGCAATAGGCGTTCTTATTATCGGCCACGACCACCAGGAAGACGCCGCCCAGCAGGAGATACCAGTACAGGCCGGTGCGCCAACCGGGCCAGTAGCCCAGCAAGAAGGAGTTGATCTTAGACAGGCTGAGGGGCATGTTCAGCCAGAAGCCCAGGACCACCAGGCCGATAATCAGCGTGGCCCAGCGCACCTGTTTGGTGTACTTGAAGCCGCGGCGATGGCCCACGTAGGCTGCGCCAAAGAGAGCCAGGACGGTCAGCTCCGGCACTCCGAACTGAATCGGCGGCGGTTCCGGCTCCGGCACTGCCATGCCCAGTTGCTGGCCCGCGACCTTCTGCGCGCCCTGCGACGTTGCTTCGGCCAGCGCGCGCGCCGTGTAAGTCGCGCCGGTCACCCCGTCCAGGTCCTGGCCCAGCCGGAACGGCTCGTCGTAAGCCTTTTCCGTGAAGGCCTCCATGAATTCGTCGTTCACCACGCGCCGGAAGAAGGAGGGGGTTTCGCGGTGTTCCACCACCGATGTCCCCAGCACCTGACCTTCCAGGTTGACGGCCACAGCCACGCTGATGGGGCCGCCGTACCCTTCGGCCTCGCCCAGGGCCACGTACCCTATCGGCTCGTGGCCGTTGTAGGCCGCGTACATCTCGTCGCCCAGCGGCTCAAACTCCTCCGCAGCGGGCAGCGCCTCGCTTAACAGCGGCGTGACGTCGGTGCGGTTGAGGGCCAGCCCCACAAACCAGGCCACCACCAGGCTGACGATGGCCAGCACCGCGACTATCCGCTCAATTCGTTTCGTTCGTTGTCGTCGTGACATAGCGTTCCTACTGGGAAGCCAGGCTGCCGACCTCGTCTAAGAGGCGGCGCGCTCTGGCGGCCCCTTCGTCCATATCGGCCTCGACGTAGGCAGCCAGCGAGGCGAGAGCATACTCGTGGGCCCGTTGCACGTGCTCCACCTGCAGGAGGCCGGTTCCGTTCAATTCATTACGCCGCGCGCTATCCAGATGGGCCAGCGCCAGCATCGACAGCTGCTCGCCTTCCAGCTCCGGAATCTCCCGCTCGCGCGCCAGGGCCACGGCGCGTTCGTGATACTCAATCGCTTCGGGCAGTCGCCCGGCTTCCGCCAGGGCCACGCCAATGCGCCCCGTCAGGTATGCTTCGTCCCAGCGGCGGCTGAGGCGAACGGCGCCGCTGCGCGCCTTCTCGTAGGTGGCAATCGCCTTCTCCGGCATTCCGGAGAGCAGATAGGACTCGCCCAGACTGACCAGGAAGTCAAC
>JBMCFH010000263.1:0-4604 GCA_048620455.1 Chloroflexota bacterium | reverse complement strand
CCCAGCGTGTTGGCGCGCTCCATGTACAGGCCAGGGTTGGCGTTGAAAAAAACGAGCTGCGGCAGAGCCACGACCAGGGCCAGCGCCAGACCGGCCAAAGCGTGCCGGCCTTGCTTCCGGAAGAACGCAGGCTTGAGCAGCAGCAAATACACCAGCAGGGCCAGAAGGAAAAAGGGCATGAGGCGTGAGGGTGTGAAGAAGTAGGCCGTCAGACCTGTCATGAGGCCCGCCAGCAGCCAACTCTGCCGCGTGCTACGATGAAAAGCGATGCCGACGGTGCCAAGCGCCAGCAGCGCCAGCAGCGGGTCCCAGGCATTGGTCGTGCCCAGGCGGCTGTAGTGTATGTGAAAATGATATCCCGCGAGCAGCAGCGCCGCGCTCAAAGCTACGACTTCTCCCCACAGGCGGCGACCGATGAGATATAAGGCCGGTACGGTCAGCGTGCCGGCGATGATTGACACCAGTCGCAGCCCCAGAACTGACCGGCCCAGCAGAGCCAGAGGCGCGGTCATCGGAAACAGGGGCAGGGTGGGATTGGTCAGCCAGGAGACGGCGAACGGATTGCGGATCTCGCCGCGTAAGACGGACAACGCTTCCAAACCCAGACTGGCCTCAATACCGTTGAGCATGGCGGGGTGATCCGTCACGGCGATCAGCCGCGGAAACAGGGCGACGATGAATAGGAGGACCGCCAACAATGCAGGGCGCGCAAGCCACGAAGCCGCTCCGGCTATTTCGTGTAGCGAGTGTGACGCGTCCGCCGATTCCGGACCAGGCATGGAATCGTCCCGTTTACCGCCTTCCGTTCGGGGCGTCACCAGTGCATAGGCGCCGACGCCGATGGCCAGGAACCAGGACAGAAAGGCAGCGAGCGGATGCCCACCAAAGAGCGTGACGTTCGATTGGTTCTGGGCCCACAGCGCCAGCAGCAGGGCTACTGGATATAGCAGCCGTTGTCGTGGAAAAGGGCCGGCGTCATCTGTTACCGGTCTGCTGCGATCGCCTCTCGCATAGCGCACCGCGCCGGCGAGGGCCAGCAGCGCCAGTCCATAGAGCGAGAGGCCTGGCACGAGGCCGGCGCCTTCCAGCGCATTCTGTCCCAGATAGGCGAGGAATAAGCCCAGCGCCAACAGCAAGAGTCGTGCGAAATCACCGCGCGGTTGAGCTTCTGTCGTCGTAGGCGAGGGCGCCCGCTCCGCTGACTGCCCGGCTGTCGCCACGGAGGGGCGCGCCGGCGACCTCGTGCCAGATGCGGTTGACTCGGCTACTGGAGGCGGCGCCAGCGTAGGAGGCGGCGCCGGCTGCGCTTGAGTACTCGCAGATATTTGTTCGGAGGCTAGTGGCTCATCCACCGGGAGCGGGTCAGCCGGCGGAAGGAAGGGGGCGATGGCGCTGTCGGCCACTTTTTGGGCCACGATGAACAGATAAGCGCCTTCATCCGGGGGGGACTCCTCATAGAAGGGGCGCACCCAGCGCTCGGTAGGGCGCAGGCTGTCAGGCCACGGCGCCAGGATCCAGTGCCCGGTCAGGAAATGAAGGATGGCTGATGGTAAGCCCTGTACGTGACCCAGTTCCAAAGCGCGCAGCGCGCCGCGCGAGAAGTAGTATTGCCAGCGGGTGATGCGGAAGCCGGCGTGCGCCAACCGCTCGCACCACAGCTCCGGTGGATCGGTGTGCGCGTGGCGCGAAATCGTATTGAAAAAGCGCCGGTACGTGTTGTCCAGACCCAATGGGCGTAACAGGCTCGCGCCGCCCAGGTAGGTCGTGAAGAGATGGCTGGGCATGGTCACTACCAGCTTACCGTCCGGTTGCAGCACGCGACCGGCTTCGGCCAATACCGGCTGTACGTCGGGGATGTGTTCCAGGACGGAGTTGCTGATGACGCTGGCAAAATGGTTGTTGGGGAAGGGCAACCGGTGGCCCATGGCCTGTACGTTGAGACGGTAGACGCCGGCAGCCTGCGCTTTCCTGAGTGGGCCCCACCAGGGATCGGCGCCGGCAGCCAGCGGGTGATCGAAGGCCATTGCGGCGAAATGCCCGTCGCCGCAACCCAGATCTAACGTGGGGCCGGGAATGTCGATGTGACGGTAGAAGCGTGCTTCCACAGCGCGCAGGAGGGCGCGAAAGGCGGGCACGGTCTTGAGGTGACGCCAGAGGAGGTCGTTCTCGTTTGACCGTTGTGCCTGTTGTTCTGTCATGTCTGCGTCCACTGCATGATCCCCGTCCGCCTCAACTGCTCAGAGCTGGTGTTCTTTGTTCATCTGCCGCAGGGTCTCATAAGCCTCTGGTTCGCCTGCCGTCGTCTCTCTTCTGCCGGCGAGCAACGCTTCAAAGAGCTGTACGTATTCGCGCGCCGTTTGCCGTGGCGAGAAGCTCTCGGCGATGATGTCGCCGGGACGCCGAAAGCGATCTGTATTGTCCAGGACCTTGATGATGCCCTCAGCCAATGCCTCGTGGTCGCCGATGGGCACTACCTGGCCCATGCCCGTCATGGTTACCGGCTGGCGCACGCCGGGCAAGTTGCTTGCCACCACCGGCGCGCCGTTCATCATGGCCTCAATCTGTACCAGTCCAAAGCTCTCCGTGCTATTGAGGCTGGGGATGACCAAGACGTCGAGATTCTTATAGAAGGCGGTCAGTTCCTCGCCGTGCAGCGCGCCCAGTTGCCGGTAATGATCGGCGAAGCGCTCCATCAGCGGCGCCAATTGCCGGGCGTAGCTCTCTTCGCCGATGGTTTGCGGGTTGGCGTGCAGGACGAGGGCCCGCGGATACCGTTCCAGTACCGCCGGCAGCGCTTTGAACAATACCTCAATCCCTTTCTCGGCGGCAATGCGCGCCGAGATACCGATGACGGACCGGTCGTCGAGATCATGGCGGCGTTTGAATTGCTCGGCTACCGTTGTGGGACACGCCGCCAGCTCTACCGGTGGTGGGATGACGTGTAGTTTCTTGCCCAGATAGCGCAGCAAAAAGGGTGAGTTGGCTCCATAATCCTGCGTGTAGGTCACAACGGCGTCGGACAGGTTGCCGGCGACGCGGTTCATTAACAGTACCACCTGGTTCACCAGGCGGTTGAATAATCCATCGGGAAGCCGCAGGTCGCAGTGATAGGTGAGCACCACCGGCTTGCCAAACAGCCGTCCGCGCAGAGCCAGGCCCGGGGCATCGAACTGCGGCAGGTGTAGGTGGATGACGTCGGCCTGGCGCGCCAACCGCGTGGCGTGGTGACCAAAGGTGGGCATGATCACGCCCTTACTGATGCGAAAGAGGACGGGGACTCGATGTACCTGCACACCATCTATCTTTTCTCGTAACGGCAGCGATTTATCATACTGTGAGGTGAGCACGGTGACCTCGTGACCCTGCTGCACCAGGGCGCGGCTCAGGCGCTCCACGTAGATTGTTAGGCCGCTGATGTGCGGGCGGTAGTAAGTCAGGACTTCCAGAATTTTCATAGAGGTTCAGGAGGAGCCGGCCGGACCCGGCGCGGCTGCTGGTGCCTTACGTTGGGACGTTTTCTCGATTTCGATTCATGACGTTCTGGGCGGCACTGATCACGTTACCCAATGTGTTGTTGATGCTGTAGACGCCGATCAGGCCTAGCACCACTACCACGAGGAAGTTTAGCGCATGGTAAAGGAAGGCGAAACTGGCCGACGCACCGTCCGGCTGGCGCAGGATCTGCACGAGGGCGAAAGTGACGCCGGCATGGAACACTCCAACCTGCCCCGGCGATGAGGGCGCAGTGATGCTGAGCGCGGCTGCACAGACGACGAAACCGGCCATCGCCAGCGAGGCGTCCAGATTCAAAGCCAGCATGCTGCTATAGTACGCGAGCACGATTGGCGACCAGATCAGAATGCTGAGCACGGCCAACACGAGAGCGTCTCGCCAGCGTGTCAGGCTGACCAGGCCAACCAGGAGCTCATCCAGACGGTGCAGCCAGCGTTCCGTGTTCATAAATGAGAGACGGCTGAGAACGGCTCGGGCCAGGCGGTGTGCCGTATAGGGTTTATTGGCGGCAATGACCAGCAGAGCTATGCCGCCTACGGCCAGCAGACCGGCGATCAGACCCGCACTCTGGACCGCTTCGGGCACGGTGCGGAGCGCAGTCAGGGTAAAGGGTAACAATACGACAATGAAGAGCAGATCCAGGATGCGCTCGACGACCATCGTCGAAATACCCTGGGGCAGCGTCACCGGTGGCACGTTGCCGATGAGCACCGCCCGCGCCACGTCGCCCAGGCGAAAGGGGAGGATGAACGTCAGCAGGTAGCCCACGTTCTGTATGTGAAACACCTGTCGCCACGGGACCTGGTTGCGCAACATGAAGGCCCAGCGCACGGCGCGCAGCAACAAAAATGCCACCACGCCCAACGCGCTCAACCCCAGATACCCATAATGCGCCGTCTGCAACGCTTCCCAAATCTCGCGCGGCTCAATCAGTAAAAAAATCGCAGCCAGACAGGCGGCGCTGATAATCATTCCAACCCAGAATTGGGCTCGCTGTTTGTTGTCACTTTGTGTGGTCATCGGGGCGAGATTATAGCAGGAAGCACGCGCCGACCAAAGTTGACCGACATCGCCGGCTACCGTATAAATGC
>JBMCFH010000262.1:0-4610 GCA_048620455.1 Chloroflexota bacterium | reverse complement strand
GTCTATGGCAAATGGCAGGCCCAGCCGCTGGTCTACCCCGATCCGGCGCTGGCCGCGCCAGGCGGCCAGCAGCTGCAAACGCCTGACCATGTCATGGTCGACGGCCAAGCGTGCCGGCTGGCTAAGCCGTTCACCATCGGGCGAATCCCCGAAGCCGCCCGCGGCGATGTCGCTGGGCACCATGTTCAGCGGCACGTAGTAGGTGTCGCCGTTGTCGATGGGATTCTCGTTTTCCAGCCGCCGGATATCGTTCTGGCTGTAGGCGCCCATCTGGAACATGGCCGTGTAAAACGCGGCCCGCGCCGCCGAATCCCCGCGCAGCAGGCCCTCGACGAGGAACTCGGTGTAATACTGCCGGCGCTCGGCCTCCGTCAGCAGGCTCGTGTCCATCCCCTGTTCCCAGCAGGCCAGCCAGGGGCCCATGGTGTGCACCACGAACTCAATGCCCTGGTGCTCGATGTTGCTGAACGTGGCGCGGTCCAGGTCGGCGATCATGTGCGGCGGCACGCCGTAGATCCTCGCCACGTCCGTCACCTGGAATTTGCGCGTCTCCAGGAACTGCGCCTCCTCCGGCGGAATGCCCACCGCCTCGTACTCCATCCCCTCTTCCAGAATGGCCAGGCGCAGCGCGTTGCTCAGCCCACCGTGCCGGTTCTCAAACGACTCCCGCAAATTCTTCAGCGCCTTGTCCGACAGTTGGCCAGGGTGACTCAGGAACCCACCGGGCCGGGCGCCGTTGCCGAAAAAACGCGCCCCAAATTCTTCTGCTGCCAGCCCCAGGCCGATGCCCTGCATGTACAGCTTCACCGGGGAGTAGCCCATGATCCCGTCCGGGCTGAGAAACCTGAGGTGCAGCACGCGGCCGCCCGTCAGCGTCGTCAGCGAGTTGTCAGGGAGCCGGTAGGTATAGAACAGCGTGTCGTCGACCAGGTCCACGCTCTCCATCCTGTCCGGCCGCAGCGGCCACAGATGCAGCACGCGGCCCGCCTGGTCGAACTCGATCTCGGCATAGGCGTTGCCCCACAGCGCCAGGTGGCCCTGCAAGGCCATCCTGAGATTGAAGCTGGTCATTAAGGGATTCGGCCGGCTGTGCAGCACGTCGTATAGCTCGTGGTCCGAGGCCCGCTCCCGGCCGTCGTCGTCTCGCCGGCGATAGAGGATCAGGGGCAGTTGCGCCAGCGTGCCCGCCAGCACACGCACGCAGGCGTAGACCGCCGAATACTTCAGCGAGCCCTCGTGCGACACCTGCACGCCCGAGGCCGTGCGGTTGAAGATGCCCAATTCCGCCCACTGGCCCGGGTTGGTCAAACTCAACCCGCGGCCGCTCATCGCTCGCTGCGCCAGGCGACTCAAAACCCCCACCTTACTCTCCAGCCCTGCGGCGCTGGGCCGCTTCCTTGTTGTCGCCGGCCTTCAGTGAGGCTCCGGCCAGGCCAAGGCCCACAAACAAGAGGCCCAGCACGATGAAGGCCAAAGGCGGCCAGGCCAACCATAGCCCGTAGCCCAGCAGCCCGACTCCCAAAATTGCCCAGAGGTCGTGTCGATCCATAAAAGCAAAACGGCCCGTTGTCCCCCCTCGGGAGAGAAGACAACGGGCCGAGATAATCAAACGTCAGCCGGTATTCAGTTACAACGCAATTGGCTACTCACAAACAAAAAGGCCCGCCATCGCGCTTGCGCACGTGGGACGGGCCGCTGATTTCAGGAGCCAATATTCGCTTGGAAGCAAATGATAACGCAGGCCCGGACAGGCGGCAACGCCTGCAGCCGGCTCCTACGAAGCTCTTACAGAGACCGCTTATAGCGACCGCTTATAGCGACCGGATCCCCCGCTCCTCGTACACGCTCTTGCCCTGGCCGCGGTGCACGATGGCCCTGGCCAGACCCATGATGGTGGCCACGATGCCGTCAATGCGCTCGCGCGACTTGCTCTTGTCCGGCTTGATGTTCTCGGCGGGGTCAATCGTCACCACGACGTTGTGCGCGTTCCACGTCAGCACCGGGTGGTTGCCGTGGGCCAGGCCCTGGCTCAACACCAGCTTCTCCAGCTCCTTCGACGGCCCCGACATCGAGGCATAGCCCTGCCCAAACTGCACCAGGAGCGGATACCCGTAGCGCTCGGCCTCCTTTTCGTCGACCGTAAAGCCAATGTCCTGCAGGTCGCCGATGACCTTGGCGCTGCCCCACCTGTCATAGGCCAGCTCCTGCACGTCGAACAGCTTGCGATCGGCCTCGATCTGGGTAATCACAGAGTTGTAATCGACGATGTTTCCCGGGGTGGCAATCAGATAACCGTCGTGTTCCCAGCGGTCATAGGGCACGCGATCGCGGCGCACCCGTTCGTGCAGGCTCTCCTCCGGCACCCAGAAACGACAGAGGATCTCGTACGGTTCCCCCTCAGATTCCGGAGGGAAGACCCAGACCAGCGCCGTCAGGTCCGTGGTGCTCGACAGGTCGAGCCCGCCGTAACAGCGCCGGCCGTGCAGCTTGCTGGCGTCGACGACATAGAAACCGCACTTCTGCCACTGGGCCACGTTGAGCCATTTCTTCTCGCCCCGCGTCCAGATGTTGAGCTCTTTGGTCAGGAACTGCGACCAGTTCGACGCGATCTCCGTGGCCCGCCTGGCCTTGGCGCGCATGGTGTCCAGTTTCTTGCTCACGCCCAAATTGGGGTTGGCCTTGATCCACAGCTCTTCCTTTTCCCAGTATCGCTGCTCCGCCGCCGGCGCCCCCTCGTCGATCTCCTGGTCTTCTTTATCCAGGGTGTAAATGATGCCGAAGTACGTATCGTCCTCGACGGTGCCCTCCAGCACCTGCTCCACGTAGTTGTGTTGCTCCATGCAGTAGCAGTCAGGGTCAAAGCCGGCCGTGGTGATGGCGATCATCATAGGCTGCCGGCGGGCGCCGGTGGCCGTTTCCAGCACGCCCCACATGCTGCCGTCTTTCCAGGCGTGCAGCTCGTCGGCGATCACGCCGTGCGGGTTCAGGCCGTCGGTGCTGTCGGCGTCCCTTCCCAAAGGCTCGAACTTCGATTTGTTCTCTTCGCTGTGGAGGTTGTCGCGCACAATGCCGATGCGCCGGCGCAAATGCGGCGAGGATTTCACCATTTCCGTGGCGTCGCGGTGGGAGATTTTGGCCTGGTCTTTCTTGGTGGCCGCGCTGTACACTTCCGCGCCCGGCTCCCCGTCGGCGATCATCAGGTACAGTCCCAGCCCGGCCGCCAGTGTCGTCTTGCCGTTTTTCCGCGCGACCTCGACGTAAGCCGTGCGGAAGCGGCGCAGGCCGTCGGCGCGCTTCCAGCCGAACAACGACCAGACGATGAATTGTTGCCACGGCTGCAGGACAATCGGCTGCCCGGCCCACTCCCCTTTCCAATGATGCAAGACGGCGAAAAAGGCGATGGCCAGCTTGGCCGCCTTCTCGTCGAAGCGCAGTCCCTTCTCCCGCTCGTGATTGCGATCGTATCGGTGGCGCTCACAGGCCAGACGCACCCACTTACAGGCAGGCTGGCGTCCGCTCAGTACGTCATCTACGTACTGTTCGGCGGTCCATTCCAATCCCATTCCATTCCGCGCTTCTGCTCAGTCACCCAGGACCTCCGCGGCTGCAGCGTTCGCCGGATCCAGGACCTCGCCGATCAGGCGCGCGTGCTCTTCCAGATCGTCTCTGACGATCTGCAAAACCTCCTGGCTCAAGGCCGGTCGCAGGCGCACCATTTCGTCCCGACGGAAAAAGAGGTAGACGTCCTCCCCGTTCTCCAGCCACTCCGTCACCCGCGCCAGGTCCCGCGCCACGTGCGCCTGGCGCCGTATCAAGGTCACCACCGGTTGTTTCTCAGGCATCGTCATACCCCCTATAATACATATCCAGGACAGCTCCCCTGGCGTTTTCCAACGCCTGCTCATGCGTCCGGCCCGGGTGACCAACGACCGACAAGGCCCCGATCGTGCCACTGGCCAGGAACGATTGGCCGTCCTCGGCAGGCCAGGCTTCAAATTCCCAATCGCTCAGCGGATCGCTCGTATCTTTGATGCGCACGTCCGCATTCAGCACCCAACCCACCAACCGTATCAACTGCCTGGCCAGCCAGGCGCGCACCAACACCCGCGTAGAGAGCTCCACGTACACGGTTAACTCCATCCTCGGCATCTTCATTTGCCTCGCTGTAAACTCGGCCATGGGTAGTACCAATCCTCCTCCAGATCAAACCAGGTCCATACATGCTCACAGGGGCAGACCAACACCTCATGAGCAATGGACGCCAATACGGGGTCGTCGACCATTCGCTCCCGTTCCTCCGGCGTCGGCTCATGCACGATTTCGGGAAAGGCAAACATCTCCGCGCTGGGCCGACTGCACACAGGACAGCGGTAGACGATATGCTCAACGCCGGCCATGGCTCACAGGATCTTCTCCCCGGTCTCCGCTTCCACTTCGGCCACGTAGCCGGCCGCGATCGCGTAGCGCGTAAACTCCTGCAACGTCCACAGTGTAAAGAGGGCCACGACGGCCCCTTGCCAGCCGAAGAAAACGAACGACAAGACCAGCAGCACCAGCGCAAGGATCACAGACTTCAAGGCCATCAGGCCCACGGTCTTACGGATCTCCGC
>JBMCFH010000261.1:0-4624 GCA_048620455.1 Chloroflexota bacterium | reverse complement strand
GGCGCACCATGGAATCGCTCATCGAAGCCGGCTTCATCACCGCCAACTGCGACATCACCACCACCGAACTGGCCGACGAAGTCTGTGGCGGCGTCTTCTCCGCAGGCCCCGATCGCCTCATGGCTGCGGCCCGCGCCGGCATCCCCACCGTCCTGGCCCCCGGCTGCGTCGATATGGCCAACTTCCGCGGCATCGACACCGTTCCCCAGAAATACCGGGACCGCACCCTGTACCAGTGGAATCCCGACGTCACCCTCATGCGCACCAATGTGCAGGAGAACCGCCAGATGGGCCAGATGATCGCCGCCGCTGCCAACGCCTCCAGCGGCCCCGTGGCCATCCTCATCCCCCTCAACGGCGTCTCCCAACTCGACTCCCCCGGCGGCGATTTCTGGGATCCTGAGGCCGACCGCGCCTGCTACGAGGCCATCAAGAACAACCTGAGCGAGGGCATTCCCTATATCGAACTGGAACACAACATCAACGACCCCGAGTTCGCCGAAAAGGCCGTGGCCCTGCTGCTAGACATGATGGACTGACACGAACAGAAGCCCCCTCAAAGGTTACACACTGGCTCAACTGCCATCAACAACGGAAACCCTTCGGGAGGCTGGACACCAGACAATTCAATTAAGGAGGACACCCCAATGACACGCGTAGGCATTCCACGCGACGACATCTTGAAACGGTTACACGATCAGGTAGAAGCCGGGCGGCCCATCGTCGGCTGTGGCGCGGGCACCGGCATCTCGGCCAAATTCGCCGAGGCCGGAGGCGCAGACATCATCATCATCTACAACTCCGGCCGTTACCGCATGGCCGGGCGTGGCTCCCTTGCCGGCCTGCTGCCCTACGGCGACGCCAACGGCATCGTCGTGGAAATGGCCGCCGAAGTGCTGCCCGTGGTCAAAGACACACCCGTGCAGGCCGGCGTCTGCGGCACCGATCCCTTCCGCCTGATGCCCGTCTTCCTCAAGCAACTAAAGGAGATGGGCTTCTCCGGCGTGCAGAATTTCCCCACCGTGGGCCTCTTCGACGGCAACTTCCGCGACAACATTGAAGCCACCGGCATGGGCTTCGATAAAGAAGTGGAGATGGTAGCCATCGCCCACGACATGGACTTCTTCACCACGCCCTACGTCTTCAACGTCGACGAAGCGCGGGCCATGGTACAGGCCGGGGCCGACCTGCTCGTGTGCCACGTGGGTCTCACCACCGCGGGCGCCATCGGCGCCGAGGTGGCCCTCACACTGGACGACGCCGTTAACCGCGTCATGGAGATGGCCGAGGCTGCCTGGTCCATCAACAGCGACCAGCTCGTCATCTGCCACGGCGGCCCCTTCGACTGGCCCGAAAACGTGGGCCAGGCGCTACAAAAGATGCCCGGCGTCGTGGGCTTCTTCGGCGCATCCAGCATCGAGCGCCTGCCCACCGAAAAAGCCATCCGCCGGCAGGTCGAAGATTTCAAAGCCCTGAACCTGGCCCAGACCTAGACAGACCACCTTCACACCACCCCCTTTCCGCGATGGGCTGTGAGTACGTCCTGGATTAAATCACAGCCCATCATCAAACCACACCAATCAAAGTCCAGACAATTGATACAAATACCCCACCACCACCGCCCCCACCAGCGCAAACGCCACATACAACACAAACACCCGCCGCCGCACCAGGCCCCACACCGCAGCCATCGCCGGCAACGTCGTCGTCGGCCCCGCCACCAGGAACGCCAGCGCCGCCGCCGGGCTCATCCCCTGCCCCAACAGGCCCCCGATCAATGGCAGCGCCGCCAGATTGCTCGTATACACCGGCACGCCGAGCAGCGCCGCCAGCACAATCGCCGCCGGATTCTGCCGGCCCAACAGCCCCGCAATCCACGCCTCCGGCACATAGAGCGCGATCAGCGCCTCCAGAAAGAAAGCCAGCAGCATAAAACGCAACACCAGCGACGTCGCCGCCCACGTCTCCTTTATCAACCGCTGCCGCCACGACGGCTGCGCAGGCGCGCAGCTTCCCGATCCATCCAGCGCACAGCTGGCCCCCGGCGCATCGACCGTCGCCTCCTGGGCCGGCGCGCCCACGGTGATCGTCGAAAGCGGCAGTGCCACCGCCGACAGCAGTGGCTGCGCCCCCAGACCGAGGCGCTCTCCAAGCGCCCGCCAGCCGTCCCGCAACAACGCCATCCCGCTGCGCGCCTCCGCCCGGTAGCCGCTGCGCAAAATCGCGTCACCCAACCAGCCACGCTGCACCAGCGCGTGCGTCACAAACCCCGCGCCCAGGCTGATGGCAAACGTCGCTCCCAACCGCCACAAAGCCAGCTCCCAATCCAGCATCGCCACGCTCAAGAAAAACGTCTCCGGATCCATCGACGGCGAGGCAATCCAGAAAGACATCACCGGCGCCAGCGGCACCCCGCCGATCAGCAACGACGCCACCACCGGAATTACGCTGCACGAGCAAAAGGGGCTCAACGCCCCCACCGCCGTCGCCAGCACAATCGCCAGCAACGGTCGCGCCTGAAACGCCCGCTCAATGTACCGCGACACCCCCGACACGTTCACCGCCACCGCAATCGGAATCGTCAGCAACAGATAAGGCCACACCTCAAACAACGCCTCCCCCACAAATCGCACAATGAACAAGATCGTCTCAGACATTATCTACTCCTTAATCGTATTTTTACGATAAATCTTAGCAAAAAAAGCCCTGATGTCCTGAAGGCTCGGGCCGGTGTCCCCACCGAGCCCGACTCCGCTCAACACGCTCTCTCAATCCACCCTAAAAAATCTCCCCCACCTTCTCCCGAAACCAGGCAATATTCGGCTCATGCAAACAATAACTCACCGCCGTCCCCTCCACCTCGCCTTCGATCCACCCCGCCTCGCGCAGCACCTTCAAATGCTGCGACACCGTGGCCTGTGCGATCGGCAAATAATCCACAATATCGCCCGTAATACACCCCGGATGCGTCACCAGAAACTTCATAATCTCAAACCGCGTCGGATTCCCCAGCGCCTTAAACATGCGCACCAACCGCTCCTGCTCCGCCCCCGCCACGTCTAGCGTGCAACACGCATCGGGGATCGCTTCCTGAGAGTCCCTCATGAATACCCCTTTATCGTATATTTACGATTTAGTATACTGAGGACAGCATAAGTTGTCAACTTCCCAGGCAGATGTAACCTTTTTCTCTCGAACTGCAACTACAGAGTGAGTATGGCACCTACAGAGCCCGATCCCGTTGACGATGCGCAGCTGGTCGCGCGCAGCCTGGATGGAGACAGAGCTGCCTTCGGCCTGCTCGTCGAACGCCACCGCGCCAGCGTCGAGCGCGTGCTGCGCGCCATGTTCGCCAACCTGACCGGCGTCGAGGACCTGGTTCAGGAGAGTTTTCTGCAGGCCTATCTGGATCTGGAGCGGCTGCGCGAGCCCGGCCGTTTCGCCGCCTGGGTGCGCGCCATTGCCGTTAACCTGGCGCGAATGGAACTTCGCGCGGGGCGTCTTACACTCATATCGCTGGAATCGGCCGGTCCCGGCTCTGGTCCGCCCAGGCCCTCTGCGGAACGGCTCGCCGAGCAACGCGAGCTGGCGCGCCGCATCCGCCAGGCAATCGCCGCGCTGCCACCTGCGGAACGCGAGGCTATTTCGCACGTATACCTCCAGGAGCGGAGCCATCGGGACGCGGCTCAACAACTCAATACCAGCGTCGGCGCCATTAAGGTACGCGTGCACCGCGGGCGTAAACGCCTGCGAAAGTCACTCGATGTCGAATTTCCCGCCAGAACGGATTATCAGGAGGATGTTATGATTGAAGTAACCGTTCAAGATGTGGTTGCAAAAGTGGTGGAAGATGCCACGTTCGCACAGGCAGAATTGGCGCGACCAATGCCCGGTGGGCCTGAGGCCCACAAATGGCTGTCCCAGTTGAACTTGCACCGCGTCATTCTGCTGGCAGAAAAGGAAGGACCGCGCCTGCTCCCCATCTGGGCTGGGCCCGCTGAAGGCGAAGCGCTTACTATTCACCTCAAGGGTCGCTCCCTCGCCCGGCCCATCACTTTCGATTTGATGAAAGACCTGTTGGCAGTAGGCAACATGCAGCTAGAAAGCGTCGCCATCAACCGCATTCACGAAAACGTCTTCTATGGCACGCTGATCATTACGGTAAACGGCAAAGGCGCCCAGGAAGTAGACTGCCGCCCCAGTGACGCCCTCAACCTCGCCGTGCGCGCAGATGCCCCCATACTCGTCGCCCCAGAAGTCATGGACCAGATCGGCGTCACCCCCGGCGAAGGCGCCGGCTACGACTTCCTGCCGCAGAGCGATGGCGAACGGTGGGTCTCCCTCCTCGAATCATGAATGCCTGTGACTGTTTATATCAAAGCATAGTACTTTGCTTGACTATGCTTTTACGGAGAGCAAGGCAATCATAGATCCTCATAGTCAATCACCGTAAATCACACTCAAAAAAGCGGCTCCATCATCACATACTCCAACCACCCTCGCGATCTCGGTCCGCGGCCGCGCACCGCGTCCGCATACAACGCCTGCAAGCGCGCCGTCACCGGCCCCGCCGCGCCATCGCCCAACGCCCGGCCGTCCAGCTCGCGCACCGGCGTCACCTCCG
>JBMCFH010000260.1:0-4707 GCA_048620455.1 Chloroflexota bacterium | reverse complement strand
GCGTTCCCGGCATTGGCGGAACGCCCGTTGAGATCAGGATCGGCAAAATTGTTAGCATAGTTTGGAGAGGTAGTATGATTAAGCTTGCGGCCATTGGCGACCGTGAAGTGACGGTGCGCGAGTTGGGCCAGAAGATAATTGAGGACGACGTACAGGCGAACTTGCGCGCATTGACCAATGAGATGGTAGATACGATGCTGGACCTCATCGAGGATTGCATCGACGAAGATGTGACCTTTGTGCCCGACGATCCGGACGCCTATGACCGCTACGCGGCTACGGAGCAGGAGCTGGAGATGCCCTGGACGCTAGGGCACGTCATCGTGCACACCACGGCGTCGGCGGAGGAGAGCGCGGCGTTAGCGGCGGAACTGGCGCGGGGAGTGGAATATCACGGGCGCTCACGCTATGAGGTGCCCTGGCAGACGGTGACGACCATTGCCCACTGCCGGCAGCGCCTGGAAGAAAGCCGCCGCATGCGATTGGCCAGCCTGGATATGTGGCCGGACGTTCCGCACTTTGACAACGTCTATACGCCCTATAAGTCTGTGGGCCGCGTGGGGCCCGTGGAGCGCTTTTTGCTCGGATTGCGGCACGACGCCGATCACCTGGGCCAGATCGAGGAGATCGTGCGCCAGGCAAGCGCGCTGCGCCAGGTCAGTTAAGCGCTTCGACGTTATCCATCAGCGTAAAGAAGCCTTCGCTGAGGGTAGGATGAATGAAGACGGCGTCTTTGAATAAGGTCCACGGCGCGTCGGCCATCATCAGCGCCATCAGCGTCTGCACCAGCTCGCCCCCTCCGCTGCCCAGAATAGCCGCGCCCAGGATGCGGTCGGTGTCGGCGTCGACGACGATCTTCATGAGGCCCGCGGTCTCGCCGCGCTCGATGGCGCGGGCGACCCAGGCCATGGGGATCGAACCGACTTTCAGGTTGTAGCCGGCCTCGCGCGCCTGCTTTTCTGTCATGCCCACGCGCCCCAGTTCGGGGTCGGTGAAAAGGGCGTAGGGCACGAGGCGGTCCCTGGTCGTGCGCGGCGGTTGGGCGTTCTCCACCAGATTTTTGTAGATAATGAAATGGTCGTCGTAGGAGATGTGCGTGAAGGCGGGTCCGCCCTTCACGTCGCCCAGGGCCCAGATGCCGGGCGCGGTCGTCTCCAGCCGCTCGTTGACCACCACGTGACCGCGCTCGTCCGTTTCCACACCCGCGGCCTGCGGGTTCAGCGCGTCTGTGTTGGGCACGCGGCCCGCGGCGAGCAAGAGGTGCGTGCCGGTGAGGTCGGCTGACGCGCCGTCCTGGTCGATGGTCACGGTCACGCCTTCGCCGGCGGCGCGCACCTCGCCGGCCTGCGCGTTGAGATGGAATTCGATGCCTTCCGCTTCCAACGCCCCCTGCAGGGCCTGCGCCACATCTTCATCCTCGCGCGGCGCGATCTGGGCGCCGCGCTCGATGACCGTCACACGGCTGCCGAAGCGGCGGAACATCTGGCCGAACTCCAGGCCAATGTAGCTGCCGCCAAGCACGAGCAGATGCTCCGGGCACTGCTCGAGGTGGATGATATTGTGATTGGTGAGCACGTCGACGCCATCCAGGCCGGGAATGTCGGGGTAGCGGGGGCGGGCGCCGGTGTTGATGAAGATGTGCTCGCTGCGCAATTCGTCACCGTTGACAGCAACGGTGTGCGGGCCTGTAAAGCGACCGGTGCCGCGGTAAAGATCCAGGGAAGGGCGGACGTCCACTTTGTCCTGCTGCCCGCTGCGCATATTGTGCACGATGCGGTTTTTGCGCGCGATGACGGCTGGCAAGGCGACGCTCACGTCGCCTGTTTGCACGCCGAAGTCGCTGCTGCGGCGCGCTACGTGGGCCACGCGGGCGCTGGCGATCATAGCCTTGGTGGGGGTGCAGCCATAGTTGATGCAGGAGCCGCCCAGGTGTTCTCGTTCGATGAGGGCTACGGTCCAGCCGCGGTCGGCCAGCTTGTGCGCCAGCGGGTTGCCGCCCTGTCCTGAGCCGATGATGATTGCGTCGTACTCTTTGTGAGTTGTCATCTTTTCTCTGTCCAATCCTTTGCCTGTTATGGCTCTCTCATGCGCCGTTGCCACTATAGAAGATACCCTATTTTGTGGAAACGATGAAGCACAGACCGTAATGTAGCTTCCTTGAACCGCGCTTCAAAAAGGGTTAAGATCAATGGTAAAGGGATAGAGCCATGAACCGATTCGACCAACTTTCTGTGTGGCAGGAGCCCGATCTGCGCGGCAAGCTTTCCTGGTATCGCCAGGTGGCGGTCAATCAGATGCCGGCCAAATTCCGCATTGCGCGCCACATGGCGATCGACGTGTCGCCGCACGCGGCCCCGGAAGAGGCGTTGTGGCAGGAGTTGGAGGATAAGACGGCCTTCTTCCTGCAACGTTGGGACGAGATCCGGCGCGGCGAGCGCCGCTTGCCGGCAGATACGCCGCCGCAGCCCAACCTGCTGGACCTGTGCGCCGAGTTGGGCCAGCGCATGTTGCGTCATTGCAACTTTTGCCGCTGGGACTGCGGCGTGGACCGCAGCGAGGGGCGCAAGCTCGGCACCTGCAAGCTGGCGGCGGACACGCGCGTTTCCAGCTATTTCCACCACACGGGCGAAGAAGACATCTATCGCGGACGGCAGGGCTCGGGCACCATCTTCTTCACCTCCTGCAACATGCGCTGCGCCTTCTGCCAGAACGGGGACATCAGCACGGACAAGGACAACGGGCAGGTGGTCTCGCCGCGCACACTGGCGACGATGGCCTGGTTGCTGCGGCAGGAAGGGTGCCACAACGTCAACTGGGTTGGCGGCGAGGTGACCATCCACCTGCACACCATCCTGGCGGCGATTGCCCTGCTCGCCGACCTGAAACCCACGCCGGAAGATTTGCGCGCGGCGCGCCCGGCGAAGCACGATTACTTTTACGACCGCTACCAGGCCGACGAGCGCAACGCGCTATACGAGGGCGCGTTCAATGCGCCACTGTTGTGGAATAGCAACTTCTTCATGTCCGCGGAGAGCATGAAGATTCTACGCCTGCTGATGGATGTGTGGCTGCCCGATTTCAAGTTTGGGCCCGGGCGCTGCGGCGTGGCGCTGTCGCGGACGCCCTGGTACTGGGAAACGGTGACCGGCAACCTGCAGAAGATTTACGAGTGGGGTGAGGATTTTACGATCCGCCACCTGGTGATGCCCAACCACGTGGATTGCTGCACGCGCCCGGTGCTGGAGTGGATCGCGGAGCATATGCCCGAGGCGCCGGTGAACATCATGGACCAGTACCACCCGGATAATTTCTGCGACCCGCGCAGCCCGAAATACGACGACAAGTACGCCGAGATCGCGCGCCGTCCCACGCGGCAGGAACTGCGCCGGGCGTTCCAGATGGCGCGTGATCTGGAGCTCAATTTCGAGTCGCTGAGCCTGGAGCGGAAGGCTTTCTTCTGGGCCTGAGCCGGTCGCTGTCGCTTACGCTTACGTCACAATACTTCGAGAACCAAGGTCTTTGAGATGACGGTGGCTGCTCAATCCCGTTGCAGGATGGCGGGACGGGACAGGGTCTGACCATCGCCCGCGTCCACCTCCAGCGTGGGCCAGCCGTCGATGGCGGTGAGCACCTCGTTCCCTTCGTTGCCCACCAGGATCGTATCTTCCGACTTGGTTCCCGTGATGGAGGGGTTCCAGGCGTAAACCTGCCCGGCGATGATCTGTTCTTCGCTGTCCGCCGTCACCAGGTATTCGCGCGGTTCGTAGCCCGCGGGGCCGCCCTGGTGGTGCTTTTGCCACTCGTCCCGGTAGCCGTTAGCGGCGTAGGCCTCGACGCCGGCCTGGAACACGTCGCCGGCGCGGCGACCGGGGCGCGTGGCCTGGATGAGGGCCGCGTCTACGGCAGCCACGGCCCGCGCCTTGCGCGCTACGTCGTCGGGCAGGGGGCCGAAGTGCACAAAGCGGGTCAGGGAACAGACCAGGCCGTGGCGGCGACCGCATAGGATGAGCATGGCATAGCGCGCCAGCTTCTTCTCTGTGGGCAGCGGGTGGCGGAAGCGGAAGATGCGCTCGTCGCCGGCGATGAGCACGACGGTGGGCCACACGCCCCGTTTCTGCGCGGCGGCTGCCAGCAGCGCGGCGATCTCGTGCTCGCTCATACCCGGGCGCACGGCCTGCGCGGCTTCGTCCATGGCCTCCGCGCAGAGGCGGCCCAATTCACGAAAGCGTTGCCCTTCTTGCGGGGTCAGCTCGGCGCGCAGCCGGCTCAGCGGGCGGCGGATGTCCTGCAGGTCTGGCGCGCCGGGGACAGGGGAAGGGAAGTCTGTGCCTACTTTCATGCCGCGCGTCAGTTGGGAGACGGTGTCGGCCTGCTCGTACCAGGGGCTTACTTTGAAGGTCCATCCTTGCTCGTGCAGGCACTCCTCGCGCTCCAGGCGGGGCGCTTCGATGTTGTTGGTCAGCAGATAGGCGTCGCCGGGGGTGACGAGCAGGCCGGCCTCCCCCTCTGTGGCGGCGATGTTGATGTAGGAGGCAGCGCCCTCGGTGGCCCAGGCGAAGCTGGCGGCGGAGCGCAACAGCGCGGCCTGCAGGTCCAATCGTTGCAGCAGGCGGCGCAGGCGTTGTACGTTGGTGGTAGGCGATGGTGACATAGGTTCCTGTCCTTTATCGTACGACGGGTGTTTAGCGATTAGGCAAATCGCTGTAC
>JBMCFH010000259.1:0-4719 GCA_048620455.1 Chloroflexota bacterium | reverse complement strand
CAGTGCGCGCCGCGCGACGATGGCGTAAAATCGGCGGTTATATATCTGGGCGAAAAGTGTTGCGCCGGACGCCGCGCAACAAAGGAGAGTCCATAGATGATCGGGATAGCGAAGGGGCAGGTGGCAGTCGTCGTGGCGCTCGTTTTATTTCTGACGGTCGGGTGTATCGGGCGACTGCGTGTTGGCGATGTACAGACGAAGTCGGAGACGGTGGCCCTGGAGGACGCCCCTGAGGTTGACGTTGCTATCCGCATGGGCGCGGGCCAGATTCAGCTCGGCGGCGGCGCCGATGGGCTGATGACGGGCGAGTTTACCTACAATGTAGACGCCTGGGAGCCGGAAGTTGCCTACGAGGTGCGCGGCGACATCGGGTATTTGAGTATCGAACAACCGGCGATGGACGAGAGCAACATCGGCATCCCCGACGACAGCATACGTAACGAGTGGGATGTGCGCCTGGCGGAGGATGTGCCCATGAGCCTCGCCGTGCAACTGGGAGCCAGCGACGCCGATCTCGACCTGGAAAACGTCAACGTGAGGCGCCTGACGTTGCAGAGTGGCGCAGGCGACAACAGCGTCAATCTGGGCGGGACGCTGTCCACGCTGGACGTGCAGATGGGCGCCGGCGAGTTGCGTCTCAACTTCAACGACGACTGGCAGCAGAACCTGGAAGCGACTGTGACCGCCGGCGTGGGACAGTTGACGCTATTGTTGCCGGCGGACACCGGCGTGCGCGTGGCGGTGCAACAAGGGCTGGGCAGCATAGACGCCGTCAATCTGCGGCAGGACGGCGACGTCTATGTCAACGAAGCCTATGAGCAGGCGGAAACAACGCTGGATATCCGCGTGGAGGGCGGCCTCGGCCAGATTGTGCTGGAAGTGATTGAATAAGCGGCCTCTGACCGGCGGGCTCCGCCGGATACAGTCACGCCTCTGGCGGGCCTTTCTGGTTCAATTGGTGCTGTTGTGCTGTCATGCTACAATCTCACCGTCACAGTGCCAAAGGAGAGCACCATGGAAGAAAATCTGACGGAATTGAAGCAGCGGCTGCGCGAAGTGAACGATCTGCAGTCAGCAGCCGCTTTGTTGAATTGGGACCAATCCACCTACATGCCGCCGGGCGGCGCAGAAGCGCGAGGTCGCCAGATGGCCACGCTGTCGCAACTGGCGCAGGAGAAGTTCACCGATCCGGCCATCGGCCGGCTTCTGGACGATCTGGAGCCCTACGCCCAGGATCTACCCTACGACTCGGACGAGGCCAGCCTGATCCGCGTCACGCGGCGCGAGTACGAGCGCGCCCTGAAAGTGCCCCCGAAGTTCACGGCCGAATTCTACCAGCACACAGCCGCCTCCTACCACGTGTGGGCCGCGGCGCGCCCCGCCGACGATTTCGCCAGGGTCCGGCCCTATCTGGAAAAGACGCTGGATCTGAGCCGCCGCCTGGCCGACTTCTTCCCCGGCTACCAGCACATCGCCGATCCGCTCATCGACTTTCAGGACTACGGCATGACGGTGGCCGACATCCGGCCCCTGTTCGCCGAGCTGCGCCAGAAACTGGTGCCGTTGGTAGAGGCGATCACCGAGAGCGAACCGATCGACGATAGCTGCCTGCACCGTACCTTCCCCGAAGAGGGGCAACTGGCCATTGGCCGGCGCATTATCAAGCGCTACGGCTACGACTTCAATCGTGGGCGGCTGGACAAGACGCCGCATCCCTTCATGACCAAGTTTTCGCTGGGCGACGTGCGCATTACGACGCGGATCAAGGAGAATGACCTGAACGAGTCGTTGTTCAGCACCTTGCACGAAGCGGGTCATGCTCTTTATGAACAGGGCATCAAGCAAGACCTGGAAGCCACGCCACTGGCCGGAGGCACCTCGGCCGGCGTGCACGAAAGCCAGTCGCGGCTGTGGGAAAACCAGGTGGGCCGCAGCCTGGGTTTCTGGCGTCACTTCTATCCCCGGTTGCAGGAGACTTTTCCGGGCCAGCTGGACGATGTCTCTCTGCAGGAGTTCTATCGCGCCATCAACAAGGTGCACCGCTCGCTGATCCGCACCGATGCCGACGAAGTGACCTACAATCTGCACGTGATGGTCCGCTTCGATCTGGAGCTGGATCTGTTAGAGGGCAATCTCGACGTGGCCGATCTGCCCGAAGCCTGGCGCGCGCGTTACGATTCAGATCTGGGCGTGCGACCCCCCGACGACCGCGACGGCGTGCTGCAGGACGTGCACTGGTTCGCCGGTTCGGTCGGCGGCGCCTTCCAGGGCTACACACTGGGTAACATCATGGCTGCCCTCTTCTACCAGCAGGCGCTGGACGCGCACCCCGAAATCGGCGACGAAATTGAAGAGGGTCAGTTCGGGACCCTGTACGGCTGGCTGACGGAGAATATTTGCCAGCACGGGAGCAAGTTCACCGCCGACGAACTGATCGAGCGCGTGACCGGCGGCCCGCTGACGATTGAGCCGTACGTGGCCTACCTAAAGGGGAAGTTCGGGGAGTTATACGAGCTTTAGCTGCTCCAACATTTAACCTCCGGGAGGCCCGACAGACAGTCCAAAGCGCCAGAACCGCCACCCGGGCCTCCCGGAGGATGCTCTTAACTGAGCGAAAACGACCCCGGCCCTGCCGGCACCAGATCGTCGCGCCGCAGCAACTGGCGCAACAGCGGTAGCTCGCGCCGGTAGAGCGTGTGGATATCGTCTAACAGGCGCGCGATGCCCGGCACAGCCAGCAACTCCTGCTTCTGCACGTTGGGCACTTGCAGGACCGTCGCCGCCAGGAAGGCCAGCGACTCCGCATCGTCGGGCAGGCTTTCCACGTCAAACTGCATCTCTTCGGCGTTACTGAGCAACGATAGATACTCTTCCACCCAGGGGCGCAGACGTCTGGAGGCCTGCGCCGTGTCCTCTGCGGGCTGCCACTCCAGCGGATAATTCTGTACCTGCCCTTTCAGGAAGCTGGCGTTATGCTGCGACTGCAGAGACACGATGCGAAACCGCTCGCCGCCCACGACCAGGATGTTCATGCGACCGCCCAACAGGGGCTGAACCTGTGCGATTTGCGCCGTGCAGCCCACAGGATGCGGTTCGGCCAACGGGCCGTCCGCCTCCACGCCCTCCTTGATCAACACCACGCCAAACGGCTCGCCCTCCCCCAGACACTGGTTCACCATCGCCTTGTAACGATCCTCGAAGATGTGCAGCGTCAGCGGCATGCCGGGAAAGAGCACTGTATTCAGGGGGAACAGGGGTAGCTCGTATTCCATATGTACATGGTACGTGATTTTGGGGGCGCGTGTCTATATGAGATTGATTAATGAGAACGAAATCGGATGGCGGCGCGCCGGGTGATGAATGTTTGCTGTAAGGGGGATGCGTGACGGGGTCGATGCGCAGCGCTGTCCCTTATACTATAGAGTCAGGGGAGCCTGCAACGCAGAGCGGCGTGCCCACGTAATGAGTAGTGCGTGGATATGGGCTGGTCGTCACGTCAATTTGAGTCAGTGGGAGGATACTATGAAAGACGGACAATCACGGGGCAGGATCGTTGGGGGCCTGGTTCTCATCGTCCTCGGGGTCATTGCTCTGATCGCACAATTTGTAGAGCTGGGAGAATGGTTTGGTTTGCTCATTCTGCCCACGTTAGGCTTGCTGTTCTTCATCTGGGGTATCGCAGCGCGGCAGTCGGGGCTGATGATTCCCGGCGGCATTCTGACCGGGCTGGGCATCGGCACGCTGCTCATCACCGGGCCTTATTCCAACGTCGACGGCGAGGTACAGGGCGGCATCTTCATGCTGGCCTTCGCCCTGGGATGGGCCCTGATCCCCATCGTCTCGGCCATCGTCACCGGAGACAATCACTGGTGGGCCCTGATCCCCGGCGGCATCATGGCCATCATCGGCGCGGCCCTGCTGCTGGGCGGCGTAGCCGTCACCGCACTCGAAATACTGGGTGACATCTGGCCCGTGTTCCTCATCCTGGGCGGCCTGTTCCTGCTCTTGCGACGTTCGACGGGCAAGGCTGCGTAACGGAGTGTAAAAGAGCACTACGCGGGGGTGACGTTCCGAACAGAGGTTACCCCCGCGTCACGTCAGAGGGCAGCACGGAAATTTTAAGGCTGGCGCGTTGACGCCGCTAGAACGTTTGTGCTATACTTATTGAGTCACAGTTCGCCGTTGTCTTACTCTGTTTCGTCAGCGCTACCGCCTTCGAGACCGCTTCATCCAGACCACCTTTTCAATCCTATCGAGCAACGCATAGCACCGTCGCCGGGCGCTGTGCGTTTTTTTGTGGAGGTCAACGCAAGATGAGAGCAAGAATTGACTTGATTACCATCCTCACCGACGACGTTTCCAGACTAACCGCTTTTTACCGCGACGTGCTGGGCTTCGCCGTCAAGACCGATATGGATCAGTATGTGGAATTCGCAGCCGACGGCGTTCGCTTTTCTATCTGCGAGCGCTCGGTCATGGCCCAGGCCACGGGCAGCGATATGTTTGAAAACGAAGCCAGCGGACACACCTTCGAGCTGGCCTTTCCCTGTGACTCCGCCACAGATGTGGACGACACCTACCGGCGCATTGTCCAGGCTGGCGCCACGCCGGTGAAGGAGCCGGCTGACATGCCCTGGGGCCAGCGCACCGCCTTCTTCGCCGATCCTGACGGCAACGTTCACGAGCTGTTCGCCGAGTTGAACCACGCCCCTGTCTGAT
>JBMCFH010000258.1:0-4774 GCA_048620455.1 Chloroflexota bacterium | reverse complement strand
CCATATGATAACCGAATTGCGGTTACTTTTTCCACTTCCCCTTAGAAAACACAAATGGCGGAGAGGAAGCGCCCACATAAGTAAAACGCTTCCTCTCCGCCCCTGATGATCCGGACGGCAAAAATTGTCGCTCAGTGCACCTGCACCGGATCCTTAATCACACCGCGCTCGGTCAGCGGCAACTCGTACCCTTCGTCCCAACCTTCCGGCGCCGTGCCCTTTTCGATCTTCACCGCCGTGTTTTTGTAATCCGGGATCTTGGCCCGTTCGTCGATGCGGTCCAACGTCAGCAGATTGGCAGCCGCCTCCGCAAAGTGGAAGGGGATGAAGATCGTACCGCGCGGCGAGCGTCCGGTGACCAGCACGCGCAGCGTGATCGTGCCGCGCCGCGAGCTGACGTCCACCCAATCGCCCGTCTCCAGGCCCAGGTCCTCGGCGTCGTCCGGGTGCATCTCGCAAATCGCCTCGGGGAACGCCTCCTCGATGGCCGAGCGGCCCGTCATCGTGCTGCCATGCCAGTGATAAAGCACGCGCCCCGTCGTCAGGTTGAACGGATACTCCTCGTCCGGCTGCTCCGAATCGGTGCCATATTCCACCGACCAGAAACGCCCCTTGCCCCGCGGGAAGGAATCGGCGAACAGGAACGGCGTGCCCGGGTGGTCCTTGCTGGGGCAAGGCCAGTGCACGCCCCCTTCGCGCTCCAGCCGCTCGTAGTCGATGCCGTAGAACTCAGGCGTCAACTCCCGCATCTCTTCCCAGATCTCGCTGGGATGTTCGTAGTCAAAGCCGTGGTTCAGCTTCAGGTCCAGCCGCTCGGCCAGCCGCCGGCCCAGGTCAGAGATAATGTCCCAGTCCGGGCGCGACTCGCCCACCGGTTCCACCGCCTGGCGACAGCGCTGCACGCGCCGGTCCGAATTGGTGAACGTCCCGTCCTTCTCCGCAAAGCTGGTCGCCGGCAAAATCACGTCCGCCATCTCGCCTGTCTCATTAATAAAGATATCCTGGCAGACCATGAACTCTAACTGTTCCAACGCGTGCCGCGCGTGCTCCAGGTTAGGCTCGCTCATCATCGGATTCTCGCCCATGATGTACATGCCGCGAATGGCCCCCGTCAGCGAACCGTCCACCATCTCCGTCGCCGTCAGGCCCGGTTGCGGGCTCAGCTCGACGCCCCAATGCTGCTCGAACTTACTCTTAATTTCCGGCTCGTCCACCTTCTGATACGCGGTGAAGACGTTGGGCAGCCCGCCGCTGTCCGAGCAGCCCTGCACGTTGTTCTGCCCGCGCAGGGGGTTCAGGCCCGTCCCGGCCTTGCCCACGTGCCCACACATCAAGGCCAGGTTCACCAGCGACAGCGTGTTGTCCGTGCCGTGCGTGCTCTGGCTGATACCCATGCCCCAGTAAATCGCCGCGCGACCAGCCTTGGCATAAATGCGCGCCGCCTCGCGAATCGACTCCGCCGGCACGCCGCTGACCTCTTCGGCCCACTCCGGCGTGAACTCTTCCAGCGATTCCACGTAGTCGCTGAACCCTTCCGTGCGCTCGCCGATGAAATCCTCATCGTACAGCTTCTCTTCCACGATGACGTGCGCCATGGCCTGGAAGACGGCCACATCCGTGCCCGGATTCTGGCGCAGCCACAGGTCGGCGAAATCGACCATGCCGATGTGCCGCGGATCCACCACTACCAGCTTGGCCCCATTATTGCGCACCGCGCGCTTCAGGAAATTGGAAATAACCGGGTGCGTCTCCGTCGTGTTAGAGCCGGTGACGATAAACGCCTCCAGGTCCTCCATCTCGGCGATGGAGTTAGACATGGCGCTGGAGCCGATAGAAAGCTGCAGGCCGGTCACCGATCCCGCGTGACAGAGCCGGGCGCAGTGGTCCACGTTATTGGTACGCACCAGGGCGCGCAGCAACTTCTGGAACACGTAATTGTCTTCGTTCGTGGCCTTGGCGCTGGCGTAACTGGCAATAGCGTCGCCGCCGTGCTCGCGCACAATGCGCGCCATTTCGTCGGCCACATAATCCAACGCTTCGTCCCAACTTACCTCGCGCCACCTGGGCTCTGCGCTGCGCCCTTCCTCGCGGTTGGCGCGGATAAGGGGCTTCTTCACCCGGCCGGGATGCTTGACGTAATCGGTGCCAAAGCGCCCCTTGACGCACAACATGCCGTGATTGGGCGCTGCGTCAAATGGCGCGTCGATGCGGTAAATATATCCGTCTTTCACGCTCAAATTCATCTGGCAGCCCACACCGCAATAGGGACACGTTGTCCGTACAACCTTATCCGGTTTAATCATTGCCATTACCTCCGTTCTGTCCTCTGTTCCATCTTTACCCTTCAGCGCTCCGCAAGCACCTTTCGTCTCAACCGGTTCGTAGTAAGCGCTTCAGCGCTTAGGCGGCTAATCGGCCGCCGCCTCTTCCTTCTTCTTGCGCCGTCGCCCGCCGCGCGTCTGGAAGAAAATCTCGTCCGGATCCATGCCCTCTTCCAACAACTGCTGCCGCTTGGGCTTCAACGCGCCCGTGGGACACACGCCCACACACTGCCCGCAGAAGACACACGTCGTTTCCATCATCCCTTTGTCCATAAAGGTGCCGATCGTCGTGTGGAAGCCGCGCCCGTCAAAGTTCAGGGCGAAGGCGAACTGCGCGTCGTCCGCGCACACCTGCACGCAGCGCCAGCAATTGATGCACTGGTTATAATCGCGCAGGTAGAAGGGGTTGTCGTCGTACACCGGCGTCTCGCGCCGCTCGCCCGCCGGGAAACGGTTCAAATCCGCCTCATACTCGGCCAGCAACTCTTCGATCTCCGGCGCTTCCGACAGATCCACCGTCGAGGCCAGTAGTTCCAGAATGGTACGACGCCCGCGGCGCACGTCCTCGCCTTTCGTATCCACCTCCATGCCGTCCTGGCACTTCGTCACACACGCCGCCGCCTGCACGCGCCACCCCACGTCCACCGAGCAAATGCGGCACAGGCCGTTCGCCGTCAGATGTGGATGGTAGCAAATCACCGGAATGTCGATACCCACTTCGCGCGCCGCGTCCAGGATCGTCGTTCCCTCGGGCACCGTGACTTCTTTGCCGTCAATAGTGAGCGTAACTGTGTTACTCATTCATCCTCCGAAGTAGAAATCAGGTGGTCGGTTCGCCGGCCCCGGCGCGCCAGCGCCAGAACATCCACCCTTTCAAAAACTCGATGTAAGGTGTCACTCGTTGAAATAGATAATTGCACGTGCGAAACGCCAGCAACTCCAACCGAAAGGAGAATCCAGCCTCTCGCACCTGTTCCTGGAAAAGCTGACAGGCATACTCATAAAGTTCCAGGTCAAAACGATTGTAGTCGCGAATCGTCTCTAACGCATCCGCCGAAAGCTCCTCCCGCCGCACACGCTTCTTGCTCACGTTCACTTTGTGATAAAACGTAAAAGGCCAGCCGAAGGTGCGCCTTAGCAACAGATACGAGGCGTCAAAGTGGCTGGTCAGCCCCACCACGGCGAAATGCTCGCGTAGATTGCGCTTCGCCGTCTCCAGCATCTCCGGCGTGCACGGTCCAAACCCCCGCTTGTGCCAGTTCCCCGAAATCATGCGCGTCTGCAGGTTATCCATCTCCCCCGCCTCCGCATAGTAGCGCACAAACCCTTCAATATCCATCTCGCCAGACCGCAGATATTCGTAGACATGCGAATCAGGCACCGTCCGCTCAGAGCTGTATTGTGAGATAACGCGCTCAATCGGCTCACGCAAGAATGTGACGTAGACTGCAGGACCCGGTAACCGCTCGTGCAACCCAAAGCCAAGGTGACCATTAATCAACCGGATCTGACTCAACGCCTCTTCTGACAGTGTGGCGTAATCGTCGAGGTTACCATCCGGGTGCATTCCCGTGGGACTCGCCGCATACGTCTCCTGCGGCGAATAATGGGACTCCACGATGTAATTCAACGTGCTGCCCCCTGCCTTCAGAATATGCAGGAAAATCAGCACAGGTAGCTGATCCAGGCGCCGGCTTCGGCTGCGTGTCCCTTCTCGCGTGCTCATACGTCCAACACCCGCTCCCCATGCGTGTACACGCGCATGCGCTCCTGCCGTAGATAAGCCACAATCGTAATATTCCACGCTTCCGCCAGGGCCACCGACAGGCTCGTCGGCGACGTGCGCGAGCAGACAATGGGCACGCCCATGCGGCGCGCCTTATTCAGCATCTCGCTACTGATGCGACCGCTGGACAGCAGAACGCGGTCGCGCGTCTCAATCCCTTCCATCAACGCCCCGCCCGCCAGCTTATCCAGGCAATTGTGCCGGCCCACATCCTCCGTCTGCAGCAAAATCTCCTCCGGCGTCGCCAGCACCGCCGTGTGGATACCGCGCGCCCGCTGGTACAGCGTCGCGCCCAGGTGCATCTCACGCATCAGCGTCGCCAGCTGCTCCGGCGTGGCCCGCAGATCCGACTGCAGCGGCGTGTGCTTCTGCGACAGGTCGTCAAACGTCACCCCACCGCCACAACCGGCGGTGATAATCACCCGCTTGGGCAGCGCCACGTCCAGGTCGTGCAACCACACGTCCACACAGGTGTCGCTGCGCGAGATGTGCAACGAGCGCACGTCCTCATAGCTCTCGATGAGGCCCTCATTATACAGAAAGCCCACCGCCATCCTGTCCAGCTCGCGCGGCGAAGACATAAACGTAGCCAGCTCCTCGCCGTTCACCGAGATGCACGCGTGCGCCTCTTCGACAACCTCGCCGTCCACATCCTGCGGCGGCCCCG
>JBMCFH010000257.1:0-4822 GCA_048620455.1 Chloroflexota bacterium | reverse complement strand
TTGCCGTTTACTATATGAGAACGTACTGAACCGGCCCTGCCAAAACGGGCGTGGGTTAGAAGTGCATCCCCGGTTGTGTTATACTGGCGAGCTTGAGCGGGGATGAATGAGGAGAGAAGGAACGACGATTGCGACGGTTGCAGATGCCTGATTTTTGGAAACGTTCGATGGCGCGAGTGGTGCGCTGGTCGCCTGTCCACCAGTTGATGGTGTGGGGTATCCGCGCGGTCGTCCCGCGCCACCGTGTTGGCGTCGGCCTCGTGGCCCTGGATGAGGCCAATCGGGTGTTGATGTTGAAGCACGTCTTTCATCCGCACACGCCGTGGGGGTTGCCCGGCGGCTGGATGGGGCGCGATGAAACGCCACAGTCTTGTGCCGTCCGCGAATTGCGGGAGGAGACTGGCCTCTCGGCGACGCTGGGTCCGGTGGTCCACGTAACCTATGATCAGCGGATGCAGGGCCTCAACGTAGCTTTTCTGGCGCAACTGACGCCTGGTCCCTTCACGCTGAGTTCAGAAATTCTGTCGGCGCGGTGGTTTTCCGTGGAAGACCTTCCTTCGCCTCTTCTGCCGTTCACGCGGGAGGCGATTGCGGCGGCGACCGGGCGACGCGCGCCGCAGATGCAACTGGGCGAGGTTTTCGCCTCATGAGTGACCGATCATCACCGGGACTGGGGCAATGGCTGGTTATGACCATCATCGTAACCAGTATCATCTTTCTGCTCTACAAGGTTTATCAGTATGGCACTGTGCGCCAGTTCATGCCTGCCGGCCTGACTATTGCCGGCGTGGAAGTAGGGGGATTGACGGCCGACGAAGCGGAGGCGCAGGTCAGCAACCGCTACAGCGCCGACGTCATGATCTATCACGGCGAGAATTCTATCGCCGTCAGCCCTGAGGATATTGAGTTCACGCTGGATTTGCAGGCGATGATGAATGAGGCCGATTATCAGCGCTCGCAGCAGGACTTCTGGGCCGGGTTCTGGGGCTTCCTGTGGAACAGGCCCATAGAGGTAGATATGGTCGAGTTGCGCGCCAGCCACGATGAGGATGCGCTGCAACGCGTGGTGGAAACGGTCGCCGGCGGCTTTGACACGGCAACCCAGCCGCCTCAACCTGTGCCCACAACGCTGACCTTCCAGTATGGTGAATCGGGCATGGAAACAGACATATCCGCCAGCGTAGGTGAAGTGCGCGCGGCGTTTTACCGGCCCACCGGGCGCGAGGCGCATCTGACGCTGCAGCCGGTTCAGGCGGAACGACCGGATATGAGCCTGCTGGGCCGGCTGATTTTGAACCATCTGCAGGAGCAGGCTTTTACCGGTGTAGCCAGTATCTTCATTCTCGATCTCCAGAGCGGTGAAGAGGTGCAGGTCGACGCCAATGCCCCTGTCTCCGGCATGGATTTGCTCAAGGTGCCCATTGTGTTGGACACGTACCGCATGTTGGACGATGGGCCGTCACAAACGCAGATGCAGAATATTACGCAGACGTTGGTCACCACGGAACCTGAGCCGCCAAATGCACTGTTGAACGTGATTGCGGGGCAAGACAATCCTTTCCTGGGCGCCCAGATCATGACCGAATCGATGTGGCGGCTGGGGCTGCGCAACACGTTCGTTGCCATTCCCTACGGCGAGAGCCCCGTTCCCGGTGGCCGCACCACGTATGAAACGCCGGCCAATACCAGCTCGGGCCTGCGCACGCAGCCCAGCCCGGCGATGCAGACGACGGCTGAGGATATGGGCGCGTTGTTGGCCATGCTCTACTATTGCGCCGAGGGGGCGGGCGGCCCGCTGCGCGCGGCGTATCCGGAAACGATTACGCCGGACGAGTGCCAGGAGATCCTGGACGTGATGGCCACCAATCAGATCGGTAGTCTGATTGAAGAAGGCGTGCCGCCGGGCACGCGCGTGGCCCACCGCCACGCCTGGATTGGCGACACGCACGCCGACGCGGGCATCGTCTACTCGCCGGGCGGCGATTATGTGCTGGTCGAAATTCTTTACCAGGACGAATGGCTGCCCTGGGAGCGCAGTTCGCCGCTGATGGCCGATATTGCCCGCGCGACTTACAATTATTTCAACTTTGACAGTCCATACGTGGAAAGCTCGAGGGCCAATTGAGAAGGAAACGCTCCTCGTTCGGTAAGGTGTTGAAGCGCTTCCTGCTGACGGTGTTGCTGCTGGCAGGGATGGGCTTCCTTGCCTACCAGCTCTTCCTCTACCATCAGGCGCGCGATACCTTCCCGGTGGGTATGACCATCGCCGGGGTGGACGTGTCCGGACACACGGCGGACGAGGCGCGCGAGATGCTGGAGGAGCACTTTTTGCGCCCGGTAATCATTTACCACCGCGCCGAGCGTATTGAACTGGATCCGCTCGAAGCCGGCTTTTACATGGACCTGGACGCCATGCTGGCCGAGGCGCAGGAGACGTACCGGCAGGAGAGTTACTGGAAGGGCTTTTTCTTCCACGTCCTTGGCTGGCGTTGGGAGCCCATCTCGGTTCCCTTGCAGGCGGGCTACGATCCGGAAGAACTACGGGAGATGGTAGTGACCGTGGCTGAGTTTCTGGACGAACCTGGCCAATCGCCGCAAATCGTGTCCGAAACGGCCGTTTTCCGCGCCGGCGCGAGCGGTTTCGTCACCGACGTGGACGCCAGCCTGCCGCGAGTAGAGAAAGCGCTCGTCAGCCCCAATAATCGCGAGGCGGAACTGGTCGTCGTGGACGAGGAAGCGCCAGAGCTGGATTTTGAACTGCTGGAAGCGGTCATACGCCGGCAGCTTTCCTCGTTTGACGGTATGGGCAGCATCTTTGTGATGGATCTGGAGACCGGGGAGGAGATCCGCATCAACTCCGACGTGGCTCTGTCCGGATTGAGCATCCTGAAAATTGGCATCTTCGCCGAAACGTTCCGTCACATCGATCTGCCGCTGACCGATTATCAGGAGCAGTTGTTCATGGACACGGCAACCCGCTCCAGCAACTACGGGGCTAATTTGCTTCTGCACGTTATCGCGGGCGAGGACAACACCTACAAAGGCGCAGATATCTTCACCGAATCGATGTGGCGCCTGGGCCTGGAGAACACCTTTATGGCGGTGCCTTACGACGCCACCGCGCCGGAACAGCGCCAGACAACGTATGAAACACCGGCTAACTCGCGCACAGATATCAATACCTATCCCGACCCCACGATGCAGACCACGGCCGACGATATTGGTTCACTGTTGGCTATGATTTATCAGTGCTCGCAGGGCGGTGGCACGTTGCTGGCGGTTTATCCTGACGAGCTAACGCCGGAAGAGTGCCAGTACGTGATCGATCTGATGGTGCTCAACGAGGAAGGAAACCTGATTCGCTTTGGCGTGCCGGACGGTGTGCCCGTGTCCCACAAGCACGGTTGGGCTCAGGCAACGCACGCCGACGCGGGACTTGTGCTCTCGCCGGGCGGCGATTATGTGTTGGTGGAGTATCTGCATCAGAACGGCGAGTGGCTGCAATCGTCGGTCAGTTTCCCCATCCTGCGCGAGATCTCCCGCGCCGTCTACAATTACTTCAATTACGACGATCCCTACCTGGGGGATGCGTTGGTGGAGGAGCAGCGTTTTGAGGGAGAAGAGGAAGCGCCAACGGGGGCAGACGAAGCGCTTCCGGATGCGGACGAAGTGTTCCCAGAGCTTGGAGGTGGGGAAGAGCCGGCGACAGAAGGAGAGGTGGAGGGAGAAGGCGTACCGGATGATCCGGCTGCGACGGCTACACCGGCTGGCGACGCCGGTGATGATCCCACGACTAACCAGTAACCAACCGTTTTAACAAAGGAGACTCAATGGAATACCGTTATCTGGGACGCACGGGTCTGCAGGTCTCGACGATCTGCATGGGCACCATGCAATTTGGCTGGAGCACAGAAGAAGCGGCGGCGCATAAGATACTGTCTCGCGCCGTGGACCTGGGGTGCAACTTCATCGATACCGCCGATGTTTACTCGCGCTGGGTGGAGGGCAATCCGGGCGGCGTTGCCGAAGAGATAATCGGAAACTGGTTGCAGAAGAGTGACGTGCGCCGCGAGGATGTCATTGTAGCCACCAAGGTGCGCGGGGTGATGAGCGACGATCCCAACGACCAGGGCCTGTCGCGCCATCACATCATGAACGCGGTCGAGGCCAGCCTGCGCCGGCTGCAGACGGACTACATCGACCTTTACCAGATGCACTACTATGACCAACACACGCCGTTGCAGGAGACGCTGCGCGCGCTGGACGATCTGGTGCGGGCGGGGAAGGTGCGCTACATTGGCGTTTCCAATTATCCTGCCTGGCGGCTGATGAAATCGTTGTGGGTCAGCGATGTCAACGGCTTCGTGCGCTTCGACAGCCTGCAGCCGCACTATAATCTGGTGCACCGCGCCGAATTCGAGCGGGAGTTACAGCCGTTGTGCCTGGACCAGGGTCTTGGCGTGATTCCCTACAGCCCGCTGGGCGGCGGCTTTCTGACCGGCAAGTACCGCCGCGATGAACCGCTACCGGCGTCGGATCGAGCCGAAGGCATTAAGAAGCGTTATATGAACGATCAGGGCTTCGACGCCGTGGAAAAGCTGGAGGAAATCGCCGGCGGTCACGGCGCGACCGTGGCCCAGACGGCGATCGCCTGGGTGTTGGCCAATCCGGCAGTGACATCGGCCATTATCGGCGCGAACAGCCTGGAGCAGCTTGAGGACACACTGAAAGGCGCTGAGATTGACCTGAGCGAGGAGGAAAAAGAAGCGCTGGACGAAACGACGGCGTGGCAGGAGCGATGAGAGAGTGGGGGTTGGAGATT
>JBMCFH010000256.1:0-4824 GCA_048620455.1 Chloroflexota bacterium | reverse complement strand
CGGCGCCAGCGCACCCCCCAGGATTACTTTTCCGTCATTGTACCACTTTAATATACAAATGTAAAGTTTAATGGTAAATTGACCCTGGCGCGCCTGCCTACTTCTCGGCGGCAGCCGTCCCGTCCTGGCGAACCAGCAGCACAGGGCAGGGGCTGTGGCGCGTTACCTTCTCGGCCACGCTGCCGAAGGCCCAGGGCGCCCGGCCCCCGGCCCCGTGGCTGGAGATGACGATCAGGTCCACGCCCTCCTCGCCTGCCACATCCAGGATGTCTGCAGCCGGTGACCTGTCACGCAGCAGGATCCGGGTGTCAAATCCTTCGTCACACAATCTCTTTTCTATCGCTTCCAGATAGGCGCGGGCTTCCTCATGTGCCTGTTGGCGCGCCTCGCGCACCCACCCGATTGTGACCTCGGGCTGCGATTTCGGGCCCGTGGGAGTGGGGATGTCCAGCACGCGCAACAGGATAATTTGACCGTCGAACTTCTGAGCCAGCGCCCGCGCCGCCGGCACAGCCCTTTCCGCCAGGGACGAGCCGTCCAAGGGGACTAAGATTCGTTTGAATGACAACATGACTCACCTCGCTTGTTGCTTACGTTATCCTTTCGTCGTTACGATCAGTGCAGCAATCAGCACGCCCACCATCAGCGCGATCAGGCTGTACCGCTTGTTCTCTTTCTCCACCTCCGGCAACAGGTGGGTAGCCCCGACGTAGACCAGGGCGCCTGCGGAGAGGGCCAGTAAGATGCCCAGGGTCGACGGCGAGACTTTGGCTACGAAGGGGTAAGAGATGAGGGCGCCCAGGGGCGTGGAGGCGGCTGCCGCCAGGAAAGCGTAGGCGGCTGCGCGCTTTGTGCTGAAGCCGCCCCATTCCAGGAGCAAGAAGGTGACGATCCCTTCCGGGAACTCGTGGAGGATCATGCCGATTGCCGCAAGAGCGCCTGTAAAGATGCTGACGTTGAAGGTCACGGAATAAATGACACCGTCGATGAAGGAATGAAGCCCTATGCCCACCATGGGAATGACGCCCATCGCAAACGTCTCGCAGGCGTACTCTTCGCAGATATACACGTTCAGGAAGCGATTGAAGAAGTGCAGGCTCAGGAAGCCGACGAGGAGAAAGACCGGGGCCTGTGCATGCATGTGGAAAGAACGGGGGATGATGTGGATGAAAGAGACGGAAACGAGCACGCCCGCGGCGAAACTCATGAAGTAGACCGTGTTGCGGCGACCCCACTCCTCGAATTTGCCGATGACGTAGATACCGATCGTCGTCACCAGACAGGCCAGGGAACTGGCCAACATAACGGCCAAAAACGAGTCACTCATTGCCACACCATTTCCAGGCCCGGTACGGGGACGGCCCGCGCCAGGGCCCGGACCTCAGCGCGCGTTTGTTACCCGGCCTGCACCACGGAGCCGAAGATCCTGGTGCCAATACGCACCATCGTGGCCCCTTCTTCGATAGCCACCAGATAACTGTTGCTCATGCCCATGGAGAGCGTGCGCATCGTCACACCGGGCAGCTCTAGCCCTGCCAGCCGCTCGAACGCGCGGCGGGTGGCGCGGAAATAGGGGCGGGCGTCCTGCGGGTCGCCAAAGCGCGGACCCATCGTCATCAAGCCCTGGATCTCAATATGTTCCAGGTCTGCGACGGCGCGGACCATCTCCTCAAGGTGTTCCGGCAACACGCCGGTCTTGCGCGCTTCCCGTCCGCTGTTGATCTCGATTAACACGGGCATGATGATGCCCAGCCCGGCACAGCGGCGGTCGAGCGCGTGGGCCAGTTCCACTGAATCCAGCGTCTCGATCACATCAAACAGGCGCACGGCCCAGTTGACCTTGTTTTTCTGCAGATGGCCGATCATGTGCCACGTCGCCTTCTGGCGCAGGGCCGGCGTGATCGTCTGCCGCGCCTCCTGTACGTAGTTATGCCCGATGTTGGTGATCCCGGCGGCGATGACCGCTTCAATCTCGCTCTGCCTGCGGCCTTTTGCTGCCGCCACGAGGGTGACGTCGTCCGGGATGGTGCTCAAAATCTGTTGGACCGATTCGGCGATTGCGCCGGTTGCTTGCCGTTCCATCTAGGCGCCTCCCATGCCCACACCGGCAATACGTGTATCGCAGTGCGGGCACTGTCCATCTTGAATGTCGTTGTCTATGATCTTGAACCCGGCCCGCCGGATGAGCGTGCGCCCACAGCCGGGACAGATCGTGTCTTCGTCCCCGGCGCTCCACACATTGCCGATGTATACATAGCGCAAGCCCTCTTCCCTGCCGATTGCCGCGGCCCACTGCAGCGTTGGTAGCGGCGTTTGCGGGCGGTCGGTCATCTCGTGCGCCGGATAGAAGCGGCTGACGTGCCACGGCGTGTCGGCTCCCAATTCCTGTACGATGAAGCGCACGGCGTCGCGCAGCTCTTCTGGCTCGTCGTTGAGATCGGGAATCACCAGGGTGGTCACCTCCAGCCAGATGCCGAGCCGTTTCATCGTCTTCAGATTGTCCAGCACCGTCTGCAGCCGCGCCCCCACGTAGCGCCTATACGTCTCCTTGCGAAACGCTTTGAGGTCCACGTTTGCCGCGTCCAGATAGGGATGAAACGCATCCAGCATCTCTGTAGACATGTACCCGTTGGTGACGTAAACGTTCGCCAGCCCTGCCTGGTGCGCCAGCCGGGCCACGTCGTAGCTATATTCAAAGAAGACCGTAGGTTCCGTGTAGGTGTAGGCGATGCTGCGGCTGCCGTGGGCCAGCGCCGCATCCACGATGCGTTGCGGGTCGACCTCCGGAAAGCCAAGCAGATGCGCCTCGTCCGGCGGGCGGGCAATGGACCAGTTCTGGCACCAGCGGCAGTGGAAGTTGCAGCCGGGCGTGGCAATGGAGTAAGCGGTAGAGCCGGGATAGAAGTGGAAAAGCGGTTTCTTCTCGATGGGATCGGCGTGCCGGCTCACGACGCGCCCGTAGACCAGGGTGTAGAGCTTGCCGCCCACGTTCTTGCGCACGCCGCAGACGCCCACTTTCCCCTCGGCGATCACGCAGCGATGCCCGCACAGGCGGCAGCGCACGCACCCGCCGGGCAACCGGTCGTAGAGCTCGGCTTCCTTTAACCCGTGCGCGTCTGCCAGGATCGATTCAAGTGACATGCGTCTTACCTTCATCCCGCGGCGTCGTACATTGCCGGGACCTGTCGCTCTCTTCCCGCTGTTCAGGCGTATTCGGTGCCCACCAGCCGCATCTTGCCGATGCGCTCCAGCAACTTCTCGATGAAGTTTTGCTGGATGGCGACGGCTAGCTGGCAATCTTGCGCGAACAGCTCGCGCAGGCCCTCGGCGTCAATCGCCAGCACCTCCGTGCGCGTCAGCGCCCGCGCCGTGCAGTTCTGCGTATACGGTGGCACCAGCGCCGGGCAGCCGATGATTTCGCCGGGCTCAAGCGGATGGAGCAGTGCCAGCGTCGCCTCGCCGGCAGTGAACGATTCTTCAACCTGACCGTCGGTGAGGACGAAGATTTCGCCGGCCCGTTGCCCCTCTTCAAAGAGGACGGTGTCCGGTAAGAAGCACTCTTCCCGGCATACGGACATGACTGCCTGCATCTGGTCTTCGTTTAAACCCCTGAACAACGGATAATCGTGTAAGAATTTGAACTCAGCATTCATGGTGAACCTCCACGCCAGAAGGCCGTATCGGCCTTCGCTAATAAGGTCACTCCGTCGCTGCCTCTTCCGATTCGCCCGGCATCGGGCAGGCGTTGGAAAAGGTGACGACCATGACCACCGCGCCCTGCGCCGCGATGCGCCGGAAGACTTTTTGAAGCGCGGCGAACACCTCCGTGTCTTCTCCGCTGACCAGGCTACTCATCATCCCCTCTTCGACTTCTAAGTGGTGCTCTCGCAGGATGCGCAACGTTTCGTCGATGGCGGGAGACAGGGAGGCCTGCTTCAGGGGATATAAGCTAACCTGCGCTGTGATACCGTTCATCGTTCCTCATCTCCTGCCCTTACGCCCATTGCACGGCCATGCCGATGAATCCGCCCCAGGGCAGGGGCAGGGCTCCGGGCCAGAGGGGCCATAGGGTTGTGCGCCACGTGATCGTGAGCGGACGCCGCGCAACCGCTCGCAGCAGGCGCACTAACTCTCCCACTGTGTAGAAGCGAGCCGCGCCCCACACCGCTCCTCCCTCTCTCGCGCGCTGCCGCCCGAGAAGGCTGTGCCGGTTGAGAACGCCCAGAATCACTCCCTGCCGGGCGACGCGTAACGCCTCCCGTAGCGCCTGACGCGGGTCAGAGACAAACTCCAGGGTCGTGATCAGCGCCACCAGGTCGAAGGCATCGCCGGCGAAGGGCAGCGCGTGGGCGTTCGCGCACAGATAGGGCAGGCCGTCCAGGTCAACCGCTTCGGCCAGCATGGGCGGGGCCAGATCCAGACCCAGGGCCTGTAACGACTGTTCTTTGAACCAGCGTGTAAAGTGGCCCGTGCCGCAGCCCACTTCGAGCAGCGAATGGGCCGCCGGAAAATGAGCCAGGAGCTGTCTCAACAGCTCTTTCTCCTGCCGATCCGCCTGGCGCCCGGCGCCCTGATACCACGCTTCGTAGCCGTCGACAACGGCCGGATCGGCAAAGGGATTGTGCTCAAACTCTCCTGCCATGAATGCGTTCGCGTGGCTGCGGCAGTGCCTGCGTCAGCCCTCGCTTCCTTGCCAGGCGTCTATCAATCTCACTGATTACATTATACTATAATAGTTGATAAATGTACAGTTTAGTGGTAAGGAAGCTAGCTTTTGCTCCTGGTGAGCGCGGATGCAATCCGCTACTATAAACAAAGTGCAAT
>JBMCFH010000255.1:0-4864 GCA_048620455.1 Chloroflexota bacterium | reverse complement strand
GGAGAACCCAATGTACGACCTGTCAGATTACACGCCGCATGAGTTGGCGGCTAATACGATTCGCACACTGGCTATGGACGCGGTCCAGGCGGCGGAGTCGGGGCATCCGGGCACGCCGATGGGGCTGGCGGATGTGGCTGTGGTGTTGTGGAAGCATTATTTGAAGCACAATCCGGCGGACCCCAAGTGGCCGGACCGCGACCGTTTCGTGCTGTCGGCGGGGCACGCGTCGATGTTGATCTACAGCCTGTTGCACCTCAGCGGTTACGATCTGCCATTGGAGGAGCTGAAGAACTTCCGGCAGTGGGGTAGCCACACGCCGGGCCATCCCGAGAACTTCAAAACGGTGGGTGTGGAGACGACCACGGGTCCGCTGGGGCAGGGGCTGGGCAACGCCATAGGCATGGCCCTGGCGGAGCGTTGGTTGGGGGCGCAGTTTAACCGGCCGGATTACGAGGTAGTGGACCATTACACCTACGTCATCGCCAGCGACGGGGACCTGATGGAAGGGGTTTCGCACGAGTCGGCGTCCCTGGCGGGCCACCTGGGGTTGGGCAAGTTGATCGTCTTTTTCGACGATAATGAGATCACCATCGACGGCTCCACGGAGCTGGCCTGGAGCGACGACGTGTTGGGCCGCTTCCAGGCTTATCAATGGCACACGCAGGCGGTGGACGGCCACGACGTGGAAGCGATCCGGGCGGCGATTGACGCCGCGCGCGCCGAGGGCGAGCGGCCCTCACTGATTGCCATACGCACGCACATCGGCTATGGCAGCCCGCACAAACAGGACACAGCCAGCGCGCACGGCGAGCCGCTGGGCGAGGAGGAGATCCGGCTGACGAAGCAGACGCTGGGCTGGCCCGAGGAAGCCAAGTTCTATGTGCCGGAGGGGGCGCGAGATTACCTGCGACCACAGGAGGCCGAGGGCTGGCAGGCGCAGTGGCAGGAGACGTTCGAGGCGTACGAAGAGGCGCACCCGGAGCTGGCGCAAACGTTGCGCGCCGCCTGGGACGGCGATCTGCCGCCGGAGTGGGACGGCGATTTGCCCACCTTTGAGGCGGGAAAGAAGCTGGCGACGCGCGCGGCGTCGGGCCAGGTGCTGGACGGCCTGTTGCCGCGCATCCCCTGGCTGGTGGGCGGATCCGCGGACCTGACCGGCTCCAACAAGACGAAGGCGGGGGGCATCACGCACCTGTCCCGCGAGGATTTTAGCGGTCGCTATATCCATTACGGCATCCGCGAGCACGGCATGGGCGCGGCGATGAACGGCATGGCGCTGCATGGCGGGGTGCGGCCATATGGCGGCACGTTTCTTATCTTTTCCGACTACATGCGCCCCACGATTCGCCTGGCGGCGATGATGGGGCTGCCCGTGATCTACGTCTTCACCCACGACAGCATTGGGCTGGGCGAGGATGGGCCCACGCACCAGCCGATTGAGCAGTTGCCCAGCCTGCGGGCCATTCCCAAACTGGTGACTTTCCGCCCCGCGGACGCCTCGGAAACGAGCGTGGGCTGGCAGGTGGCGCTGCAGCACCGGGAAGGACCTATGGCGCTGGTGCTCACACGGCAGAAGCTGGAAACGCTGGATCGAAGCCGGTACGCGCCGGCGGCGGAAGCGGCGCGCGGAGCGTATGTGCTGAGCGACGCAGAGGATGCGCGGGCCATTCTGATCGGCACCGGTTCCGAGGTGCACCTGGCGCTGGCGGCGCAGACGTTGCTGGCGCAAGAGGGCGTGGCGGCGCGGGTGGTCTCCATGCCTTCCTGGGAGCTGTTCGAGGCGCAGCCGGAGTCGTACCGCCACCGTGTGTTGCCGCCGGCGATTACGGCGCGCGTGGCAGTGGAAGCGGCGGCGCCGTTGGGTTGGGAGCGGTATGTGGGGGACAATGGTTGTGTGGTGGGCCTGGATCGCTTCGGCGCGTCCGCGCCTTACCAGGAAATTTACGAGCATCTGGGCCTGACGGCGCAGGCGGTGGCAGAGGCCGCGCTGGCGTCGCTGGGGTAAGGGCTCAAGGCGAAACGACGATGACCATTCTTTCCGCTTCCATTCTCACCGCCGACTTCCAGCAGCTGGGGGCGCAGACGCGCGCGGCCTTAGAGGCGGGCGTGGACTGGATGCACGTGGACGTGATGGACGGCCACTTTGTGCCCAACATTACGATCGGGCCGCTGGTGGTGCGCGCGCTGCGGCCCATCGTGGACCAGTTTCCGGAGGCGCTTCTGGACGTGCACCTGATGATCGAGAATCCGGAGCGCTATGTTGCCGACTTCGCGGAGGCGGGCGCGGACATCATCACGGTGCACGTGGAGACGTGCCCGCACCTGCACCGCACTGTGCAGCTGATTAAGGAGCATGGGGCGCGCGCGGGCGTGACGCTGAACCCGGCGACGCCGGTGAGTAGCCTGGAGGAGATTTTGCCGGACGTGGATCTGGTTCTGGTGATGTCGGTGAATCCCGGTTTTGGCGGCCAATCTTACGTCCCCGGCAGCACGGACAAGATCCGGCGCATTCGCCAGGCGCTGGAGGCGATAGGCTCGGAGGCGTGGCTCTCGGTGGACGGCGGCATTAAGCCGCACAACGCGCGCGAGATTGTGGAGGCGGGCGCCACGGTGCTGGTGGCGGGCAGCGCCATCTTCCAGAAGGACACACCGGTGGCGCAGACGACGGCTGCGTTTCGGCAGGGGTTGGGAGAGCCGGTGTGAGTTAACCGTCTGCGGGAAGGTGGGTTGAAAGACGTTGCTCCAGTTGCTCCCAGAGGCTGGCGCTGAGCCGGGTGCCGCGCCGCCGTTGCAGGTTGACGCGGTAGGTGGTGGACTCCTGCTGGCCCATGCGCACGATCCAGGCGCGATTGAGCAACTGTTGCAGCGCCTCATCCAGCTCGGCCCGCGACATCTGGCCCTCTCCGGCGGGCGCTGCCTGCAAGCGGCGGCACAGTTCGGGGTAGGTGAGTTCCACTTCGCGTAGCAAGGCGCGCACGATGGCGCGCAGGGAAGGCGAGAGGCGGGTGATCTCCCAGGCGCTGATGCCCCGTTGGCCCGCGTCGGCTTCCAGTTTGCGGCTGATATTGTCGAAGAGCCCGCTCATAGTTACTTCCCCCTCAGTATAATTCTGGCATGGCGATCGGTTCCGGTTGCGGCTCGCACACAGTGCACCACACAGCGTTGCCGACCACCACGGCTTTCGGCGTGTTCTCGTCGCCCACGTACATGGCCAGGACCGAGGGCATGGTCCCGGCATGGTCCTTGCACACAAAGCGACCGCAAAAGGCGCAGGCGGCCCGGGCGTCCTGGTCACAGTGCCAGCATTTCACAAGGTTTCTCCCTGGCGCATTTTCATTCTACGGCGAGCAGACGGTCCACGACGCCGCGCACGCCCCGGGACCAGGCGTGGTCGGGGTGGCGCAGGGCGAAGATGTCCGCGCTCTGTAAATCGACCATGGCCTCGCTGAGGGGCAGCACGCCGGCAACGGGCACGTCGTAGGTGCCCGAGACGCGCTCCTCTATCTGGCCAAAGTCATAGTGGGACAGCGCCTTGTTCACCACCAAGAACAGGTTGGGCACGTCCAGGCTGCGAGCGATGTCCACGGTCACCGCGGTGCCCTGGAAATCTTGCTGGTCCAGGCGCAGAAGGACGAGCAGGATGTCGGAGAAGGCGATGGAGAGCAGCGTTTCGTCGTTGAGGCCGGGGTGGGTGTCGATGAAGAGATAATCGAGCTCCAGGGTCTTGCGCACTTTCTGCAGCCCTTCGTTGAGGCGGTTGACATCGTAGCCGTTGCGCAGGATGGCGCTGATTTCGCCCACTTCGATGCTGGAGGGGATGAGCCACAGGGGGCGCTGTTGCAGTTTGCGACGACCGGGCGCGTCCCCGGCGGCGCTGCCCACGGCGAAGGCTACGTCTTCGATGGCGCAGTCGCCGCGCAGGTAGTGGTTCAGCGTGTAGCCCATCTTTTGCGCGTCGAGGCCAAAAAGCACGTGGATTCCGGGGCACTGGATGTCGGTGTCTACGACGCCCACACGCCGGCCCTGCAGGGCCAGCAGGGCGGCGACGTTGGCGGTGAGGTTCGATTTTCCGGTGCCGCCGCGAAAGGAGTGGATGGAAACGATTTTGCACATGTGGTGTCGTCGCTGGCTATGATTCCTGTTCTTCATCCGCCTGCTGCCGGCGCAACTGGCGTACGGATGATTGTAGATCTTTGAAGAAGTCGCTCTGCACGACCTGTTCGACTGTTTCTTGCCGTCTGGCTTCGTCAATCTCGATGGAGAGGTCGCGTAACTGTTGTTTTAGCGTCTCCTCGCGGGCCTGGACCCCTTCGACCATGTGGAAAAAGGCCGCCAGCAGCTCGCCGGCGCGGGCTTCGTCCGCTTTGTTGCGGTCCACGATGCCTGTCTCTGTCTGGATCTGGGCCATGGCGAAATCGTAGTCGCCTTCGGCGATGCGCTCGCTCCACTCAATCGCTTTTTCGATGTAGGTGGTAGCAAAGCGCAGACGAGCGGAGAAGTTGCGCATGACGTCCAGGGCCAGCATAGGTTGTTGGGCCAGCACGTCCATGAAGGCGTCGCGCTTGAGCTCCAGCACTTCGACGGGGCTGAGGGTGACGACGCCGGCGGAGCGCGGTTCCTGGTCGATGAGCGACATCTCGCCGACAACCTCGCCGGGGCCGCAGTGGTTGAGCACCAGCTCGTCGCCTTCGTGGTTCTCGGTGACGATTTTAACCCAGCCGTCGCGGATCATGAACACGGAGTTGCCGGGGTCCCCCTTGCGGAACAACACCTGCCCCGGCTCCAGCCGCCGCGCTCGCACGTGCCGCGCGATGCGCGCCAGGATCTCCTCGGGCAGGTCCTGGACGAACGGTATTTTGCG
>JBMCFH010000254.1:0-4954 GCA_048620455.1 Chloroflexota bacterium | reverse complement strand
GGCAGCCAGCGCGGCGGCCCGGGTGGTCCCGGCAGCGAGCGCGGTGGTCGTGGCAGTGGTGGAGGACCTTATGGACGATAGAGTGGTAGAGTTTATCCGCGGCTTGCGCGCGGCGGGCGTGCGCGTCTCTCTGGCGGAATCGATTGACGCCCTGCACGCCGTGGAGGAGCTGGGCATCGGCCAGAAAGGGATCTTCCGCCAATCATTGCGCACCACGCTGGTTAAAGAATCGGACGACTTTCCCGTCTTCGATGAATTGTTCCCGCTGTACTTCGGCAGCGGCGGTCCGGCGATGCAAAACGCCACGGAGGAGTTGGACGAAGACGAACAGGAAATGCTGGAGGCGGCGCTGTCTGCGCTCAGCGGCCGGCTGCAACAGTTGATGGACTGGCTGACCAGCGGCGAAGGTCCCAGCAAAGAGGAGCTGGAAGAGCTGGCGCGCCGCGCGGGGCTGCAGTGGGCCGAGAATCCGCAGGAAGGCACCTGGGTCACGCGCCGCATGTTGCGGCAGATGGGCTTCGAACACCTGGAAGAGCTGATTCAGCAATTGACGCAGAAGTTGCAGGAAATGGGCATGAGCCAGGAGGCGATTGAGAAGTTGATGGGCGTGGTGCAGGCCAACCAGGAGGCGCTCGCCGAACAGGTGGCGCAGCAGATCGGCCTGCAGATCGCCCAGGATCGCGCCAACCGCCCGGACAGGCTGCACACCTCGGACCTGATGCACAAGCCGTTCTCGGCGCTGTCCGAGGAGGAGATGACCCTGTTGCGCCGCGAGGTGCAGCGGCTGACGACGCAGTTGCGCAGCCGCGCCGCCCTGCGCCGCAAACGGGGCAAGAAGGGCCGCTTCGACGCCAAGGGTACCATCCGCGCCAACCAGCGCTACGGCGGCGTGCCCTTCGAGATGAAGATGAAGCACAAGAAGCTAAAGCCCAGCCTGGTCATCCTCTGTGACGTGTCGCGCTCTACGGAGACGGTGGTAGAGTTCATGCTCTATCTCACGGAGGAGCTGCACGATCAGGTATCTAAGATCCACAGCTTTGCCTTTTACGACCGGCTGGTGAAGATCCCGCAGGAGGCTCTCTCGCTGCTGGCGCACAATAACGCCGACGAGGCGTTTGACATCATCCGTGGTATGTTGCCCTACCGTCCCTACGGCACGGACCTGGGAAACTGCCTGGAGATGTTCCAGGACAAGCACGCTTCCACAGTGACGGGGCGCACGACGTTGATTATCCTGGGCGACGCGCGCAACAATTACAATTCGCCGCGCATCGACCTGATCAAGGACCTGCAACGGCGCGCCCGCCGCTTCATCTGGCTCAACCCCGAGCTGGAGAGCCAGTGGGGCACGGGGGACAGCGATATGCTGGACTACACCCCGTACTGCGACGCGGTCTACCCCGTGCGCAACCTGGCCCAGCTCTCCTCGGCCATCGATCGGCTGCTGACGGGGACCTAGAAAGGACGTTACACGGGGAGCCACAGAGAAAGGCCCGAAGACGGGCCGGGGAGAACCACGGAGAGGAAAAGATTGGAGAGATAATATGCCTGAATTGCTTATCCGGGACCTGCCAGAAGCGCTACACTATCGTCTGAACATGCGCGCCGCACAGAATCGGCGCAGCATGTCTCAGGAAGCGATTATCCTACTGGAGCGTGCGCTTCTGGAGAACGAGGTGCAGCGAAGGGACCCACCTGCACCCTTCCAGGGTCAGTTTGCCATCGACGAAGAGTGGCTTGACGACGCGGATCGTTGACGCGGCCCATGCCACCTGCTATGCTTAACAGCATGAACGAGATGCCACAATCTATCTACGCTTATTATTATGAGAGCGCCCTGCCGCGTTTGCGTGGGAGGTTCGTTCGTGCGTAGGTAGAAGGCACGAGCCACCGGATTCGCCAGCGAGACGCGGCCTGCAGGTCGCGTCTTTTTTTTGGCGTGTTGGACACAGCCACAGAGGTGACCAGCTACGTTGACGCAGCCCGGTGGGCCGACTAGGATCGAGGGCACCGATTAGTGGATAGGAGAAAAAGACAGTGAGCGACAACATTTACGAAGAATTGCAGTGGCGCGGTCTGATCTACGATGAAACCGAAGGCCTGCGCGATCTGCTGAGCGGCGAGCAGAAGATCACCCTGTACAACGGCTTCGATCCCACGGCCGACAGCCTGCACGTGGGCAGCCTGGTGCCCCTGCTACAGCTGGCCCGCTTCCAGCGCTTTGGCCACACGCCCATTGCCATCGCCGGCGGCGGCACGGGCATGATCGGCGACCCCAGCGGCAAGTCTGAAGAGCGCAATTTGCTGAGCCGCGAGGAGCTGGCGGCAAACGTGGAGGGCATCAAGAAGCAACTTTCCGCCTTCCTGGATTTTGACGTCAGCGGCAACCCGGCCATGCTGGTGAACAACGCCGATTGGCTGGCGGAAATTTCCATGATGGATTTCCTGCGCGACGTGGGCAAGCATTTCACCGTGGGTTACATGACGGCCAAAGATTCCGTGCGCTCGCGCCTGGAGCGTGAGGAGGGTATCTCCTACACTGAGTTTAGCTACATGCTGCTGCAGGCGTACGACTACCTGGTGTTGCACGAGCGCTATGGCTGCACCCTGCAGACCGGCGGCAGCGACCAGTGGGGCAACATTGTGGCCGGCGTGGAACTGATCCGCAAGGTGCGTGACGCACACGTGCGCGGCGCACAGGCGCACGGCCTGGTGTACCCGCTGATTACCAAGGCTGACGGCAGCAAGTTCGGCAAGACGGCCGCGGGCACCTCCGTGTGGCTCGATCCGCAGCGCACGTCGCCCTACCGCTTCTACCAGTTCTGGCTGAACACGGACGACGCCAACGTGGTCAACTACCTGAAATACTTCACCTTCCTGGATCGGCGCACGATCCTGGAGCTGGAGCACGCCGTGAACAAGCGACCGGAGCAGCGCGAGGCGCAGCGCCGGCTGGCCGAAGAGATGACGCGGCTGGTGCACGGCGACATGGCGCTGGCCAAAGCGCAGACGGCGTCCGACGTGTTGTTTGGCGGTGGCCTGGAAGGATTGGACGCGGCGGACATTGCCGACATTTTTGCCGACGTGCCTTCCAGCGAACTCCCCAAAGCGGAGCTGGAGGACGGCGGCGTGCCGCTGGTGACTCTACTGGCGGAAAGCGGCCTGGCCTCCTCAAAGGGAGAGGCCAAGCGGGACATCAAGGGTGGGGGAATCTATCTGAACAATATACGCGTCACCGACCGCGGTCGCATGGCGACGCTGGAGGATGCCCTCGAAGGGCAGTTCCTGGTCTTGCGCAAGGGGCGCAAGCGCTACCATCTGGTGCGCATATTGTAAAGCGAGTTGCCAGCTCGTTTTACGCTACGCTGCCGTGGCTGAGGTAATGGACGAGGACGGCGTGAACGTCCGCCGGCTCCAGCTCCGGATACTGCTGCACAATCTCTTGCGCCGTATATCCTTTGCTCAGAGCGTGCACCACGGACGCCAGCGAGACGCTGGTGCCCGCCACGCACAACTCCCCGTTGCCATTGGCTTCCAGGGGTGACTTCTTCTCTACGTGGACCATAACCTCTTTCCAGATAAAAAGAATGATAATGTAAGGGCCTTCCGGTCGCGCCAACCGGCGCGACCGGACAGACCCCCTAGACATTAAAGATTAAGCCGGCTGTAGTTCGGTCGCGTCGTCGTAAGCGTCAACGGGAACGCAAACACAGAACAGGTTGCGGTCGCCGTGGACGTTGTCGATGCGCCCCACGGCCGGCCAGAATTTATTTTCCTTGACCCAGTCGGCGGGGAACGCCGCTTCTTCCCGAGTGTAGGGGCGATCCCAGCTTTCTGAGGCGATCATCAGCGACGTGTACGGCGAGCCGCGCAGCACACTTTGCTCCACGTCCACATGCCCTTCTTCCACGTCGCGAATCTCTTCCCGAATGGCGATCAGCGCGTCGCAGAAGCGATCCAGTTCTTCTTTGGACTCGCTTTCTGTGGGCTCGATCATCAGCGTGCCTGGCACGGGGAAGGACATCGTCGGTGCGTGAAAACCGTAGTCCATCAGGCGCTTGGCCACGTCGTCCACCAGCACGCCGGACGCCTCGCGCAGGGGGCGCAGGTCGATGATACACTCGTGCGCCACCTTACCATTTGCGCCCTTGTACAGCACCGGGTAGTGGGGCTCCAGGCGTTTGGCGATGTAGTTGGCGTTGAGGATGGCGATCTTGGTCGCCTGCGTCAGCCCTTCCACGCCCATCATACGAATGTAGGCGTAAGAGATGGGCAGGATGCTGGGGCTGCCCCACGGCGCGGCGCTGACGGGACCGATGGCCTGGTCGCCGCCCACGCCGGGAACCACCGGGCTGCCCGGCAGGTAGGGAGCGAGGTGCTCAGCCACGCCGATGGGGCCCATGCCCGGGCCGCCGCCGCCGTGCGGAATGGTGAATGTCTTGTGCAGGTTGAGGTGGCACACGTCTGCGCCGAACTCGCCCGGCTTGGACAGGCCGACCAGGGCGTTCATGTTGGCCCCGTCCAGGTAGACCTGCCCGCCGTTTTCGTGCACGATCTGGCAGATCTCTTTGATCGCTGCCTCGAACACGCCGTGTGTCGAGGGGTAGGTGACCATCAACGCCGCCAGCCGGTCCTGATATTTCTGCGCTTTCTTACGCAGATCGTCAACGTCGATGTTGCCCTCCTCGTCACAGGCCACCACGACCACTTCCAATCCGGCCAACACAGCGCTGGCGGGGTTGGTGCCGTGGGCCGAGCTGGGAATGAGGCACACGTCCCGCTCTCCGTTGCCCTGCGCCTGGTGGTAAGCTTTGATGACCATCAGGCCGGTGTACTCGCCCTGTGAGCCGGCGTTGGGCTGCAGGGACATGGCGGCGAAGCCGGTGATCTCCGCCAGCCAGCTTTCCAGTCGCCGGAACAGTTCCTGGTAGCCCTGCGCCTGTTCCTTTGGCGC
>JBMCFH010000253.1:0-4971 GCA_048620455.1 Chloroflexota bacterium | reverse complement strand
CTCTTGGCCCTGCAACACCTCTTCCAGCAAATAATCCAACACGAAACGATGGCTGCCGCCGAACATGCGCACAAACTGTGCGCTGTCTTCACAACGCCGCAATGACAGCGCTGCCAGCTGCAAACCGGCGATCCAGCTCTCGGTGCGGTTGGCCAGCAACGTCGTTTCTTCGGCATCGAGGGCCAGGCGCATGACGTCGTGCAGAAAGTCTCCGGTTTCTTCCAACGTGAAGCGCAAATCTGCCTGCCGTAACTCCAGCAATTGCCCCTGCGCCCGCAGCCGCGCCAGTGGCAGCGGGGGATCGGCGCGCGTGATGATTATCACGCTCAGCGCCTGCGGCAAGTGCACCAGCAAGAAAGCAATCGCCGCGTGAAGCGCCTCGTTGGCGATCACGTGATAGTCGTCGAGAACCAAAACGCAGCGGTTGCTGCCGGCCGGTCCGTCAAATTGCCGTTCGAACTCGTTGATCAGGGTGGTCAAAACCTGTTCCGGCGGCGGCGGGTGTGGCGCGTGGAACAGCGTTGGCGCCGGCCCTTGCAGAGTCGGGCATGCGTCTCGCAGCGCAGCCAGTAGGTAAAGCAAGAAACGGGCCGGATCATTGTCGCCTTTGTCCAGCGAGATCCAACCCACCGCTTCGCGTTTCTGCGCCAGCCAACTGGCAACCAGCGTCGTCTTACCATATCCCGCCGGCGCCGAGACCAGCGTCAGCCTGCGCAACATGCCTTCGTCCAGGCGCGCAAAAAGCGCGCGGCGCGCAACCAGAGCCGCGCGCAGGGGCGGAACAGCCAGCTTCGTCTGCAGCAGTTCAGACGCCATACGCAACCTCTTCCGGCCGGAAATCTGTGTGACGTCTCTGCTCCCAGTATGCCAGATATAGAGGCCCGCTCAGAAGTGATTATTGGCGTTCGCCGCCGTGAAGAACGTCCATACCCGTCGCGGGCGTACCCCCCGACAACGGCGCGCCGGCTTCCCGCCGCCCAAAGAAAAAGGGGGCTGCCGCCGGCGGCAGCCCCCTTCTCTATGATGTAGACAGGATTACGTTACGCCGATGGAATCAGCATCCGGTATCCCGCCAGAAGAATGATCAGCACACCAGCAACCACGCTGGTCCATACCGCAGTCGTTACCGTGTTAAAAAGAACGAAGGGGGCGATAATGGCCAGCACGCCCGCCAGAATGGCCAACCAATCTTCCCAGCGATGGGTGTCGTGGGCAGCAGCTTTGAAACCGGCGATGAGCGCTACCGCAGCACCCAGAATGACGCTGGTCCACATGGCCGTCGTCTCATCACTGTAACCCAGAACGAAGGGAGCGACCGCCAGCGCAACGCCCAGAAGTGCGATCAGCCAGTACATGTTTACCTCCTTCTAAACAGATTGCAACTCGCGCCGAGTATCGTCTGTGACGCGGTTTCGGTCCATTGTCCTACTTACAAGATACATGACCGCAAGTATGGTTGAGACCCGACAAAAGTATGGTTCCGGCGCCCCATCCCGCTTCCTACCCTCCCTCCCCTTCACGCGAGACCGAAATCACCTCCAGGTTCAGATCCCACATACGGTCCAGGATACCGCGCAACGCTGCCTGATCGCGCACCGGCGCCCGCAACACCGTCTCATCCGGGCCCACCGACAACGTCAGGCCATCAAACCACTCCAGCCAGCTATCGTCCAGGCAGCCTCGCACTCGCACCTGATAGATGACGCACCCTGTCTGAGGAAGAGTACTCATTGCACCACAACCTGCACGGTGAATGTTTGTTCCGGCGGAACGCCCTCTTCCCAGGATCGCCGATAAGCCAACTCGAGCGTCTGCTCCCCACGCGCGACCGCTCTGAAGCGCAAAGTCAACACGCCCGGCGCGCCAAGCAGATCGCTGTCCGCGACGAACACCGGTTCGCCCACTTGTTCCAGCACGGGATCAATCGCCGGTAGAACTTCCCACGTATAACCTGTCGCCGGATTGGCCACCAGTGACAGTTCCAGCGTATCCTCACGCTGCAATGTGACCAGACCGCCAGCGTCCGCGCCGGTCACCGCCACCACTCGCGGCTCAGAAGCCAACTCTACAAACGAAAGCACAACGATCAGGACGAGCAAAGCCAGTAACAGCAAAGGCCACAGCAGAGGCATTCGCCGCTTGCGCTCCCCCGAAGGATAAGCCTTGGGTGCATACGCCATGAGCCACCTCCAAACGCGCGCCGGCTCCACACAGCGCGGCGCGACCTGTTTATTTATGCACCAACACTGTGCCACAACATCAGTATGGAGATGACCATCCGAAAGTATAGTTCACCGGCTGGCGTCTGGCCCACACTGCCCAACGGCTCGATTTCCCCGGGCCAAGAGTGTAACACGTTGATCAAAACGGTAGATTAGCCCGTTTGCGTGGATTGGGCGTTTGGCGTTGCGGGCAGAGTTGGTGTGACGGACGGTACTGGCTGGAAGTCGCCGGTGAATGGGGTCGGCGTGACGAAGATGCCAGGCGGGGTGGGACGAACGGTTTGGACCGGGCGTACCTGTTGCATCTGGCGCTCCACCGCATGGACAAGGTGCCAGAAAGTACCCACTGGATAGAAGTCGCGGTGGGACCAAACCCCGCGCGTGAGGGCATCAGGCTCCTCATACGTGTGGAAGGCGGCCGCGACGAACTGCTCCTGGCTGTCGAAGTACTGGAGCGCCAGATCATCGTAGTCATCGAACTCGGGAAGTCTGGCCTTTATCTCGCTGGCAGGTACGTTGAGAATGACGAGGAGGAGACCCTGCTCGTATAGGGCGCTCAGATCGTCGGGTGAGAGCGAGCGGAAGATGGCAGGGTGTAAATAGATGATTTCGACCGCCTCTGATTCGATGCGCGCCTGGAGGTCGTCGAAGGTGGGAACGACATCGATGCCCAGTTGGCCGAATTGAGATAGGGCAACCGGTAGGTCGTCCGTAGGAGCCACGAGGACGGCGTTCTGGTGGTGGGGGAAGTCACTCGCCGAAGGAGGTGTGGGAGTTGGCGCCACAGGTGGCAATGGTTCGACTGTGGCGTTGGTGGTGGGAGTGGGCAAGGTAGCGGGTAGAAAGGTGAACGAGCGTATCGCGGCCTGCCACGCGCCATCTGCGGCGCTGGCGGCTTCCGAGGAGTCGCCGGGCGAAGATTGGGTGAGCCGGTAGAGGACGCCATCGCGCAGGGTAAACAGCTGGCGCCCGCCGGGCAGGCCCGGAGGATCGTAAACCAGCAGTGCGGGCGCAGTGTCAAGGGTAACGTTTGCCTCAATATCGGCGTCCGGCGCGGCCGCGACAAGGTCGTCGGCGATGGTTTGCAGGGTGGTGTCCTGAGCAACGTTGGAGCGTTCGATCGTCAGCGATGCGGAAATGGGGGGAGATTGCTGGTCGGACGGGACAGAGGCGCTCAGGATCAGCGCCCCGGGCAGTTGACGGAGGTCGAATCCCGGTGGGTAGTTGAGGCAGTAGCCGCCGGTGAGACTGACATAGGGCGATGCGGCGGCGGGGCAACCAGAAAACTGAGTCAGCTGGTCGGGCTCGAGGAAGGCGAAGGTGTCAAGCACGGTGCGCCAGACGAGGTTGGCGTCGGCGAGAACTTGTTTGCTCCCAAGAAGGGTAAGGCGATAGATGTGGTTGTCGTGGATTGCGAGGAGCCGGCTGCACAGCGTGCGGCAGGTGGTGAGGCCGCTGAGAATGACGGCTGGCTCGCCGCCAAGGGTTGCTGGTGCGGAGCTGGTTTGGTTGCCGGAGCCGGCGCTGCGAATCTCCTGGTCGACGACTTCTTGCAGGGTGCGGTCCTCAGCAGGCCCCACCACGATCTCGACGGCCGCGCGCACCGTTTCGCGGGACGGGTCGTCGGCCGGACCGTAGAGGGCAAGGTTGTCCGGGGCATTAGGCGCACCAGCGGGAAGAGCGTCGCCCACGTGGAAGGAGGTGGGATATTGGAAGCAGTAGCCAACGGTGATGTTCACGTAGGGTTGGCGGTCGACGGCAACCTGGGCGTTACCTGGGATACAGGAATGGGGCAGAGAAAGAGCGTCATCTCCGACCGCGACGGATTGGGGAGAGCCGGGCGGAAGTGTGCCGGTAGCGCTGAGGGCAGATGGCATAGCCGTGCGGCGCTCGGAGATGCTGGGACCAACGGGTGGGCTAGAGAAAAGGCCAGACACAAAGAGGAAAAAGGTAATGATGATAGTGGCTCCAACGGCGCCGCTGAGAAGTCGTTTTGCCCACAGGAGCGGGACGGCGGTTGAGCGCACTTCTGACATCTCCTGCTGCCGCTCTTGTAGTTTGCCGGCGAGCTCATTGACGAAGCCGGCGCGCGGTTGGGTGTAGCGCATAGCCTGATGCAAACCGTCGGACATAGCTTTGAGATCTGCCGGTAGGTCAGCCTCTTGGCCCGCGGTGTGTCTGTCTAGTTCTTCGGCCAGGCGGCGCTCGTCAATCTTGGTCATGGAGACACCTCTCTTGCAACTCGTTGAGGGCACGTAGAAGGAGCATCTTGACGGCGCTCTGGCCCTTGCCCATCATGGCGGCTGTTTCGGCAGTGCTAAGGTTCTCGATGGCAGCAAGGAAGGTCTGAGCGGTCAAGTCTTCGGCATCCTGTTCGTCGCCGCAGCGGAGTAAGCAATAGCGATACACGCGCGTGACGTAGCGACGGTAGAGGGCATCGAAGGCGATGACGTCCTTTTTGGCGGCGGCAGCGAGTTGTGCACCGTCGGGCATGCGGGCAGCCTTGCGCGCGATGGTCAACGTTTGCTCCTTTAGCTTAGCGGCTTTTTGATTGTTGTCTATCTTGTCTATCGCCGAAGGTGGGGGGTTGGTCACAGGGAGTTTAAACATTGGGATGAGGCCAAATCCGCGCCGTAGACAGCGGGCTAGATCCCGCGCAGTAGAGGTGTTACGTGCGCGCCGCCTATGCCAGACCCTCCGCCAGAGCCACCGCGCCCCACAACGGCGCGTCGTCGCCCAACGAGGCCGG
>JBMCFH010000252.1:0-4983 GCA_048620455.1 Chloroflexota bacterium | reverse complement strand
CTTCTAATCAGTTCGCTATTCGTTGGCGTCCTCTACGCATTATTCTTTCCCGTGCAGTGGCCACTGGATGCCCGAGTGGCCGCGAACGGATACGGGCCTGAGCAAGACGTCATGGCAAGCAAAGTCATAGGCGGACAGCTACAGACTACTTGTGCAGTTCCGGATATAGCTGACCTGGAGCGATGTCAGCAGTTGGAAGCCGCAATCCTGGCCACAACTCTCCGTCTGGAGATTACGGTCAAGACGCTGGATGATCACGGCTCTGGCAGACCGACTACCATCAGCATTGGGCATGCCACCGTGGTCAACGGTCGCTTCCTGGTTACCCACAACCACTTCGCCGTATCTCCACATGAACAACATAACTGCCAACTGCTCACACTTTCCGCGTACCGCGCGGACGGCAGCCTGGCCCTTCACCAGGCGCCCGCGCACACCTTTCAGGTGTTCATCACCGGGCCGCAGACGTTGGTCTTCGACTTTGGCGAGTATGGCGGTCAGGGCGCGTTCGACTATATGGGAATGGCCTCAACCCAGGTGGGAACGTGGCAAGCGCTGGGCCTGCGCCCAGGAGCCGAAGTTGCCCAGGTGAACTGGGATGGTCAGAAGAGCCACATCGACTGGGTCCAGGTTTCGAGCATCGGGCACGAGAATGGCACGCCCGTGCTGCAACTGGATAATTACGCGGAGCCTGGCGCCTCAGGCGGGGGCGTCTTCTTCGCCGGCTATCATGTAGGCAATAATTGGTACCGAGACGCTGATAAGCTGTTCATTACCGGAAAAACCGTGCGAAAATGGACGGTCGCCGCGCTCAACGACACAAGTCTGATAGCGCTGGCGACGAGCGACGCCGAATCTCCCCTGGCCGCGACCGCTTCGTTGCCCGATGGCAGCTCACTCCTGAACAAGGCAACAGCGGATGCGGTGGTGCGGTAGCCGGCCGTCCTCAACCAGCCAATGCTTACGGCGATAACGTGCAACTCGTCACAATCACGCACTATATCTACAGCGATGTCCCAAAGTCAGACGTTCAGTGCGGCTCAATAACCAGATCCTTCCATCGCACGCCCATACCACCTGGAAGATAGTCGCGCAGCCAGGGCTTGACGAGCTCGTGGGCCCGCCCATAGAGCAGAGGCGAGGCGATCGCCTCCTCAATCACGAGCCGGTCGGCGCGACGGTAGAGTTCCAGGCGCGTCTGTGGTTCCAGCGTCTGGCGCGCCTCTTGTAGCAGCTCGTCAAAGGCAGCATGCTGTCCCCTGACGTAATACGCCTCGAGACTATAACCGGGATCCCTGTTGTGAGTGCTGATCCAGCCACTCAGCCAGAGCCAGACGCCGTCTACGTCCAGCTCCTCCGCTGTCTGGAATGTAATGTCCAGATTAAGAACATCGCGCCACTGTGCCTGCAACCAGTCGCTTATTGTGGCGAAAGAGTCGACGGGATAGGTTCGGGCGTGGACATGCGGAAAGTGGCGCCCGTCTGGGAATCCCGCTTCTGCCAGCAACGCACGCGCCCGCTGCGGATCGTGCGGCAGATTAATCCCCGGTTCATACCCGGCCACACCCTGAGGAATCATGCCGCCGGTGGCAGGGAATAACATGCCTTGCAAAGCGACGTTTGCCAGTCGTTCGCGGTCAATGGCCAGCGTCAGGGCGTGACGTACCCGCCGATCGCGAAACGGTTCGTGATTCATATTGAAGGCCAGAAAGACGGTCTTGAGCTCGGGGATCGAGATGTAGTCAGACAGGTGATGCTGGCGTGCCTTCTGGAAGGCCCCCGATGTGGCGTCCGAGCTACGCAGAATGTCAAGTTCGTCTCGTTCGTAGGCAGCGAGTGCGGTGGTCCAGCTGTCGCTGATCTGCAACTCGACTCGCGTCACGTTACCGTCATAACGACCATGATAATGAGGGTTGCGTTCAAACACGAGCCGCTCTTGCGGCTGCCATTCGACGAGTTTGAAAGGGCCGTTGCTGACCATATGCTCCGGCTGGGCCCAGACGTCGCCATAGCGCTGAACCCTGTGACCCGGGACAGGAAAAATATCTTCCGACAGGAAACGGCCCGAGGGCCGTTCGAGTTCTATGACTAACGTATGCCGGTCGGTCGCCATGATTCCCAACTGTTCGGCCGTCGCCTCGGCCTGCCTATAAGCGGTAGCGCCTTTAATATCATCTAGCTTACTGTCGTAGAAGGCCCGCCGTGGATCCAACTCTTGCCTCAGGGCGAGCACGAAGTCCGCGGCGGTCACCGGATGCCCATCACTCCAGCGCGCGTCATGGCGCAAATGAAAGATGTACTTGCAGCCGCCCGCGGCGATCTCCCACCTCGCGGCCACGCCGGGTAAAACCTCTCCACCGTCGCCGCTCTCGGTCAGTCCCGTGAAGAGCTGCCTCACAATATCAACCTCCAGAATGTTTGTGATCTCAAGATGGTTAAGCGTTTTCGGTTCCATCATCGCCGCTTGGCGGAATGCATGAGGCGCTTCGGCCAGAGCATCTCCACCTGCGCGACGCTCAGTTCGCAGCCAGGCCGCGAAACCTTTATTGAAGGCATGACGCGCCTGTCGGTAATCCCGACCAATGTGGTAGGTCAGCCCCAGTTTCATTAGCGTGCGCGCCGCCAGCGCCGGGTCGTCGTGTTCCTGCAGAACGGCGATGGCGTTCTCGTAATGTCTTGCGGCCTCCGCGAACGCATACTCCAGTCGCGCCTGGTCACCGGCCAACAACGAATAGCGCTGGCTCTTATCGGTCAGGCCCGCTTCGCCAAAGTGCCAGGCCAACCGGGCGGCAATCGTAGCCGTCTCTCCACGATACAGTTGCTCCAGGGCGTTGCCCACGACCTCATGTAGATAACTTCGTTGGACCTCCCGCAGGTCGTCGTAGATATAGTGGCGGAAGAGGGCATGGCTAAAGCGGTAGCGAGACAGGCGCTGCCGCCCCAGACGCCGCGTGCCCAACGATTGGATCAGGCGGTGCGTCCTCTCCAACACGCCACTCAGCCGATTGATGACTTCACTCTCTTGCAAGTTCAGGGCACGGGCAATCACCTGTGCCGTGAACGTCTCGCCCTCCACAGCCGCCGCAGTCAGAATCTGGCGCGACAGCGGTTGCAGGCGCCCGATTCGCTCTTCTATGACTCCCTCGATTCTTACCGGTAGCTCTGCCCACTCAATCTCTGCCCCTACCTGCCAGCCACCGTCCCCCACAGCCTGCAGGTCGCCCCGCTCGCGCAGGGCGTGCAGCAACTCAATGGTAAAGAGAGGGTGCCCACCCGTGTGGGTGAGCAGCGCATCGCGAAACCGCTCATCGAGTTCAAGTTGCTTCGCCTGCAAGAGGCCATCGATAAACGCCCGCCCTTCGCCGGCGCTGATTGCGTCAAGATCCATAACGGCTGCGCCGTAGGTGCGTTTAAATTCAGCGACAATTTTCTCCAACAGCGGACGGGATGCCTGCACCTCCTCTGGACGATAGGTTCCCAGTAAAAGAAGCGGGGCTGACGTAGTTTGCTGCCCCAGGTGGAAAAGCAGCGCCAGCGTGGCCGCATCGGCCCAGTGCAAGTCTTCGAGGATCAAGAGTAATGGACTTCTCTTAGCCAGGCTTCGCAACACGGCCGCATACTGGTCGTGCACCACAGCCTGATCCAGTTCGCGGGAGACGGCGCGCCCCTGCTCGACGATGTTCGCCAGCTCGTCAAGCCACCCCCCACAGTCCGGCAGCGCTGCCGCCAGACGCCCCATCAGGCCACGGCCGTTGACAAACCCGCCGGGAAGATTGGGGCCGTGCTCGATCATGGCCCGAGCGGTATGCGGCATCAGGGCCCAGAGCCGCCGGGCCTGTTCTTGCGTGAGCACGCCCGACAGGAGTGCCGGTTCCACATCCCCGGCAAGCTGAGCCAGAATCTGGCGGAAAGCCTGGTAGCCGCTTTCGCCGGGAACGACGGTACTGCTGTGTCCGGCGGCGATCACCAGCTCAGGCGCTGTTTCTGTCGCGCGCCGGGCGAATTCTCGCATGAGCGCTGTCTTGCCGCTCCCCGCCTCCCCGCTAATGAAAACCGCTCGCGTTCTCCCTTCCTGCATAGCCTGTAACTTGCGATGAAGCCGGGCCAGTAATGCTTTGCGCTCCAAAAACGGGATCGTTCTCTCCGCCATCGGCTGCGATGTTGTAAGGAAGTCGGGCAGGACAGGGAGCGTTTCTGATACGATATGCAAAGAAGCGCCGGTCCTCGCCAGACGGCCCTCCCGAATCGCTGCGTAAAGCGCCTGGGTCTCTGCCTCCGGTTCCAATCCCAATTCCTCGTGAAGGAGCTCCCGGCATCGCTCGTACTGCGCCACGGCGTCCGCTCTCTGGCCGCTGCGCGCCAGCGCTTCCATCAGTTGACGGCGCCCGGCTTCAACAAGGGGATCGACCTCTAGCGTACGGGTGGCCCAGGCGATCGCCGCGCCATACTCGCCTTGTTTTAGATACCAGTCACCGAGGCGTTGCAGCGCATCGACGGCCAACCGGTGCAGCCGCTCTCGCTCTCTGGTGGCCCACTCTTCAAAGCCAGTGGCGTCTGCTATAAAGAAACCTTCCAGGAAATCGCCCTCATAGGCATCGAGGGCTGCGCTTGTCTTCTCTCCTATGTCGGGAGAGAATTCGCCATCTTGCCCCCGCATAAGTGCGGCAGCTGCCTCCAACTCCGAGACGTCGATCGCCAGCTCAGACCTCGACGCGATGGACGCAGTCGTACGAGTGATTTCCACAAAGGGCCCAACTTCTTTGCGCAGGGTGGAGAGGACGACGCGCAGGTTGGCCAGAGCCTGGCGCTGCGAGCGGTCGTCCCACAGCAGCTCGGCCAGCACTTCCCGGGGGTGGACACGTGGGTTGCAGGCAAGGTACACAAGAAGCGCCTCCGCTTTGCGCAAAGGTAAGCGTGGAATGACCTGGCCATTGCGCCTGATCGATAGTCCGCCGAGCGTCTTGAGTCGTAGCTTGTGATCGG
>JBMCFH010000251.1:0-5014 GCA_048620455.1 Chloroflexota bacterium | reverse complement strand
CCCGTGCAACTGCCCGACAACCTCACCCGCTACCGCATCATGGCCGTCGCCGCCGCCGGCGAGAACCAGTTCGGCTCCGGCGAATCTTCCCTGACCGCGCGGCTGCCGCTCATGGTACGCCCCTCCGCACCCCGCTTCCTCAACTTCGGCGACACCTTTGAGCTGCCCGTCGTGCTGCAGAACCAGACCGACGAAGAGATGACCGTAGATGTGGTCGTGCAGGCCACCAACCTGACCCTCACGAACGGCGCCGGGCAACGCGTCACGGTGCCCGCCAACGACCGCGTCGAGGTCCGCTTCCCCGCCGCCGCCGAGAGCGCGGGCACAGCCCGGCTGCAGATCGCCGCCGTCTCCGGCGACTACGCCGACGCGGCGACCGCCGAACTGCCCGTTTACACCCCGGCGACCACCGAGGCTTTCGCCACCTACGGCGTCATCGACGACGGAGCCATCGCCCAGCCGCTGCTCGCCCCCGACGGCGTCTACCCGCAATTCGGCGGGCTGGAGATCAGCACGTCGTCCACGGCACTGCAGGCGCTGACCGACGCCGTCCTCTATCTGGTTGATTACCCCTACGACAGCTCGCCGCAACTGGCCTCGCGCATCCTGGCGGTAGCCGCCCTGCGCGACGTGCTCAGCGCCTTCGAGGCCGAGGGACTGCCGTCGCCTGAGGAAATCGAAGCGGCCGTGCAGCGCGACATCGAACAACTGCAAAGTTTGCAGAACGGCGACGGCGGCTTCCCCTCCTGGCGCCGCGGCGACGACTCCATTCCCTTCTTCAGCATCCACGTGGCCCACGCCCTCTACCGGGCGCAGGAAATGGGCTTCGACGTACCCCAGGAAACAGTGCAACGTTCGCTGGAACACCTGCGCACCATCGAGAGCTACTATCCCTCCTGGTACGGTCAGCGCATCCGCCACAGTCTGAGCAGCTACGCCCTGTACGTGCGCCATCTGATGGGCGACACCGACCGCGCCAAGGCCGCCGACTTACTGGACGAGGCCGGCCTTGAGGAGCTGTCGTTGGAAGCCGTCGCCTGGTTGTGGCAGGTGCTGGGCGACGATCCCGCCTACGCCGAGCAGAATGAAGCCATCCACCGCCACCTGCAAAACCGCGCCGTAGAGACGGCGAACGCCGCCAACTTCACCACCTCCTACGGCGACGACGCCTACGTGATGCTGCACTCAGACCGGCGCACCGACGGCATCATCCTCGACGCCCTCATCGCCAACCAGCCTGACAGCGACCTGATCCCCAAGGTAGTCAACGGCCTGCTGGCGCACCGCACCCGCGGTCGCTGGGAAAACACCCAGGAGAACGTCTTCATCCTCCTGGCCCTGGACCGCTACTTCGAGGCGTTCGAAGCGGAGACGCCCGACTTCGTGGCCCGCATCTGGCTCGGCGAGGATTATGCCGGTAGCCACGAATTCGAAGGTCGCACCACCGACATCCGCCAGACCAACGTGCCCATGAGCTACCTCCTGGAGGGCGACGAGGACGAGCGCGACCTGATCCTCAGCAAAGAGGGACCAGGTCGCCTCTACTACCGCCTGGGCCTGCGCTACGCGCCGGACGACCTGGTCCTCGACCCGCTGGACATGGGCTTCGTCGTGGAACGCACCTACGAAGCCGTGGACGACCCCGCGGACGTCACTCGCGATGAGGGCTTAGCCGACGGCACGCCCGGCCCTTGGCGCATCCGCGCCGGCGCCCGCGTGCGCGTCAGGCTGACCATGGTCGCCAGCAACCGCCGCTATCACGTGGCCCTGGTCGATCCCTTGCCCGCCGGACTGGAGATCGTCAATCCCGCCCTCGCCGTCTCCGGCGACGTGCCGGACGATCCCGACGAGGACGTGCGACCCTACGGCTGGTGGTGGTGGGGCACCTGGTACGAGCACCAGAACATGCGCGACGAGCGCGCCGAAGCCTTCACCACCCTGCTGTGGGACGGCGTCTACAACTACTCCTACGTGGCCCGCGCCACGACCCCCGGCGAATTCGTCGCGCCCCCGGCCAAAGCGGAGGAGATGTACTCCCCCGAAGTCTTCGGCCGCAGCAGCACCGACTGGGTCATCGTGGAGTAAATTCGACGGCGGACGGCAGACAGCGGACCGCGATTTAACCGCAGCTGCGGTCTGCTGTCTGCCGTCCCCCTTGCCAGATCCACCAACCCTCGCTTTAATAGAAACCAGTTGAACGCCGCCCACCCCAAAACCATTACCCGGCCCACAGTCAGCGCCGCCCGACAGATGACAGACATCGAACGCCATTTTCCCGAAGATCATCTCTCCGACGAAGCTCGCGCCATTCGCGAGCAGTTCTCGCACAGCATCATCGAGAACGTCAACGTCTGGCTCAACGTGCTCGATCTTAACATGAACATCGCCATGTGGAACGCCACTGCGGAGAAGATCAGCGGCTACACGCGGGAAGAGGTGCTGGGCCACGCGCGCATTTGGGAGTGGCTCTATCCCGACGAAGCTTACCGGCAGCAGATCCTGGACAAGACCCAGGCCATGCTCTCGCGGCCCATGGCCCTGGAGAAACTCGAAACGCGCATCCGCTGCAAGAACGGCGAGATGAAGACGATCACCTGGAACTCCCGCTTCCTGATCGACGACGACGGCGACGTTTACGGCGCCATCACCTTCGGCTACGACATCACCCACCGCCAGCAGGCCGAAGAAGCGCTGCAAAAAGCGCACGACGAGCTGTCCGTCCTCTACGACGTGGCCTCCGTCGCCAGCGAATCGATTGACCTCAGCACCATTCTCAACCTCTCCCTGGAACGCGTGCTGCCCATTATGAAGAGTCGCAAAGGCACCATTCACCTCTGGGATAGCCAGAATGAAGGGCTACGCCTCGCCGCCTACAAAGGACTCTCCTTTGCCGGCGCTGCCCAGCTCTCTTCCGTCTCCCTACAGAGCAGTCTTATTGGGCGCGTCTGGCGCAACCAGGCCCCGCTGACCACGTCTAACATCGTCAGCGAGCTGGACCGCGTGCCCGAAACGGTGCCCGATCGCCTCTTCCACTCCTACCTCGGCGTGCCCATGCGCGCCAAGGGTGAAATCCGTGGCGTCTTCAGCGTATTGGGCAAAGCAGGCTACAATTACAGCACCGGCGAAATCAACCTGCTGACCTCCATCGCCGATCAGGTCGGCGTGGCTGTGGAAAACGCGCGGCTCTACGAGCAGGAGCGGCAACTGGCTGTAGCCGAAGAACGCCGCCGCCTGGCGCGCGACCTGCACGACTCCGTCACCCAATCTCTCTACAGCCTGACCCTCTTCGCCGAGGCCTCACAACGGCTGGTGCGCAGCGGCGAGCCGCAGCGCGCCGACCGCTACCTGGCCCGCGTCAACGACACCGCCCTCAACGCTCTCAAAGAAATGCGCATGCTTATCTACGAGCTGCGCCCGCTCAATCTACAAACCGAAGGCATCGTGGAAGCCATCCAGCACCGTCTGGACGCCGTGGAGCGACGCGTGGGCATCAAGGCCCATTTGCTGGCGGACAACGTAGATCTCCCCGCTGCCACCGAGACAGAAATCTACTACATCGTGCAGGAAGCGCTCAACAACGTCTTGCGCCACGCCAACGCCGGCTCCGTCAACGTGCGCCTGCGCGCCAATGGCCAACATCTGTGCGTGGAGGTAGAAGACGGCGGCGCCGGCTTCGACGTCGCCGCCGCTGAGGCAGCCGGCGGCATGGGCCTGGCCAACATGCGCGAGCGCGCCGCCCGCATCGGATGGGACCTGCATGTGGACTCCGCGCCGGGTCGTGGCACCACGGTACAACTGCGCGGCTCATTGACAACAGACCAATGAACCCTATTCGAAAAACGGTATGACTGAAACGATCCACGTCCTGATCGCCGACGACCACGCTGTGGTGCGCGAGGGCCTGCACGCCCTGCTCAGCACCGAACCCGATTTAGAAATCGTGGGCGAAGCCAGCAACGGCGAAGAGGCTGTGCGACTCGTACGCGAACTACAACCGGACGTCATTCTGCTGGACCTGATTATGCCCCGCCTCAACGGCATCGAAGCCATCACCAAGATTAAAGAAGAGGATCCCGACGCGCGCATTCTGGCCCTGACCAGCTTCGCCGAAGACGACATCGTCTTTCCTGCCATCAAAGCCGGCGCGCTGGGCTACCTGCTGAAGGACTCCTCTCCGCAGGAGCTGCTACAGGCCATTCACCACGTCTATCACGGCGAGTCTTCCCTGGCGCCCTCCATCGCCCTCAAACTGGTGCAGGAGCTGAACAGCGAGGACGAGCCGCCGTCCTCCGCCGCCTCCGAACCGCTCACCGACCGCGAGGTAGACGTGCTCAAGAAGGTGGCCCAGGGACTTTCCAACCAGGAAATCGCCGACGCTCTCTGCATCAGCGAGCGCACCGTACGCAACCACGTGGGCAACATCCTGCGCAAACTCCATCTGGCCAACCGCACCCAGGCCGCCCTCTACGCCCTGCGTAAAGGCATCGCTACCCTCTCCGACGAGTAGCCGGCCCCCGGTCCGACCATCGTCGCCCTGACTGAGTCAAAAGTACCACTCCTCGCACCCAACCCTGGTCCATTTGTCATAGCGTAGGAAACGGCATATGTCTCAAGCCCTGATACCTCGCTTCCGGTACCCTTGGATCGTTCTGAGTGTCGCTCGTCGATCCCCACATTACCCTTCATTCTGGATAGCCCGCCATAGGGCCGTCCACCACACAATTTAAGGAGGTCTGGATGATGTTCAAGCACAGGTCACGGGGGCTTTTGCTACTGTCTCTACTGCTCGCCGCATTGCTGCTAATCGGCTGCGGTTCCGATGCCGTAGAGTTCGACGCGGGCGAGGAGCAACAGGAAGAAGTTACCGAACCGGCGACTGAGGAGGAGCCTGCCGACGAGCCGACCGAAGAAGAACCCGCTGCCGAGGAACCCACCGAGGAGCCCGAGGCCGAACCGGCTGAAGAAGAAGCCACAGAGGATGATGCCCCAGAAGACGAGGGCTCAGAAGATGAGG
>JBMCFH010000250.1:0-5016 GCA_048620455.1 Chloroflexota bacterium | reverse complement strand
TCTCTAATCTCCAACCACCTATTCCGACTGAATCTGCTCCTGCCGGCAAAGCTCCATCCCTTCCTGGGCCTGGGAAACGGCGAACTCGTCGGGGGCGGCGTTCAGGACTTGTTCGAAATAGGGCACCGCCTGATCGCAACTGTTCTGGTAGTAATGAGCTCGCCCCAACATGTTGAAGTAGGTTGCGTTCGACGTCGTTACCTCGTCATACGAAGAGACGGCAATGTTTAGTTCTTCGATAGCCGTGTCATACTTCGACTGTTGGAAATAGGCCGCGCCGAGATGGGCGTGCGCCCGCGTCATATCGGGATCCAGCTCCACCGCCTGAAAGGCGTTTTCTTCCGCGCGCGGGTACTGGCCCAGTACGAAGTAGAAATAAGCCAACCCGTCATAAGCCGCCGCGTTATTGGGATCCCTCTCGATGACATCTTGCATCGCCAGAATACCCTGCTGCCGGCGGTCAGAGAAAAAGTAGAGGTAGGCCAGGTCGGTGCGCATGTCGTGCAGATTAGGATTCTGATCCAGCGCCACCAGATATTCTTCGATGGCATTGTCGTAAAGACCGTGCACTTCAAAGGCGCGCGCCATCGCCCTGCGCGTGACCGAATTGTCAGGCGCCAGCTCCACGCCCAGGGCCGCGTTTTCCATCGCTTCGTTATAGCGCTCCGGTCCTAACTGAATCAGCGCTTCGGCCATGTAGGCATACGCCTCCGCGGCGTTAGGGTCCAGCTCCGTGGCTCCCGCTGCGGCGTTAATCGCTTCCTGGAACGCCAGTTCGGCGTCCGACCCGCCCGTTTCAGCCAGGCGATAGCCGTTTGCGAGGTGCGCCGCCGCCCGCGCCACCCACACTTCGGGTCGCTCCGCTTCCAGCACCTGCGCCTGCTCTGCACGCTCCAGCGCATCCTGGGGCCGGTTTATGGCAATCAACAGGTCAATCAATCGCAAATAATAACTGAGGTTGGTCTCATCCAGGGCGATCGCCTGCTCATACGCTTCCACCGCGTTCTCATACTCCGCATCCCGCTCATAAAGGGCGGCGCTGGTGGCATGCTCGGCGGCCGAACGCGTCGGTTCGGGCGTCGCCGTGGGCACGATGACGTCGCGCACCTCCTGCGCATTGCCCACCACAAAAGCGCCCAGACCGAAGGCGGCGACGACCAGTAACACCAGCAGACACGATGGCCCGCTGCGCGGATGACGAGGTGGCTTACGCTTTATAATCATTTTCTCTCACGCGGTTCTTTTCGCATTGCGATGAAGGCTTCCCGGTCGCAGGATAAAACCGACCGGCACGTCAGGCCGGTCACGTCAGGCGCGATCTTAGCAACGGTGGGTGCCGGCGTCAACAAAGCTAACTGCGAGTTAACTTTTGTCGCCGCGTCGCCAGCGCCACCAGACGCCGGCGGGGTAACCGAGCATTTTGGCCACGTCACCCGTGGCGCGAATGATGGGAATTAGCGCGAAAGCGCGCAGACGAGCCGGCGGGCGCCAGCCAAATGTGACCCGCCACAAACGGCGCATAGGCCGGTGACAGTAAGCCACGCCACCCAGCAACAGCCCCGCCCACCCCTGCCACTTCTCGCGCCAGATCAACCATAGCAGGAAGGGCAGCGCCAGGAGGTAAGTCGCGTAGCGCACGACGTGGCGCGCGGGCCACAGATTGGCCTTCCCATCGCCGCGGGCATAGCGGTAATACTGGCGGAAAAAGGCGCGCAGACTGCCCCGCGGCCGAAAGTAGGCCACGGCGTCTGGAGCCATGGGGAACGGTCCGTAACGCCCGCGTAGGGCCATATCGAAGATCAGATCTTCACTGTAATCCAGCCATTCTGGATAGCCGCCCACTGCCGCCCACGCTTCCTGGCAAAAAGCCACAGAGCGGCTGGAGGGCAAGAATTCGTCAGGCTCCACATCCTCCAGAGCAGGCAGCACCGTAGCGCCCATGACCACTTCGAAGTCAGTGTAGGGATCCGCTTCAAACCAGCCGCTGACCACCTGCGCCTGGCCCTCAATAATCGGCTTCGTCAAGGCCTCCAGCCATACGGGCGAGAGCACCACGCCGGCGTCGGTGGCGGCGATAATCGGTCCCGCCGCGGCGGCGATCGCGCGATTGCGCCCCTCGCTGATATTACTGCCCGGCGCCAGCACCACCTTCAGGGGCAACCAGCGCCGGTACTCCTCCAGGATCTGTAACGTATCATCGCTGGAGCCGCCGTCGCAGACAACAATCTCGTCCGCCGGTCGCGTCTGCTGGATGAGTGAATCCAACAACGGGCGCAGCGCCGCCCCTTCGTCTTTTACTGTGAGAATGACCGAAATGTCCATACGGTCGCTTTATTCTTCTGCGGCGGTGGTCACCCGCACCGGCAGCACGTAGGCGTCGCTGCCGTCTGGCATCCGCAACCGCTCGCCGCTCTGAGGATCATAGAGGCCGACGACCAGGCGCAATGGGCCGCCGTCGCCTTCCTCTTGCTCTTCGATCAGCAGGTGATGCACATCTACGACGTACTCACCGGCCAGCCAGCTGTTGGTCGGCCGCTGCCCCTGGGCCGGCGGCGCGTCATCTTGCGTCACGATGCGCCCGTCTGCGGCCAACAAGTGGGTGAAAACCGTATACGGTGGTTCCTCGCCGTCGGCCAGCGCCTCCCAGTAAAGCGTGAGGACCATGGGCTGGCCCGGCTCAATGCGCGTCTGCGGCAGGTCGAAGCCCACCAGGCGCGCCACCTCACCAAACGACGCAGACGTCTCAAAGGAGACCGGCGGCGGCTCAAACTGGCGCGCAACCGCATCAACGCTCACCTCACCCAGTGTAACACGCTGCTCGCCAAGCGTCATGATCAGTCGCGCGGGGCCGCCGACCGCCTGGGCCGGCACACTGAGGCGACGGTGCTCCGCCACGACCTCGCCCTCGGCCCAGCGCGACGTGGGGTAACGATCCAGCACCGGCGACTCCTCTTCGCCGGTAACCGGCTCTCCATCGCGCCACAGAGCCACGGTTGGGCGCAACAGGGGCAAGGAAGGCGAAGCGGCGCGCCAAAGCAGCCTCACAGACACGCTTTGTCCTGGCGCCACAGCATCGCGATCTGGCGCGGCAGACAGCAACTCCAGACCGGGCGCTACTTCCACCGGCTCGTCCCAGGCCGGCGGCTGCGGCTGCAGATCGTAGGCGGTGGCGTCATCGGCCGGCGTCACCTGCGTAAGGCCCAGGTCCAGCTCCAGTCGCGTCCTACCGGACGCTTCCTGCCCATTAAGGTACGGCAGGGGCCGGACACCGTCCTCATCCAGAGCGTACAGTTCGACGGCTACTGTGTAGGTGAGCGGCGGTGTTCCCGGCGGGATGGGCAAAAGATGATAGGTGGTGACCGGCTCCTCTTGCGTCCAACCGGAGGTGCCGCGCCCCGTGGGGCTCACCAGCACCTCGTCGGTCTGCTGGATGGACCAGCCGTCTACGTCGCGCAACGTCAGGGCCAGCCGGTAGTTGTGTGCGTCGGGCGCAGGTTGTCGCCAGGAGAGGGCCACAGCTACCGCGCCATCCGCGGCGCTCTGCGCCTGGACCTCGGCGCCCACCAGTTGCAGGGGGCCAAAGCGGGCGGATTGTGGTTCAGGCGCCGGCGCCGTCACGGGCTGTTGTATCTCGTAGGCAAAAACGGTAAGACCATCAAAGGAAACGACCCGTCGCAGTACACCGGCCCGTTCCAAAGCGTAGGGCAGCAGTCGCTGCCAGTCGAGAGATCCGGTGTCGCGCCGCACCAGAAAGGCGCTGTGGGCGCCGCTGACGCGGCGATCGAGGTCGGCCCACAGGGCATTGTGGTCACGCAGGTCGGGCATGAACAGCGGCGCGTCGCCGTCGTACTCGTAGGCCAGAGACCAATCTCTATAAGGAGCTACGATCACGTCCTGCGCTGTGGCAGCGTCCTGTAAGTAGCGGGCCACGCCGCGCATGTCGTCCTTCTTGCCCAGCGTGGGGTGTTCAAAGTAAAGATACAGCGACTGGCTCGCCAGTAACAAAAGGGCTACGGACAGCACGGCAGACGGCGCAAGCCGCCACGCGCGCCTGGGCGCGGCGGTCATCGCCGGCGCCACCAGGCGCGCCGCCAGCAGGAAAAGGGGCATGGCAAAGAGCGTGACGTAACGCGGGTGGGCGGAGGCGCGCACGCTCCACAAAACGAAGGCAGCCGCCAGCGGCAGGCACCAGTGGGCCAGCAGGGCAAGGGCCTGCCGGCGCGTGGCGGGCGGGCGCCACAAAAACAGCAGCACGAGCAGCAGGCCCAGGGCGCGACCGAACCAACGTAACGGCGCCTGACCCACTGCGCCGGCCAGACCCGTCCAGTGGAAGAGCCAGATCTGTTCCAGAACAAAGGAGAGCTGTACCGACCTGGCCATCTCGTAGCCCGCCGTCAGCTCCCGCTGCACCGCCTGCCAGTTACCAACAACGGCCAACAACCAGGGCAGGCTGAACAGGGCCGCCAGCAGATGCGCCAGAAACCACGCCCGTAGAAGCACCGGGCGCCGCCGCCACAGGATGACGAGCGACCACAAAGCCACGTAAACGGCCAGAAAAACCACGACGTAGTGCAGGTGCAGCCCTACCCACAGCAGCAGACCATACCACAACCAATCCCTGGTCGTAACCGGCTGCGATTTTGAGGCCCGCGCCAGCAGTTGCCATGTTTGATAGATCAGCAGCAGGCCGAGCAGAGGAAGCAGGGCGTAGACGCGCATCTCCTGGGCATAGACGACGAACAGAGGGGCGAAGGCCGCCAGCAACGTCGCCGCCCGGGCCACGGTACGACCCAGCCAGCGTCGCGTCAGGATAAAGGCAGCCGGAACCAGCAACAGGCTCATAAGCACCGAGGCGTAGCGGTCGGCGAACACGTGCACATCGACCAAATCCACCCAGCCCTTCATCAGGAAAAAGTAGAGGGGAGGATGGATATTGGCGGCGCGGTCGGCGATGATCTGCGGCAGCGTCGACGTCGCCAGGCGCAGCGTGACCGCCTCGTCGAACCACAGGCTCTG
>JBMCFH010000249.1:0-5059 GCA_048620455.1 Chloroflexota bacterium | reverse complement strand
CTGAATTCCGCATTGTCCAGAGCAGCCAGATTCTCTTCCAGTTGACGCACGCTGCTGGCGCCGAAGAGGACGGAGGTGACCCGGGGATCGCGCAGGGCCCAGACCAGGGCCATTTGCGCCAGCGATTGGCCGCGACGTTGGGCGATGCGGTTGAGGGCGCGGATACGCTCCAGATTTTCTTCCGTGAGATGGTCGGGATCCAGCGAACTGTCGCGCGCGGCGCGGGAGCCCTCAGGGACGCCGTCCAGGTACTTGTCGGTAAGTAAGCCCTGGGCCAGGGGCGAAAAGGCGATGACGCCGATACCCAGTTCCTCGGTGACGTCCAGGAGCTCCTCCTCGATCCAGCGGTTGAGCATGGAGTAGGAGGGCTGGTGGATGACAAACGGCGTACGCATCTCGCCCAGGAGGCGCGCAGCTTCGCGTGTCAGTTCCGGGCCGTAGGAGGAGATACCCACGTAGAGCGCTTTGCCCTGGCGCACGGCCGAATCCAGGGCGCCCATCGTTTCTTCCAGCGGCGTGTCGGGATCGACGCGATGGGAGTAGAAGATGTCCACGTAATCCAGCCCCATGCGCTGCAGGCTCTGATCCAGGCTTGCCAGCAGGTACTTGCGAGATCCCCACTCGCCGTAGGGGCCGGGCCACATATCATAGCCGGCCTTGGTGGAGATGACGAGTTCGTCACGGTAGGGGCGCAGGTCTTTATCCAGGATACGACCAAAGGTCTCCTCGGCTGAGCCGTAGGGAGGGCCGTAGTTATTGGCCAGGTCGAAGTGCGTCATGCCCAGATCGAAGGCGCGGCGCACCATGGCGCGGCTGTCCTCAAAGGGGCGGTCACCGCCAAAGTTGTGCCAGAGTCCCAGGGTCAACGCCGGGAGCTTGAGCCCGCTGCGCCCGCAGCGGCGATAGGTCATTTTTTCGTAGCGGTCGGTCGCCGCGACGTATGAGATTGCTTCTTCCATATTACGTTTTCTGCTCCGTTATTTATCCCACGTTCACCTCGCCGCACAGATGGACCTGGATGCCCATTTCCTGCAGCATTGCTGCTTTGGCTGCCAGGGCTTTGTCCGCAGTCTGTGCGTCGGGTGCGTAGGCTACATTAAGGTGATTGGCCTTATGCCGCGCCATCATCTGATCGCGGCTGATGCCGTGTAGGACGGCGTGCATGATGGGCCATTGCGGCGTGGTGGCCTGCCAGCGCCGCTCTGTTTCTTCCTGGGGTAATTCGACGACGGTGGCGCGGCCTATATCGCAATGCAGGGCATCGTCCATGATGAAGACGCGGCTCCAGACGATCTCGCCCGGTTTGCTGACGCCTTTGAGCGTACCGCCGCCAAGACGGAAGTACATCGGCGGCTGGCGCTCGCTGACTGCGCCGCGATAGCCGTCGATGAAGTGGGAGGCCGGCGCAGCGCCGGAGATGAGAAATACCCATACAAAGTCGTCGACGCCGTCGCCGCTGTAATGCTCGCCCCAGCGCACGTCGTGCAGCGTGGTCGCCGGATCCAGATTCATGGCGCGCCACACACGATTGGTGACCAGCGCGTCAACGCCCGCCGCTTCGTCCACTTCATTGAAGTGAGGCACAGGCTGTCCGGCGAAAAGCTCCTCGCGGCTCTGGGCATCGTACACCGGAGGGCGTTCAACGTTATTCAGCAGACCCTCCACCAGGTCGGAGGCCGGTACCAGATCCTTAAGTCCCTGCTGATACTGGATGCCAATGGCGTCACAGCCGAATTCGTGCGCCAGGCGCACGGCGGCGATGTACATTTTGCATTGTTCGAGGATCTGGGCGTCGGTCAAGTCCGTTTCCTCGTTTTCCCCGGTGACGAAAGTAACGCCGCGCTCGTCCAGCCAGTTGCGCACCGCCTGGGCCTCGTCGTCGCTCACCTGGCGCATGGTGGCTACCAGCGCCGACTGGCTCAGGCGCTCCTTATAGACGCCGGTGGGGTTCAGGTACTCGTCGTCGATGATGGCGTTGTACATGCCCATACAGCCCTCGTCGAACACGCCCATAATCGCCTTCTCCTGGGCCACCTGCCGGGCCAGGGTGCGACCGAGCTCTGCTTCCGCCTGTGGCAGGGCGCTGGGATTCAGATCCCGACAGTGGCTGATGTCGTGATCGACGCGACCTGTTTGCAGCCACTGGCGAATGCCCCGGATGAAGAAGTCGTCGTCAAAGTTTTCGCTCCACAGGGTGCTGTAGGGGACGCCTGCTTTGGTCAGGCTACCGTTGAGATTGAGCAGGCCCACCAATCCCGGCCATTGCCCGCTCCAGTTGGCCACGGTCAGAATCGGTCCACGGTGGCTGCGCAGCCCTGCCAGGACGTGGTGGCTGTACTGCCAGACCGCTTCGGCCACGATCAGGGGCGCTTCTGGGTCAATGGTCTGAAACACATCCATGCCCATGCGCTGGCTGGAGATGAATCCGTGTCCCTCATCCGGGTCATATGAATGGCCACGCCGCACGGTGTAGCCTTCTTTGGCCAAAACGGCCTCGAGCTTTTCCTCCATGGCTTTCTGCGCGGGCCAACACTCCTGATTGGCGGAGAGGCGCAGGTCACCGCTGGCAACCAGAATGACCTCGTTTTCGGCAACCGGCTGTGGCTGGCTGAGTTGCGGGACGTTGTACTCACTCATCAGGCATTTGCTCCTTTCTGCTATAGGCTATGAGTCGCGACAACCGCACGATTGGCGGACAATCAGCTCGCTCTTGAGGACGACTTCGCGCGTAGAGCGTTCAGGGTTGGCCAGCCGCTGCATCAGCATCTCGGCGGCCAGATGGCCCATTTCGTGGACCGGTTGTCGTACGCAGGTAATGGCAGGGCGCACCAGAGTAGACCAGAAGGGATCGTCGAAACTGGCAAGCGCCACGTCATCGGGAATCGAGAGGCCCAGCTCGCGAATGGCGCGCAGTGTGCCGGCGGCGAGCACTTCGGTGCCGGCGAAAATGGCTGTGGGCCGGGGGGTCACTTGCCACAGAGCCTTCATCGCTTCATAGGCGTCTTGTTCGCGAGGCAAAATTGGTTTGATCAACTCCGGATCAACGGCAATGTCGTGGGCCTGCAGCGCATCGCGGTATCCCTGCTGCCTCTCCCAGCCGGTGGTGATGCTGGGCAGGCCGACGATGGCCCCAATCCGGCGGTGACCGTGCTTGATGAGATGGTTGACCAGTTTGCGGGTGCCCTGTACGTTGTCGGCCAGAATGGTGTCAACTTCGTGTGACTGGATGCGCCGGTCAATGGCCACGACAGGAATATTCTCGGAAATTAGCGCTTCTAACCGCGTCTCGCTGTCGCGCGCCGGGGCAATGATCACGCCCGCCACGTGCTCGGCCTGCATCAGATCTAGATAGAGGCGCTCTCGCCGCAAATTCTCGTCGGTATTGGCCAGAAAAATGGTGTAGTCGTGTTCGAGGGCCACATCTTCCACCGCCCGAGCAATAGTAGTGAAAAACGATTGTTCGACGTCGGTGACAATGAGGCCAATGATATTCGACTGTTGGACACGGAGGCTGCGGGCGACGCGATTGGGACGATATCCCAGTTCCTGCACGGCGTCCAGCACTCGCTTGCGCATCGCCGGACTAACGTTCGGCTTGCCGCCCAGGACACGAGACACGGTAGCGCTGGAAACGCCTGCGTACCGGGCAACGTCTCTCATACTGGCCATGGGGGGCTCCTTGTGGTCGAAAACCAGCATCAAACTGATTTCATTGTAATCGATTGCAGATCACCCGTCAACGAAGATCCCTCCGGGCAGCTCTGGACAGCCAAATGTCGCCGCTTGCATTCGTCAATTGGGCACTTCGTACGAATGCAGCCATAAATTCGGTCATCTTGACATTGAAATTGTAATCGATTACACTGAAAAAACCACGTCCAATACAGTGTGGAGGGAAAAGAGATGCTGGTAGGTATATCGCCCTTAATCGGGCCACACCTCCTCTCAACTCTTTATCGCATGGGCCATGGGGACGAGATCGTATTCGCAGATTCCTTCTTTCCGGCTGAGACATTTGGAAGGGAAGTGGTGCGCAAAGATGGAATTCGCATTCCCGATTTGCTGGATGCAGTGTTGCCGCTATTTGCGTTGGATACCTATGTGGAGAGCCCGGTCACAATGATGGCTCCTGTGCCCGGAGATCAGTTGGATCCGGACGTGGAGGCTGCCTACCGCGCTGTCGTCGATCGTCACGCCCCACAAACAGCGCCTTTTGCCCGCATTGATCGCTTCCAATTTTACGAGCGCGCCGGAAACGCCTTCGCCGTCGTCGTCACCGGCGAGACGGTCAAGTACGGAAACGTGATACTGACAAAAGGCATTACCCCCTCGACCAAAACTTCAGAGAAAGGAGAGGAGCCTATGGCCTGATTCTTTTTCGTGAGGTTGCCCGCTGGCGTCACGGCGCCTGGGGTTTGGAGGCGCTGTTGAATGAGTGGGTCTCACAATCGGGAAGTGTATGGTGATACCCTCGGAGAACTTTCCGTTCATTTTCTAGAAGAGAGGAGGTTTTTACGATGAAACGCAGATTGTTAACCACTCTGTTTGGCCTGTTGATACTGGTTCTGGCGCTGGGAGCCTGTACCGCGGCAGAAGAGGATCCGGCCGGGGAAGCAGGCGGTGAGTCCGGCGACCAGCCCTATATCGCCATCGTATCTAAAGGGTTCCAGCACCAGTTCTGGCAGGCGGTGAATCAAGGCGCAGAACAGGCTGCGGAGGACTATGACGTAAGGATTACGTTCGAAGGGCCGGAGAGCGAGTCGATGGTCGACCGCCAGGTAGAGATGGTGCAGACGGCTCTGGATCGCAACCCGGACGCGCTTTGCCTGGCTGCTCTCGATACTCAGGCGCTGGCGGCGCAACTGGAACGCGCCGAGGAGGATGGCATTCCGGTGATCGGGTTCGACTCCGGTGTGGACAGTGATATCCCGGTCACGACCGCAGCCACAGACAACATCGCAGCCGCCGGACACGCTGCGGACCAGATGGCGGAGCTAATTGGCGGTGAGGGTCAGGTAGCCGTCATCGTGCATGACCAGACCAGCCAGACGGGCATCGA
>JBMCFH010000248.1:0-5062 GCA_048620455.1 Chloroflexota bacterium | reverse complement strand
CACGCCTCCACGTTACATTATACGTTTGGAAAGATCCCGCAAAAATCACCGAGGCATGTTTGAACGTTGCAGGGTGGCAAGTTGACCCTGCAACCAGCAACCTGTAAACCTGAAACCGAGTGTGTGGAGGAGAGACATGAGACGCTTTGCTTTTGCGCTTGTGCTGTTGGGCTCCCTCTTCCTGGCAATCGGCAGCGTTTCAACGGCGCTGGCTCAGGATGAGGAGCAGGATGTCGCTCAACAGGAGTTACCCCCCTTACAGCTGCTGACCGACTATCCCTCGCAGGTGATCGGAGTTGAAGAGACGGCAGATCTTGACCTGCGGCTGCGCACCGGGGCCGAGGCGCAGATCGTTTCGCTGGCTGTGGAGGATCTGCCGGAAGGCTGGACGGCCGATTTCCGCGGCGGTAACCGGCTGGTGCGCTCGGTGTACGTGACGCCGGATGATACGGCGGACGTAACCCTGCGCGTGACGCCGCCCGAAGACGTGGAGCCGGGTGAGTACGCCTTTACCGTGCTGGCCGAAGGCGAGGGCGCAGACGATGAACTGCCGATCACGCTGGTGGTGCAGGAGCGCGTGCCGGCCAATCTCTCGTTGAGTGTGGAGTTACCCACGGTACGCGGGCGGCCCGACAGCAACTTCAGCTACAACGTCACCCTGGAGAACGAGGGCGATGAGGATCTGACGGTGAACCTGTCGGCGGACACCCCGCCCGGCTTCGTGGTCACGTTTGAGTCAGGCGCCCAGGAAGTGACGACCCTGCCCCTGGCTGCAGGCGAATCGGAGCGCATCAACGTTTCCGTGGAGCCCATTGCGGAGCCGGAGGTGGGCGCCTACGCCTTTGTCATCCACGCCGATGGCGGCGCTGCAGAGGCCTCGCTGGAGCTGGCGGCGGAAGTGGTGGGCCAATCGAGCGTGGCCCTGACCACGCCTGACGGTCGCCTGTCGGGGCAGGCGGAGGCCGGCGTGGAGACTACGTATACGTTGCTGCTGCAAAACACAGGGTCGGCGCCCGCGCGGGGCATTGAGATGAGCCACTCGGCGCCCAACGGGTGGACGGTGTCCTTCGAGCCGGAGGGTGTGGATGAACTGCCGCCGGGACAGCAGCAAGAAGTGACGGCGCGTGTGCAGCCGCCGGACAATGCCATTGCCGGCGACTATGTGGTGACCTTCCGCGCGCGCCCGGAGGATGCCAGCAACGAATCGATGGAGTACCGTGTGACGGTGCGCACCTCCACGCTGTGGGGCGTCGCCGGGGTGGCGCTGATTGCGGTTGCCGTGGCAGTCGTGGGCCTGGCTGTGGCCCGCTTTGGCCGCCGCTAGGAGGCGAGCGATGGCCGAACTGGTGATTGAGACGGAACATCTCAGCAAGCATTATGGCGATTTCGTCGCCGTGCGCGACCTGAACCTGTCCATCGAGGCCGGCGAGGTCTTCGGTTTGCTGGGCCCCAACGGCTCGGGCAAGACGACGACGATTCTGATGCTGTTGGGCCTGACAGAGCCCACGGCGGGCAGGGTGCGCGTGCTGGGATATGATCCGGTGCGCCGGCCGCTCAGCGTCAAGGCGCGTGTGGGCTATCTGCCGGACCAGGTTGGCTTCTACGATCGGCTGACGGCGCGCGAGAACCTGGGTTACATCGCCAGCCTCAACGGGCTCTCGCGCAATGAGGCGGACGAGCGTATCGAGGACGCCGTGGCGCGCATGGGTCTGAGCGAGGCGCTGGACAAGCCGGTGGGCACCTTTTCGCGAGGCATGCGCCAGCGGCTGGGCGTGGCCGAACTGCTTCTGAAAGATCCACCGATCATCATTATGGATGAGCCCACCGTGGGCCTCGATCCGGAAGCGGCGCGCCTGTTTTTGCGCATTATCAACGACTTGAAAGCGGAGGGGATCACGATTTTGCTTTCCTCCCACCTCTTACCCCAGGTGCAGGCGGTCTGTGACCGGGTGGGCCTCTTCCACCGCGGCGAGATCGTGCTGGAAGGGCGCGTGCCGGAGCTGGCCCGCCGCGTGTTGGGCGGCGCTTATCACGTGCATCTGCAGGTGCAGGGGGATCCCCGGCGGTTGGAGCAGGCCCTGCAGGCGCTGCCCGGCGTGAACAGCGTGGCGCTCGAAGACTCGGATCGTTTCGTGCTGGAAGCGACGCGCGACCTGCGCCCGGAGGCGGCGCGCGCGGTGGTCAACGCCGGCGGCGAGTTACGCTCGTTGGCCGTGGAAGAGCCCAACCTGGACGACATTTATAACCAGTACTTTGAGGAGGTAAGCCATGCCGTCCCAGCCTGAACAACGACGCCGCTCGCGAGAGGGATCGCCCTGGACGGGGTTGTGGGCCGTCGTCTTCAAAGATATGGCCGATCACCTCACCAGCGCGCGCATGCGCATTCTGGAGCTGCTGATTCTGGCCACTGCGGGCGGCACCGTCTTTGTGGCCGTACAGAACCTGCGCGAAAGCGCATCGCCGGACGATCCCTTTATCTATCTACGCCTGTTCACCACGGCCCAGGAGCCGCTGCCCGCCTTCATCGGGTTTCTGGGTTTCCTGGTGCCCCTGATCGCCATCGCCCTGGCCTTTGACGCCATCAACGGCGAGTTCAACCAGCGCACCCTGTCGCGGGTGCTGGCGCAACCGATCTACCGCGACGCGTTGCTGGCGGGCAAGTTCCTGGCGGCGTTGCTGACCATGGCCCTGGTGCTCTCCGCCATCTGGCTGCTGATCATCGGCATGGGCCTGCTGGGCCTGGGGGTGGCTCCCGGCGGCGAGGAGATGGCGCGTATCGTGTTGTTCCTGGTGGCGACCATCTTCTACGGCGGCATCTGGCTGGCGCTGGCGATGGTCTTTTCTACCGTGTTCCGCCAGTCGGCCACGGCGGCGCTGGCGTCCATCGCCGTGTGGCTCTTCTTCATCATCTTCTGGGATATTCTGGCCAGAATCGTGGCCCAGCTGGCGCGACCTGTGCAGGCGGGAACGGTGCAGGAGCTTTTCTCGCAGGCGCAACTGGTGCAGGCGCTGGCGCGGCTGTCGCCCAACGTCCTCTTTGTGGAGGCCACCGTGGGGCTACTCAATCCGGCCACGCGCTCCTTCGGATTGGTGTTGCCCAGCCAGTATCAGGGCGCCATTTTGGGCGCGCCGCTGCCTTTGGGCGAGAGCCTGATGCTCGTGTGGCCCCATCTAACGGGCATGATTGCGGCGACGATTTTGCTCTTTGCCGTCAGTTACGTCATGTTCCAGCGGCAGGAAATTAGAGCCTGACTTTGAATGTGCTATACTGCAGTTCCACACCGCGCCACTCTTCAGCGCGGTAGAGGTCCGCGCTCGGCGTGGTGAGGAACGCAGAATGCAGTATCCAGGTGCCAATCTGACCTCTGGCAGGCAACGGCCTTACCAGATTGCCGTCAATGATTTTTATAGGGCGCGTGCTCAGGCCTCATTGCAGGAGTTGGTGGGCCGCCTGCAGGGAAAATCGGTGTCCTTGCTTTCCTATGAGGATGTGGCGCGCCAGCTTCAGGTGCTGGGGCGGGGCGAGGCCGGACTGCGACCGATCCCGCTGGAGGCCATCGTGGGCAGTGTGGGGCGCTACAACGATTTCACGCGCACTTTCTTGCCGCGGCTGGACGCCGACGCGCACCGCTGGGCGCGCGTAAAGACGGCCAACGTAGCCGACCTGCCGCCGGTTACGGTATACGAGATCGGCGACGCTTACTTTATCCTCGACGGGAACCATCGCGTATCAGTAGCGCGGCGCCAGGGACTGTCGCACATCGACGCCGAGGTGATCCAGGTGCGCACGCGTGTGCCGCTGGCGCCCGGCGACGATCCGGATACGTTGATCGTCAAGGCGGAACAGGCAGCGTTTCTGGCCCGCACCCGGCTTGACGTGCGGCGACCGCAGAGCGACCTGCGCGTCAGCGTGGCGGGCCAGTACGCGCACCTGGAGAACCACATCGAGGCCTATCGCTATCGTCTGGAGGAAGCGGAGGGGCGCTCGTTATCTGACAGGGAGGCGGCGCTGCGCTGGCACGACGAAGCGTACGTCCCGGTGGTGGAGGCGATTCGCGAGCAGGGAATATTACGCTATTTTCCCGGGCGCACGGAGACCGACCTCTATCTGTGGATTGCCACTCACCAGGCCGAGCTGCGCAACGAGCTGGGCTGGTACGTGTCGCCGGGCGTGGCCGCCGGCCGTGTGCTGGATGCGCAGGCCGCGCGCCGCTCGTGGCCTGCACGGGTGCTCTACCGGTTGCGGCGGCTGTGGTCCCGGCGCGAAACGCCCTTGCCGCCGCGTAGCTGGGCCCACGAGCGCATGCTGGCGCGTTACAGCGAGGCCCTATTTGCCGACGTTCTATTACCCTTTTGGCCGGGCGAGGGAGAGCAGGAAGCGGTGAAACAGGCGCTGCATTTAGCGGGACGCGAAGGCGCACGCGTTCACGGCCTGTTGCTTGATTCTGGCGGCGACGCGGGAGACGCGCAGTTGGACGCCGCGGAGGCCGCGTTCCACCGCGCTTGCCAACAGGCCGAGGTTCGCGCCACGCTGGTGCGCGAAGCGGGCGCGCCGGGACCGCTCATCTACCGGCGGGCGCTGGTGTCCGACATTGTGGTCATCGGTCACGAAGACGAGGCGCTGCGTCACCTGTTGCAGCGCTGCCGCCGGCCGATTCTGGTGACGCCGGGGACACACAGATGTCTTCGCTCGGTGTTGCTCGTCTACGACGGCACGCCGCGGGCGCATGAGGGTCTCTTTGCGGCTACTTATATGGCCGAGGCCTGGGGCGCGACGCTGGTCGTAGGCGTGGCGCGCCGCCACTTCTGGCAACGAATCACGACGCCGGTGCGCAAATATCTGGCCCTGCACGAGGTAGGCGCGACGTTCGTCGAATTGCGCGGGGAGAAGGCGGCTGCCATCGCGAGGCAGGCGAGAGACGCCGACTGTGACCTGATCATTATGCCCGCGTTGCGCGCCGGACGGCGCTGGCGGCACAGGCGCCAGCTTGCGTTGCAAATTCTGCGCGACGCCGGGCGTCCGCTGCTGATCTTTAGCTAAGAAGTGCTACGTCCACCCAAT
>JBMCFH010000247.1:0-5083 GCA_048620455.1 Chloroflexota bacterium | reverse complement strand
ATCAACTCCAGCAGCTCCTCCGTGGCCATTTCCTTGATGTTAATCTCTTCGGTCACATTGCACCTCGTTATCCTGAAGCATTGTCTAGCTCCGCCTTGCGGCGCGCCATGAAATCTTGCAGCTCCTCGTCAACCGCCTCGTCCAGCGAGGGCGGCTCGTACTGTTTGAGCAGCGTTTTGTACTGTGTGTGCGCCCGTTGGTAGGCGTCCTCGCTGCCCTTCTCCACCCACTGTTCGTAAGGGTCCTGGTCGAACAGGTCGGCGCGGTAGAAGGCGGTGCGGAAATTGCGCACCGTGTGCGGGGTACCCAGGTGATGGCCCCCGGGCTCTACCGTGCGCAGGGATTCCATAGCCATGCCTTCCTCGGAAAGGTCGATGCCTTTCAGCAGCGTATGGTACATGCCCAGCAACTCGCAATCGAGGACGAACTTCTCGAAACCGGCGGTCAGCCCACCTTCCAGCCAGCCGGCAGCGTGAAGAACGAAATTGACGCGGGCCAGGACGGTGGGCAGCATCACCTGCACCGATTCATAGGCTGCCTGGGCGTCGGCGATCTTGGAACTGGAGAACATGCCGCCGCTGCGGAAGGGCAGGTTGTAGCGGCGGGCCAGTTGGGCGCTGGCGCAGAGGGCCAGCTGGCTCTCCGGAGAGCCGAAAACGGGCGACCCGCTCTGTAGATCGACGTTTGTCTGGAAAGAGCCGTAGACGACGGGCGCGCCCGGCTCGCACATCTGGGCAAAGGCGATGCCCGCCAGCGCCTCGGCGTTTTGCTGGGCCAGGGTGCCGGCGACGGAGGCGGGGGCCATCGCCCCGGAGAGAATGAAGGGGGTAATGATGGTAGCCTGTCGCGCGCGGGCATAGGTCTTCAGCGCGCCCAGCATGCGGTCGTCCAAACGGCGCGGGCTACTGATGTTGATTAGCGAGATGACTGCCGGTTGCTCGCGAATTTCCTCGGCGCCGAAGAGTATTTCGGCCATGCGCACGCTGTCCGCGGCGTTCTCCGCGGACATCACGGAGCCCATGAACGGCTTGTCGTTGTATTTGATGTGGCTATAGACCATGTCCAGGTGGCGCGTTTCCACCGACAGATCGGTAGGTTCCACCACCGTGCCCCCGGAGTGGTGCATGTAGGGGCTCATGTAAGCCAGTTTGATAAAGTTTTGGAAATCTTGCAGCGTGGCCTCGCGCCGTCCTCGCTCTAAATCGATGACAAAAGGCGGGCCGTAGACGGGGGCGAAGCAGAGGTGCTTGCCGCCGACGAGCACGTTATTGTCCGGATTACGGGCCAGTTGTGTGAACTGGCTGGGGGTCCTGGACACATACTCCTCAATCAGCGCCGGATCGAAGAAGACCGTCTGATCCTGAACGTCGGCGCCGTGTTCTTTCAAAATGGCCAGCGCCTCGTCATCGTAGAAGTCGATCCCGATCTCGGAAAGAATCTCCATCGATGCCTGGTGAATCTGTTCCAGGCCCTCCTCGGAAAGCACTTCGAAGGGCGCAAAACTGTTCACCGGTTGCGACAATGTCGGCCGGCTCGCCTCCCGTTTCTTCTGACGCCGTTCGCGCCGGCGACTGCGCCGGCCTGTTCTTTCTCTGCCCATTCTGATTCTCCTTTCCTCTCACTATTCAGAGGGCGCTGCCCACGCGCCGGCCTGCCAGGGGTAGGTTCCCTCGCGGGTTACGCCGGCGTTGCCGTACCCAACATCACGTCCTGAATTTCCTCCTGGAAGGAGGTGATATGTGCTTTTAATAGCGCGCCTGCCCGGTCCTGGTCGCCCGCCTTTAGTGCTGCCAGGATGTCGCGGTGTTCGGACACGGTGCTGTGCATGCGCCCGATTTTGGCCAGCGAGTAATACCAGAGGCGCAGGCTCAGCGCGTACATGGTGCTCAATGTGTCTTGCAGAAACTCATTGTCGGCGGCCTCGTACATGATTTCGTGGCAGGCGCCGTCGATGGCGATCAGTACTTCGTTGTTTGTTTCTTCGCTCTCGTCGTCCAGCCGGGCCAATATCTCTTCCATGCGCCGCCAGTGCTCGGCTCGTCCCCGTCTCGTAGCCAGGCGCGCAGCCAGTTCCTCAAGCTCCAGGCGCACTTCAAAAAGGCGTTGCAGGTCGGTGATGCCGATTTCCGTCACGAACATGCCACGCCGTGGTACGATTACGACCAGCTTTTCCAGAGCCAATCGTTGTAATGCTTCGCGAATGGGCGTGCGCCCTACAGCAAGTTCGTCGATGAGCGCCGATTCGTCGATGACGGCGCCGGGCGGCAACTCCAGAGAAACGATTTTGTGTCGAATGGCTTCGTAAGCTTTTTGTTTAAGAGAGAGTCTTTCCACAGATTGTTCCTTTTTCTCCCCATCGAGACAGGTTTCCTTGATATATGATAAATATATCTTGAATTCGGCTGGCGCGCTACGTCAATCGTAGGCAAAATGGAAATATGGCAGAAAAAACGCAAACGACGGCGAAGACGGCTTTCATCATGTGCGGCGCGCTGGCGCGTGAAGTGCTGGATATTATACAGAAACACGGCTGGGATGTGGATGTTGTGGGCGTGCCGGCCCTGGATCACATGTATCCGGAGCGCATCGCCCCGGATGTAGAGAAGCGGTTCCAGGAGCTGCGCTCGCAGTACGAGCGGATTTTTGTGGTCTTTGGCGATTGCGGGTCACGCGGCGCGCTGGACGAGGTGCTGGAGCGGTATGGCATCGAACGCGTCGCCGGCCCTCACTGTTATGAGATGTACGGCGGCAGCCAGTTTGAGGCGTTGATGGAGGAGGAGCCGGGCACGTTTTTCCTCACCGATTTTCTGCTGCGAGGATTCAGGGGGCTGGTCATCAAGGGTCTGGGGTTGGACCGTTATCCCCAGCTGAAGGAAGATTATTTCCGCAACTATAAACGCCTCGTCTATCTGGTGCAGAAGGAAGAGCCGGAGATGATGGAGCGCGCCAGGGACGTGGCCGAGTATATGGAGTTGCCCCTGGAAATCCGCTACACGGGCTATGGTCTTCTGGAGGAACGGCTGGTGGCGCTGATGGAAGAGCGGGAGCCGGCGCCGGTTTCTGGCAGTGTATAACATTTTTGTGCCCCCACTTATATCGTAGATACAAGCGAAATTCCCCTCATCTGTGGCACCATAAGGGTGGGACGCCGCACCACACGTCAAACTTACAACCAAATAGATTGAACGTCTAAAGAGCAGCATAGTAAAGGAAAAGCACTATGGTAGAACATACACGTTCGCAGACGGATCCCACTGTCACAGAGGGGAGCCAGGAAGCAAAGGAAAAGGCGCAGCAGGTTGCCCGCGAGACCAAGGCCCGCGCCGAGGAATTGGGCAGCCAGGCGCAGCGGCAGGCGCAGGAGATGACGGCGAAAGCTGAAAATCAGGCGCGGTCCATGCTGGACCAGCGCAAGGGCCAGATGGCGTCGGAGCTTAATGCCGTGGCTCAGGCCTTCCGCGAGACCGGGGGCCAGCTTCGCCAGCAAGACCGCCGCTCGGTGGCGCAGTATAGCGACCGCGTGGCCGATGAGGTGGAGCGTTTCTCCGGCTATCTACAGCAGAAGGACGTAGATGCCGTCGTTCATGACGCGGAGGAATTTGCCCGCCGGCAGCCGGAGGTGTTTCTGGGCGCGGCGTTCGGCGTAGGCCTCCTGGTCGCGCGCTTTTTTAAGAGCAGCAGCCAGGGTCAGCAGCCGATGGGCGACGAGTGGCGCCAGAGTGAGTCGGCAAGCTATCTGCCGCAGCGCGATACCACACCGACACTTCGTAACCGCTAAGTGAATGGGGGTAAGGAGCTGAATATGGCTTACGTACATGAAGAGCGTTCTCTAGGAGAACTGTTTGACGAGTTGACCGCCGAGGCGAGGACGCTGGTTCGCCAGGAAGTACAGCTGGCGAAGCTGGAAATGAGCGAAAAGGCTCGTGATGCGGGAAGGGATGTTACCTTTCTGATCATGGGCGGCGCTGTGGCCTATGCCGGGTTACTGGCTCTGGTCTACGCGGCCATTCTTGGCCTGGGAGAAGTTGTTGGTAATGGGTGGTCGGCCCTGATTGTGGGCGTGGTGGTGGCCGGAATTGGCTACCTCCTGCTGCAAAAAGGGTTGAGCGACCTGAAGCGCGTTGATCCGGTGCCACAGCGCACCCTGGAGACGCTGCGGGAGGACCAGGAATGGATGAAACGACAGGTCGACTAGGGACGGAACGACGACGGGAAATAGCGCAGGCGACAAATGACCCAGACGTTTTGCAGGCGCAGATTGCGCAAACCCGGCGTCAAATGAGCCAGACGATTGACGAGATTCAGGCGCGGCTGGAACCGCAGCGCCTTAAACAGGAAGCAGAAGAAACGGTGCAGCAGGCGGCGCGGCAGGCGCAAGATGCCGTGCGCGATGCGACCATTGGAAAGGTGGAACAGATGACGGATAGAGCGACACACACGGCCAAAAACTGGCGCACAAATCTGAAGGACACGGTGAGAGAGAACCCGGTGCCCGCAGCCATGGTAGGGATCGGCCTGGGCTGGTTGCTGGTAGGCGGCAATGGCGGCTCCAGGGACAGCCGGCAGCGCCAACGTTACGCCGGTTCGCGCTATGAGTACGACTACGATTACGACGAGCGCTACGATTATGATTACGCCACGGCTCGCGCCGAGGGGGCCATGGACGATGACCAGCCGGTCACCGAACGTGCGCGGCAACGCGTGCAACAGCGCGTAGACGAAATGGGTTCACGGGTGCAGGAGTCGGTTGAGGAGACGAGCGAGCAGGTGCAGGAACGGGCGCGGCACGTGGCGGATGAAGCCCGCGACAGGAGCCGCGACCTGGAGCGCGAGGCGCAGCAACGGATGAACGAGCTGCGGGCCCGCGCGCGGCGCGAAGCGGCGGAGACGAAGCAGGACTTTCGCCAGCTAATGGATCGCAATCCGCTGGCGGTGGGCGCCGCGGCGCTGGCGGTGGGCATTGGCGTGGGCCTGATGATGCCCCGCACGCACACTGAAGATGAATGGATGGGCCGTTACCGCGACCAGTTCGTAGACGAGGCGCAGCACAAGGCCGAGGAAACGATGGACCGCGTGCGCACCG